>JAYVJZ010000065.1:0-35025 GCA_043768865.1 Sphingobacteriales bacterium
CCCGATGTTACCACATCTCCTACTACACATACAATTACTATGGTTCCTTTTGCTCCTTATGTAGTTCCTGCTGGACCATTTTATGTGGGTGATATTATATTGTTTCCTGGCACACCTGGCCACCCTATCACGGTTACTGGTACAACTCCTCCAATAGTAGGAGCGACAAGCACTGTATCTTATTTAGTTACATCACCGGGGTCATATAGTTTCGTTTGTGATTTCCATTCAAGTATGTTTGGCGTTGTAAATGTTATAACATCATCTGTTGCTACTACAGGCACATTCTGTGCAGTTGCACCTACTAGTGTTGGGTTGTGTTTAGAGACAATCGAGGTTAATGCTTCTTTTGATGCTGCTACATTGTCGGCTATTTGTAATGTTGATGCACAAACACCTGTTATATACTCCATATATCAACAACCTTCGATAGGCATTATAGATGGCATGGCACCAAGTATGTCAGGTCAATGTGGGCCTTTCACGGCGAGTGTTACTGCATGTGCAGGAGTAGTGCTAGATGGTGATGAAACCTGGACGTATGGAGTAGATCTAAATGGTGATGGTATCGACGATGCAACGGGCAGTACCAACACCTACACACCTCTTTTGGGACAGTCTGGGTTTATTACTTTTTCATATACAGACCCTGATTATCCCACTGCGTGCCAATCAGATATCGCAACATATAATTTCAGTTGCCCTAGTGCCACAACCTACTCCACTTCATCATGTGTTTGTTTAAATAACGGCTTACCCACTGCTGCGGGGCAATACCTTGATGTAATCACAATAACAGGCACAGGACCATTGACAATAACATCATCAAGTGGTGCGTATCAAAATAATATAAGCCCATTGTCAAACACAATCATAAGTGCAGCAGACATTATAATGACGGGAGCAGGTGTTTATGAATTAATTATTAAGCATACTTCTTCGCTGGGGTATAATCTAACTATAACAGACGGTTTTGGCGTTGCAACAACGTTTTCGGGAATTTGCACTTATCCAATAGTAAATGCTGGAGCAGGAGCTACAATCACTTGCACAGGCAGTGCTACTTTAGTTGCGAGTTCATTATCACCAATAGTATCTTACAGTTGGGCTAGTGGTAGTTCTGCGAATCCATTTATAACTCCTATCCTCAATGCGACTCAAGATTATACAGTAACAGCAACCGACGCACAAGGTTGTATAACCACCGATGTAGCCACTGTTACCGTTTTGCCATGCGTTAGTACCAGTACTATTTTAGATCCTTGTGTTTGTATGAACAATCAAACGGCACTAGCATCTGGTCAATTTTCTGATTTCTTTTTAATGAATGGCAACGCACCATTTAGCATCGTTTCATCTATTGGAGCATTTGATATTAACCCCGATCCAACTATAAACGTAGCTATCGATAACTCAGATTTTGTTATACTCAGCCCTACATCGCACCAACTGAATTTCAAACACACCTCAGGTCTTGGCTTTAGTATTTTAGTTGCCGATGCCCTCGGTGTTCAATTCACAATCACGTCCGTATGCACGTATCCAATGGTAAATGCAGGCATAGACCAAACGGTAGCTCCCGGTGCTACGGCAAGTTTGTTAGCCAACGAATCGGCAAGCCCTACGAGTACGGTTACGGGTTTCGCATGGGTAGGAGGCCCTGCTACAGCCGCTTACACTACGCCAGCTAACTTTACAACCACTTCGTATAACGTATCAATGTCTGACGACGCAGGCTGTGTAGTTACAGACAATTTGGTCATAAATGTATCTAGTGTAACAATCAATGCAGTCAATGATATCAGCACGACTACCACTACCACTTCGACTACTAATCCTATAGTGGTTGATGTGTTGCTGAACGACGTAGTAGTCGGTGGAGTAGGGGCAAGTACGGTTACAATATTAACAGGACCTTCACCTTTGCAAGGCGTGGCAACAGTCAACCCAATAACAGGTGAGATAACATTTACGCCCGTAATAGGCTACAACGGTTCAGTAACTATAATCTACCAAATAGCAAACAGCGGGGTAACAGATAATGCTATTATTTCGATAGGCGTAACCAACACAACATCTGCATCTGTTATGTTTGTAAACGGAAATGCTGAAAACAACTGTCTGCGAACGCATATTAATTGGATAACAGCAACAGAAAATAACTGTTCCCACTTCAACATACTACGCAGTTTGGATGCAGGGGCCACATACGAACAGATAGCAAGTGTAGCTGGCAATGGCAACTCCGGTATCATGCATCATTATAACTACTTTGACCCTATCACCCCTTCCAAAGCAGTATATTATCAACTTATACAAGTGGATAATAATGGCACTGAAACATTTTTGACAACGCTACACGTATCGCCATTATGCACAAGCCCAACCAATATTAGTAATTTGTACCCCAATCCAACCGATGCAAGCATAACATACGAAATTACGACTTCCCTATTTGCTGAAGTTCAATTAAACGTAGTAGATGTAATCGGTAGAGTGATGCAAGAGAAAATAATTGTATTACAACCTGGCGTCAATAGTTTTGAACTAGACGTTAGCAGCTACGCAAATGGAGTTTATTTTTTAAACTTACGTGAACGCAATAGTGCTGGCATGTTATCAAACCGCAAGTTTGTAAAAAGTAAATAAGATACTGATTGATAGAAAATCAAAAAAAGACCCAACCAAATGTTGGGTCTTTTTTTTATCTAAATTTTTAATTTATTTTAATTATTCTTTGTGCAATGATAGATAATCTCGCCTTTCATTAAGCCATATTTTTTTTGTAATTCATCTCCAAGTTCATTATAATAATCTACCTCATCTACATCATACCCCGCCCCACGCAACCTATCAGGGTAATCGCAACCATACCAACGAACATGATCTTTTTGTCCAAAAGATTTTTTTCTATCTTCCGGTTCTACGATAGTATAATCTTCATACGTAGTCGCTAAATTATAATCTATCGGCACCTATAATATAGCTTGACCGCCTGTTTTGAGTATTCTTTTTAATTCGCTCATTGCTAGTCGGTCTTCTATTATGTGCTCTAAAACATGATTGCAAATAATGAAATCATACGTGTTGTCAGCGTATGGTATTTTTGTAATATCAACTTTTTCTACCTTGTTTTTTCCATCAAAATTATAATATTGAGGAAATAAGTCGCAAGAGGTATAATCGATATTGGGTGAACTATTAAACAAATTGTACAGCACTCTTTCAGGTGAAAAATGTAGTAATTTTATTTTTTTGTTTTCATTTAAAATACCAATTTTTTTGGTGATAAATAACCACATCAAACGATGCCTCTCTAGTGAATCACAATTGTAGCAAAACGCATTGAAACGAACGGGGTAGCCATAATTACCAAACTTACAAAGATTGTGAAGGCAAATAGGGCAGGTTACATTATTGCCCTGATACTTTTTTAAGAGGTTTTTTTTCTTATTCAATCGAATAGCATCTACGAGAAATCGAGGAGTTATTTTTTCTAAAATAATTTCAAACATGGAGCAGTTATTTTTTTTAAAATGTAATATTACAATCAATTTTAGTATTTTTAAAAAACGATTCGAAGCAACTAGTTATTTTGAAGTCAGATTTTTATGAACCAACACTCAATACGTGATGATGTCTTGGGGGTAAATGAATAACGTATCTTTTTTTTAATTTTGATTATATAAATTAAAAATAAACAAACCCTTACAAATTCTATTATTGGATATGCCAATGGCTATTTGTTTATGATATTCATACAAAACAAACAGGCATTTTAATTGTTAGTCTAACGCTAAAATCGAGGTGGAGGCAACGTTTTAGTAACTAAAAAACAAAATAATAGTAATCTAAAGCAGATACTAGTTTTAGTTTAAATTATCCTACTATAATGCTATATATTTGGGTTTATAATTATAAAAAATGAAACTAATATTTGCATCACACAATTCAAATAAAGTAGCTGAGATAGCACAATTGATGCCCGCAGGTATTACCCTGCTCTCGCTTGCAGACCTTAATTTTGAAGAAGAGATAATAGAAGATGGATTGACAATAGAAGAAAATGCGTTAAAAAAAGCACGGCACATACATCAATTGACCCAACTCAATGTATTTGCCGATGATACTGGATTGGAGGTAGAGGCACTAAATGGAGCACCTGGAGTGCACTCGGCGAGGTATGCGGGCATACAAAAAAACGATGCCGACAATATCAATAAGTTGTTAGATGCATTGAAGAACACCACCGCAAGATCGGCTCAATTTAAGACCTGCATAGCAGCGATTATCAACAACAGCGAAACCCTCCATACGGGTCTTTGCAAAGGTGCTGTAAGTCAATCTCCGTCGGGGTTGTATGGTTTTGGTTACGATTCTATATTTGTGCCTGATGGAGCGAGTAGAAGTTTCGCCGATATGATGTTAGAGCAGAAAAATAAATTTAGCCATAGGGCGAAAGCCTTTGCACTTTTTATTCAATATATAAATCAAAATATATAGATGATCATAGGTTTGAAAAATATACGTATGCGTGCGAATCATGGCATTTATGAGTTTGAAAAATCGAATGGAAATGATTTTATTATAAATGCAGAAATTGGATTTGATGCGCCTTGTAATATTCAAAATATTGAAGAAACTCTGGACTACGAAGTGCTATTAAAATGCATTGAAAAACACATGAAATTAGCAACGCCACTTTTGGAAACTGTGGTACAAAACATAGAAATTGAGCTAAAAGAAGTTTTTATTAGATTAAATTATTATAAAATAAAAATTGAAAAATGTTCCCCTCCAATGGACGCAAACATATACTCTAGTTATGTTTCAGTCAAATGGAGGCGTTAGGGTTAAAGATAATAATTAAAAAATATTTTTTTTTATTTGTTTTATTTGTAAAATAAGTTGTAATTATGCTCATTGTTTAGACATCTAATTTTATTAAACCAATTAACAACACGCATTATGAATCTCTACGTAGGTAACTTGAGTTACCAAATGAAAGAATCCGAATTACAAGATCTTTTTTCCGAGTTCGGAGAAGTTACTTCTGTAAAAATTATTACTGACAAGTTCACAGGACGCAGCAAAGGTTTCGCTTTTGTTGACATGACTAGCGATGACGCTGGTAATGCAGCTATCCAAAACTTGCATGGCAAAGAAATGAAAGAACGTGCAATCACTGTCAACGAAGCTCGCCCTCGTGAAGAAGGTAGCTTCAGCTCACGTCCACCTCGTTCTAACGGTGGCGGTAGCGGCGGCGGTGGATACCGTGGCGGCAACGGCGGCGGCGGTGGCAATCGTTATTAATTTTTTTTGTTGGTGGTTGGTCAATTAGCATTTACCTTTGTAGGATTGTTTATCTATTCTACTACTACAAATGCATCGAACCGACATTAGTTCACTTGGTGAATTCAAACTCATTGAAAGGCTCACTGACAAAATAATATATACCGACAAAACTATTCTTAAAGGAGTTGGTGATGACAGTGCTGTCATCACCAACTCCTTTTGCATGTTAGTTACTACCGATATGCTCACTGAAGGCATTCATTTTGATTTGACTTACGTGCCCCTAAAACACCTTGGGTACAAAGCTGTAGCTGTAAATGTGAGTGATATATGTGCAATGAACGCTTTGCCTAAGTTCATAACTGTGTCTATCGGCATTAGCAACAGATTCAGTGTGGAAGCAATAGAAGAGCTATACGAAGGCATACATGCGGCTTGTCAAAAGTATAACGTATCATTGATAGGTGGCGACACTTGTAGCAGCAAAAGTGGTTTAGTCATCAATATTACGTGTATTGGTGAGCAACTGCAAGAAAAAATTGTTTATCGCAAAGGTGCAAACGTTGGAGATTTACTTTGTGTAACAGGCGATTTGGGTGCAGCCTACTTAGGGTTGCAATTGTTGGAAAGAGAAAAACAGGTGTATCTAGAAGACCCTAACATGCAGCCCAATTTATTGCATGCACCTTATCTATTGCAGCGTCAGCTTAAACCTGAAGCAAGAATCGACGTGATTACGCAATTTGCAAATAATGAAATACTCCCTACCTCGATGATTGATGTGAGCGACGGGTTGAGTAGCGAAATACTTCATTTAAGTAAACACAGCAACGTTGGGTTTAATCTATTAGAAGATAGAATACCGATACATGATGAGTGCAAACAGCAAGCTTTTGAGTTTGGAATAGACGCAACATTATGTGCTATGAGTGGTGGCGAGGATTATGAATTATTGTTTACAATACCAGCTGCGGAATATAATAAAATTATGCTTGCTGGCGATATAAGCGTTATAGGTCAGGCAGTTACGATGGCAGAAGGCAATCATCTTATTACTAAAAGCGGCAACAAGCACCCGCTTTCTGCTCTAGGTTGGAACGCATTCAGTGGAACTGATAACCTGTAAAAATCCTATTAAAAATTGAATACTAGTTCGTAAAATTTGTTTGTAGAATTATATTTATTCTTTGAATACAAGTGGAAGTAAAGTAACTTTTTTTATTATGTAATTCAAAGTTCTCTTTCTTTTGAGTAATCTAGCTTTGTTCGATTACATTGAAAATATTTTAGCAATCAACTCAGGCAACAATTCTTTACTTTTTAACTTTGAATTGCCCACTCCCTTTTCTTTTAAATCATATTTATTGATTAAAAGCAGAATATATTCTGTTTTTTGCAGAGGATATATTGACATACTAGCCAAATATTCGGCGGCTATGTTAGGTGGCCGCCCTGTTATCTGAGCTGCATCATATTGGTTCGTTACTTGATAAATATGGCAACAGTATAGTGCTGCAAAGTAAGCAAACATAGTTGTAAGCACCATTACTAATGGTTGTGCTGACAGCACTTCGGCTATTTGAAATGCTTTAATTTTATCTTTTTTGGCTATAGCTTTTAACATTTCAAATGCACTATAATCATTACTAATTCCCACATAAAGTTCTATTTCTTTGACTCCTATTTTACGCTTTTCGTTGCTGTTGATTATAATTTTAGTGAGCTCATTGACGAGCGTACTCAAATTATTGCCTACGTGGTCGCACAGAAGCTGCGTGGCTTCAGGGCTGATTTCATACTGCAAATGTCGTGTGTAATCTCGAACCCATTCGGTCAATTTCCAATCTTTTATTTTTTCGGCATTGAACACCGCACACGTTTTGCGTATTGATTTTGTTATCGTTTTGCGTTCGTCCAATTTCTCTGTTTTGTTCGCAATAAATAGTATCGTAGTAGGAGTTGGTTTTTCAAAATAGGGCATCATCAATTCCCAGTCTTTGTCTTTTATAAACTGTGCTTCTTTTACTATCACTACTTGCTTTTCGCTCATCATCGGGTACCGCTTGCAGATGTCAATAAGCGACGGTATCGTTATATCTCGCCCATACACTACAGTTTGGTTAAAGCTACGCTCAGCCTCAGTTAATAGATATTTTTCAGCCGCATTTATAATCTCATCTATAAAAAGTGGTTCACCACCAAATATATAATTGACAGGTTGTACAGCTCGACTTTTAATAGTATTTATTAATACAAAATGTTGCAAATCTTTAGGCTTTTGTTATATGCAAATGTAACGATAATTTCCTTTTTTTTTAAATAGAACTCGTATTACTTTTTAAAATCCAACATTGATAGCAATGTATGTTCAAAAAAATTATATTCCTCTACGTCGTTGCTTGCTATCAATACTAATTTATCAGCAATTAAATTTTGTAATTTGTTTTTGTACAACGCTCTTCCTGCTGCATCTAAGTTGCTACAAGGCTCGTCGAGCAACAATATTTTAGTATCGCTATAGAGTATCAACATTAATTTAATGCGTTGTTTTAAGCCTGACGACAGGTCGGAAATATATTTAGCGAGGTGTGGTTGCAACCCAAACTCAGCTATCGTTTCAGCATTTAAACTAATATGTTTTTTTTTGAATTTGAAATGAAAATTTATCATTTCGTTTACTGTCAATTCTTCAATGAGTTCAATATAGGGTGCGGCATAGCTTATGTTTTTATAGTATGCATTAAGTTCAACTAATTTGTACATATCATCGTACATCAATACATTGCCCTCTGTGGGGCTTATTTTTCCAGATATGAGCTGCAAAAGGGTAGATTTGCCACTACCATTGCTGCCCGTTATTACGTATATATTGTTGCTTTCAAATTCAAAAGTAAGGTTTTGTAGCACCTTTTCATTTTTGAATCTTTTGGATATTTGGTTTAATTTAATTCGCATCTTTACTCTGAAATCCTTTCATAATTCCTTTTTCAGCACTGTTGATAAACGATATTATTTGATCGCGTTCGGGAGACGAGGGTATAGCATCCATTACTTGTTTAATCGCATTGCTGAGGCTTAAATTTTTTACAAAAATGTAACGATACACATCTTGTATCTCATGTATAATATCTTGCGAAAATCCCCTGCGTTGCAAACCAACACTGTTGATGCCGATATACGAAACTGGCTCTCTGCCTGCCTTCACGTAGGGAGGTATGTCTTTGCGAACCTGCGAACAGCCAGATATAAAACTGTGATCTCCAATACGCAGAAACTGTTGCACCGCTGCCATTCCTTCTATAATTACCCAATCGCCAATCGATATATGCCCAGCTAAATTCACCGAATTAGCAATGATACAATTATTGCCAATCAAACAATCATGTGCAACGTGCACATACGCCATCAATAAACAGTTTTTACCTATTTCGGTTTTATTTAAGTATTTAGTACCACGATTAATCGTTACACACTCTCGTATTGTAGTGTTATCGCCTATGATAGCCAAGGTCTCCTCTCCTTGAAATTTTAAATCCTGTGGAATAGCAGAAATAACAGCCCCCGGAAATATTTTACAATTTTTGCCAATACGTGCCCCTGAAAACACCGTTACATTTGGGCCAATCCAAGTACCCTCGCCTATTTCCACGTTTGCGTCTATATAACAAAAAGGTGAAATAGTTACATTTTTAGCGATTTTAGCAGCAGGGCTGATGACAACATTAGTGAGCATACGTTTATAAAATATTCTGGTTTATAAGTATGTTAACTAATTTTTTTTTGAACACGGGCCGTCAATTCAGCCTCTGTTACCAGCTTGTTTCCAACAAATGCCTCTGCTTTCATCTCGCAAATACCTCTGCGTATAGGGTTGATGAGTTCAAGTTTCATAATCAACGTATCACCGGGTACTACTTTTTGTTTGAATTTAACTTTATCGATTTTCAAAAAATACGTATCATATTCCTCTGGGTTTGGAAAATGACGCAAAGCCAACAAACCTCCTGTTTGAGCCATAGCTTCTATCTGTAAAACACCAGGCATTATTGGATTGCCAGGAAAATGTCCTGGAAAAAAATTCTCATTATACGTAACATTTTTAATCCCTACTATTGAATTGTCGTTGATGTCAATAATCTTATCAACCAACAAAAAAGGATACTTATGTGGCAAGCTTTTATTAATTTGATTAATATCCATAACAGGACTCGAATCAGGATTATATGGAGGAGCCGCTTTTATGTGCTTATTCTTTTTAATCAATGCCTTCAATTGTTTTGCAAATGCAACATTGGTAGCATGACCAGGACGTGAAGCGATTATTTTTCCTTTTATGTGAGAACCAATCAACGCCAAGTCGCCAACTACATCAAGTAGCTTATGACGTGCCGGCTCGTTTGGATAGTGTAATTGCAAATTATTCAAAATGCCTTCTTGTTTAATCTCCACTTTATCTTTGTTAAAAAGTTTCGCAAGCCGCGCTAACTCTTCGTCATCAACATTCCTATCAACTATAACAATTGCGTTTTGCAAATCACCCCCTTTTATCAAATTGTTTTCTAACAACACCTCCAACTCATGCAAAAAACAAAACGTCCTGCACTTACTCACCTCTTTGTTAAACTCCCCAATATGATGCAACGAAGCATGCTGAAATCCCAACACAGGGGAATTAAAATCAATCATTACCGTCAATTGATACTCGTCAGCAGGCATCGCCAACATCTCAACTTGTTTCTCACTATCAAACAACGTAACGTTAGTATGCAGATGATAATACTCCCGCTCACCATCCTGTTCCTCAACTCCTACGCGAGTTAGAGCCTCTACAAACGATAAACTACTCCCATCCATAATAGGCATTTCAATGCCATTTATTTCCATAAGCACGTTATCCAAATCCATACCCACACAAGCCGCTAGCACATGCTCCACCGTTGCGATCCTCGCACCATTGTACTCGAGAGTTGTGCCACGAGCAGTTTCAACAACCAAATCAGCATCTGCATTTATGATTACAGGTACAGGCAAATCAATGCGTTTGAACTTAAAACCATGTCCAACAGGAGCAGGATAGAAAGTTAAATCAACTAATTGACCGGTGTGAAGCCCAATGCCTGATACAGTTACAGGTTTTTTTATAGTTTTTTGATAATATGACATATCCTGCTTTATACTTTAATTGTCAAAAATAAACACTAACTATTAAAGATAAGATTAAGTTTGAAAAGGTTGCATCTAATTTAATTTTATTTCTGAACACTAATATAACCACTTCAATGTTTACGAGCCGCTCACAACATCAACCAGCTTATTCAAAATAAATCATTAAAGAAAAAAAAATAAATACAATTAAACACGAATACTACTTGGGCGTGTACACCGCAATTACTAGGGAGCGACCCCTGCCCTATGTAGGTTTGGGGTGATGAGCATAAGGATTTAATCGGCAAGGGGCAAACCTTAAAAGCTTTAAAAAAATGATTTTCTTTTATTTTAGTTTACTAACTATTTGAATGTATTTTTGTTTTTGTTTCTATTTTTTATTCATTTTCTTATTTATTTATAATCAAATAATGGTAGATTTTTTTCATCATGAAACCGCCGTAATCGACGCTGGGTGCACTATTGGTAAGGGTTCTAAAATTTGGCATTTCTCTCATATTATGCCTAACTGTACGATTGGCGAAAATTGCTCACTAGGTCAAAATGTAGTGGTGATGCCGAATGTACTGCTTGGCAACAACGTAAAAGTACAAAATAATGTGAGTATTTATGAAGGCGTTATTTGCGATGACGATGTGTTTCTTGGTCCCTCGATGGTCTTTACTAATGTGTTTAACCCACGCAGCGCAATCGTTCGCAAAGATGCATATCGCAAAACTTGGGTGAACAAGGGAGCTACTATTGGTGCTAATGCGACTATTGTTTGTGGGATTACGTTAGGTGAATATTGTTTTGTTGGGGCGGGTGCGGTGGTGCTTAAAGATGTGAAGCCGTATGCTTTGGTGGTTGGGAATCCGGCTCGGCATATTGGGTGGATGAGTGCGTATGGTCATCGATTGGTTTTCGATGAATCGGGTACAGCAATATGCCCTGAGAGTAACGTTTGGTATGTGTTTGACGCACAAGATAATAGTGTGAGTTTGAAATAATTTTTCTTTTTTTTTGATGAATTGTATGGTTTTTTTTTTTCTTTACTGTTTTATTTTCGATTTTTATTTTTATTAATTATGATTTCAAACGATATACCTACTCCATGTTTTGTGATTGAAGAGTCTCGCCTACGTTCTAATTTAAGTCGTATCAAAACGCTTGGAGAGTCAGCTGGGGTTGAGTTTATATTAGCTTTCAAAGGGTTCAGCACATGGGGTGTTTTTGATATAGTGCGTGAATACATATCGGGTGCAACTGCCTCTTCGCTGCATGAGGCTATGCTGTGTAGTGAATACATGAAAACAAAATCGCATACATATTGTGTGGCTATTGCTGATGATGAAATTGATGCTATCGCTTCACTTTCATCGCATATTACTTTCAACTCATTGGCGCAACTCAATCGCCATAAAGCTACGGCAGGCAAGCATTCATGTAGCATGGGGCTGCGTATCAATCCTCAGTTTTCAAAAGCTAAAGTTGCGTTGTATAATCCAGGTTCGCCGACTTCACGTTTGGGCATCGATCCTACTACGTTGCCTGCACAGTTGCCCATAGAAGTAGAGGGAATGCACTTTCACGTGCTTTGCGAGAACAATTCGTATGACTTAGAGGAGGTGTTGCATCATGTGGAAGCGAAAGTGGGTCAGCATTTGGTTAATTTGAAATGGCTTAATATCGGTGGCGGGCATTTGGTTACACACGAAGGTTATGACAGTAATCATTTTGTGAAGTTGTTAAAAAATTTTAAAGCGAAGTACCCGAATCTGCATATTATAGTAGAGCCAGGTAGTGCTCATGCTTGGCAGGCTGGGTTTTTGAAGACTACTATTTTGGATATAGTTTGTACAGGCGGAGCGACTACTGCTAATTTAGATATTTCGTTTACAGCTCATCTGCCCGATTGCCTTGAGATGCCTTACAAACCTACTATCGAAGGGGCGCATGATGCTATGTTGCTTGATAGTATTCCTTCACAAAATAGCTACCGATTGGGAGGAACTTCTTGTTTGGCGGGCGATTATTTAACAGAATATGTTTTTGCAAAGCCGCTGCAGGTAGGTGATACGTTGAAGTTGGAGGACATGATACATTATACGATGGTCAAAACTTCTACGTTCAATGGGGTGAAACATCCTGCTATTGGTTTGATTGATAAGATTGGAAATTTCAAAATCATTCGTACTTTTGGGTATGATGATTTCAAAAATAAATTATCATAAACACAGCTTTTTTTTATATATTAATAATCCACTTAACACTGCATGAATCCATCGTATGACCCACGTGTAGCAAGGCTTCACGTAGATAATCAAAAAGAAAACATTGTTGAGTTGCAACAAGGTGATAACGGTATAGCATTTCAAGTTTTTCATCAAAAAAAACGGGGCGACCAACATCAACATGTGGGTATAGTGCACGCGCCTGATTCAGAAATGGCACTTATCTTTGCTAAAGAACAATACGGTCGTAGGCAAAAGTGCGTTAATATGTGGGTGGTCGCTAGTGCTAATATTCTAGCGTTTTCAACGGAAGACGATGATATTTTTAGTAATGCTACGTCGCCTGACAAAATATATAGAGAGGCTGGAGGCTTCAAAGTAATGGAGCGTGTCAATAGATACAAAGCACAACAAAAAGAAAAATTAAAATATTAATTTGAAAAAAAGAGCCTCTTTTGCAGCTGTTCTAGCGTGGTTTATGTTGGGCTTCATTGCCCTCGAAGCTACTGCGGACGCAATATTGAGTGTTTTGCATTATACTAATTACACATACCAATTTGCTGCTAAATCATGTGGAGAAACAGTGCAACTTCAATTGTCAAACATTGATTATAAAAATAATGTTAGGAAAAATGAGATTTTATTAAATAATAAATTCTATGAAGTTGTAGAAACAAATAACCTGCCTACTGATTCTGTAAAGTTGCTTTTGAAGCCCGATATATTTGATACACTTTTGTTTTTGATTAAAAATGGGATAACAGAAAATTCAAATCAAGGTGCAACTTCACATAAAACAGCAGCTTTTTTTTTATTCTTGTTCGTTGAATTTTTTACTGAATCAGTAACTTTATTTCTTAAAAATTCGCCTGAATATTTTTGTTTTACTATTCCCATTTTATCTACAATTCTAGTTGTTGATTATAAACCACCGATGTCTGAATTATAACTTTTTTTTAACTAATTAATCATAATTAGTCAATAGCCTATGTATTTACAAGGGGCTAGTATTTTTATAATTCTAAAATTAAATCAACAATGAAATATCTTTTTTTTATACTATTAGTAGTATTGCCGAGCTTTCTTTTTGCTCAAACAGATTCAATAAAATCAATTCGTACATTAGATGAAATAGACGTCAGCACAACAAAAAAACCTGTAAGCAAAAAAAATATTGCTCAACAAACGGCGACAATTTATAAAGATGAAATACAAAAGCAAAATTTTCAAAACACAGCCGATGTGCTCGGCAACTCTGGTGCTATATCATTGCAAAAAAGTCAGCAAGGGGGTGGAAGCCCTGTCATTCGTGGGTTTGAAGCCAATAGGGTGTTGCTTGTAGTAGATGGGGTGCGTATGAACAATCTGATATTCAGAGGGGGACATTTGCAGAATTGTATTACTGTTGATGAAAATATTTTGGAACGTGCCGACATACTTTACGGACCTGCTTCTACCATATATGGTAGCGACGCATTAGGTGGTGCCGTACATTTTCACACAATCCAACCTAAATTAGCAGCTACGACAAGCAAATCGATTACGGGGAATGCTTTTGGACGATACTCAACTGTAAATAAAGAAAATAAAGGGCATATAGATTTGAATTATGCCACACAACGTTTTGCCTCACTTACTTCAATTACATATTCAAAATTTGGCGATCTCCGCATGGGTGCCACTGCTAACGGGCGCAATAGTCTATTTGGCACGCGCGATTTTTATGTACGTTCGCTCAATGGTGTTGATACAATCATTAAAAATGATAATAACAAAATACAAGTTGGTTCGGCCTATACGCAATATGATATTATGCAGAAATTTTTATATAAGCAAAATGAGTTGATTACCCACGATATAAACGTACAATATTCTACCACGGGCAACGTGCCTCGTTACGATCGCTTGACCGACCCCAACGGAACCACTATTTTATCGAGTGCAGAATGGTATTATGGGCCACAACGCCGTCTTTTGGCAGGTTATAATCTCAATCATAAGAATATATATAATGGAATAGAAATGCACGTAGGCTTGCATTATCAAGACGTGGAAGAAAGCCGTATAAATAGAAATTTTGGAAGCCCAAGTAAAAATGTACGCATTGAAAATGTATCTATTTTTAACACTAACATCGATTTTGAAAAGAAATTGGGACACGGCAATTTACTCTTTGGGGCTGAAAATTCATACGAAATGCTCCAATCTAAAGCCAATAAAATCACAATTGCTACCTCCGCTCAAGCGCCCCTCAGTACACGATATCCCAATGGCAACAATACTTTAAACCGCTCCGAGGCCTACCTCAATTACAATCATTCATACAACGACAAAATAAAATCAACCCACGGGTTTCGCCTCGGCACTACAACCCTAAAAAGCGAACACATCGATACTTTGTTTTATAAATTGCCCTACAACAATTTTACTCAAAACTTCTTTACCTATTCCTTACAAAGCGGACTGGTCGTACTTCTTAACAATTTTTCAAAACTTAATGCAACGATTTCAACAGGTTTTCGTACTCCCAATTTCGATGATGCAACTAAGATTTTTGATTCAAAAAAAGGGTATGTAGTAGTGCCTAATGCAAGTCTTACCCCAGAACAAACCATAACGATTGATGTAGGTTTTGCTTGCTATAACACCAACAAAATATATTGGGAAAATACGGTTTATTATACTAGTTTAAATAATTTTATTAGCATTGCACCCTCAACATTTCAAGGCAAAGACAGCGTAAAATATGATGGTGTGATGAGCAAAGTATTTGCAAACCAAAACACCAAAAAAGGATACGTGTATGGTTATAGCACCACACTCAAAATGGCTATAACAGACCATTTGTTAGCCTATGGCTCACTCAACTTTACATACGGCAATGTACGAGACACCGTTAAAATACCGCTCGACCACATACCCCCGATGTTTGGCAGGGCAGGATTGAAGTACGAAAACAAACATGCTTTTTTAGATGTATTTACGTTGTATAACGGGGCAAAACCAATTGCTGATTATAGCCCCTCAGGTGAAGACAATCCACAGTATGCCGCCGCATTTGGTGCGCCTGCTTGGTTTACGTGCAACATAAAAGCGTCTTATAAGTTGAATAAAAATAGCACATTACAATCAGGCATTGACAATATTTTAGACCTAAATTATAGAACATTTTCAAGCGGCATCAACGCCCCGGGACGCAACATATACGCTGCTTTGCGAGTTACATTTTAACCAACAAATCACACGGCTAAATGCAACATAAAAAGCCGCTGTTTACAAAGTAAAACAGCGGCTTTTTTTTATCAAAACCCAATTCAATTGGGTTCGTTTATCAATCCCTCGTCAAACTATATTTCTCTATCTTGTTATACAAATGACTACGCTGAATATCTATCTCCTCCGCCGTTTTTACAATGTTCCAATGATTCGATTTTAGCTTATGTTCAATAAACATTTTCTCAACATAATCCTTATAATCATGCAGTTTATGAAACCGTTCATTTGCATCCACTATAGTCTCACGTTTCGCACTGCCAGCATAGGTTTGCACCTCTTTTTCAGTAATCTTATCATTGCTCAATATCACTAAACGCTCGATTATATTTCGCAGTTCCCGAATGTTGCCCGTATAATTTATTTTTTTCAATTCCTCCAACGCCTTTTGGCTTATCATTTTTTTCATGCCATACTCTTCACAAATTTCTTTTACAAATTTCTCCGCCAATATCGGTATATCCTCTTCCCTTTGATTCAACGTCGGCACATGTATCAATATCACACTCAGCCGATGATACAAATCCATTCTAAAATTTTTATTTTCAATCTCGCTCAGCAAATCCTTGTTCGTAGCCGCCACCACACGCACGTTCACGCTAATATCCTTGTCGCCACCCACACGCGTTATTTTGTTTTCTTGCAATGCCCTCAGCACCTTAGCCTGCGCATCAAGGCTCATATCACCAATCTCATCTAAAAAAAGCGTCCCCCCATTTGCCTGTTCAAACTTCCCAATTTTTTGTTTAATAGCCGACGTAAAAGACCCTTTTTCATGACCAAATAATTCACTTTCTATCAATTCGCTTGGTATCGCAGCACAATTCACCTCTACCAACGGCCCCCTATTGCGATTGCTATGCTCATGTATCCAACGTGCCACTAACTCTTTGCCAGTGCCATTTTCGCCCGTTATCAATACCCGAGCATCCGTAGGAGCTACCCTCAAAATTGTTTCCTTTATTCTGCTAATACTCGGCGTTTCGCCAACTATTTCAGTAACCTTACTCACCTTACGACGCAATACTTTAGTCTCTACAACGAGGTTCGATTTCTCTACTGCATTTCGTATCGAAACCAGTACACGATTGAGTTCTGGCGGTTTCGTAAAAAAATCATACGCCCCTTTTCGCACTGCCTCCACCGCAATATCAATATTGGCATGAGCAGAAATCATAATAATCGGAACATCAGGAATGAGTTCACGGCTTTTTTCTAAAAACTCCATGCCATCTACTTTCGGCATCTTAATATCACAAATCACAAGATCAAAAACCTCATTACTCACCTTCGTTAACGCCTCCTCACCATTCGACGCCTCATCGGTCTTGTACCCCTCCAACTCAAGTATATCACGCAATGAGCGACGTATAGCACGCTCATCATCAACTATCAAAATAGTAGCCATAAGTATAAAAAATTTGTAAGAATTAAGGCAATAAAGATACGAAAAAATACGTTAGCTTGCGGCACAATATCAGCCACCACCTCTCCCTCAAAGTACAAAAACACAGTCATTCTCTTAACGCAAAATACGATTAGGGCGTTCCCCTTGCCGTTGCCTGACAATACAGGCAGGGCAAGCGTCGCTGCCCGGTTCCCGCTTTTTTTGTGGAGAATACCACAAAAAAGAGCTACACCTAAGCAGCTAACGCTATTTTGCGGCTCATGCCGCAATGCTCCGCCACTCAGCCATTTCCACTATCTCGTTTTGAATCCTTCCTCTTCTTGTAGGTCATTTATTACCCAAACTCTCCACCCTCACTAGGTTGCTCTTATGATAATCGTTTTTATCTAGAGTATTAAAAATCTTCAAAGTACTGCTTCAAACACTACAGCTGCATATGTTTGCACAGCTCCTTTTTAAGTAGTTTATTTTAATAAAAAATGTAATTAATAAAAAGTAAGGTAGCTAGGCTTACAATACGTAATTTTATTAAAGCACTAGTAGCCGGTGCTTACCACTCAAAATTAATATTTTTTTTAACATTTTTATTGGTAATAAAAGCAGCTCATTATTCAATTTTTTTTAACTCAAACGCAACTGTTGTGCAACGTTTGTATGCGTAACTGATGTTACAAATAGGCTACAACAGAGTTCTTCAAAAATGTACAATGTCTATGAAAATAAAAGAATAAAAATCAAGTAGTTATTTTCATTTTAGAATCTCCAAAGTGCAGCTGACATCTACTTATGTATGACCCTATGTGTTGCTTGCAAAGCACTAGTAGTGATACTTCAGCAAACCGTTAGGTGCGTGAAGTGCTCAGGTGGCGTTCATTTTTTTTGTTATTTTATTTTCTTTTGTTAGGTTATTTTATGCAAGTTATAACCTTTATTTGTAGCACAATAAATGATAAAATAAATAGCGAGTTTCGGCAGCCTGTCCGTTCAACTACTGATGTTATTAATACGTACCAAACCATCGGCGAGGGCACGCCTAAGCTGCATCAATAAAAATTGGCGCTTTATTTTTTTGAGGTAATGCTATTACGTAAGCCGCTCCAGTTGCTGATTGTAGCCCGTATGCGTCCTACCACTATCGGTGCTTCTATCAAAACGGGTACTTGATTTTTGTCATCAGTTGCCCATACTAGCACCTCTTCGTCGCCCTCGAATATAGTTCCTTTTACAAGGTTCGCTCTGAACTTGTTGCAGCGCAATGTACCCAATTTTGTTTTTATAGTTTCTTTACCTAGATAGTTTAAGTTGATTTCGTATTGATCGCCGTCGATGAATATCGTCAAGGGTATGCGGTCGCCAGCTTTTTTAGTTGTGAAATCTATATTGCGACAGCGATAAATGGCGCTTAATACATCTTGCACACATTGATTCACATTATATTTTTTGTTGGTGATTTTGGTCTCCCCGTTTGTAACACTTTTTACAATCATAGCATGGTTGTTAGGGTTGTCAAATGTGTATTCTTGCATTATTTTGTAGCCTCCTTCGTTGATGTTACGTTTGAACCGCAACGGCAAGCCGGTGGCTTGATCTACCCAACT
This sequence comes from Sphingobacteriales bacterium, assembly GCA_043768865.1. Classification (GTDB taxonomy): domain Bacteria; phylum Bacteroidota; class Bacteroidia; order Chitinophagales; family JAYVJZ01; genus JAYVJZ01. The sequence goes on from JAYVJZ010000065.1 coordinate 18,954, forward strand.
TTCATAGGTGTCATTCACCTTATAAAACCATTCGTAGGACGAAACAGTTTTGCCTACTCCAACTATATGATATGACATGTCGTCGTTGTACTCTCGCTCCGTAACCGTAAAATTCACATTACCTGCGTGAGCATTCATTAGTCCTAATTTAAAAAAAACTTGAAACGAAATACTCTCGCCCGATTGATAATTCGTATTGTCTTCTACACACAAGCCGTCGTTTTGAGCAGTTGTTTTGTCAGGCGCTGCAAGCATTAGCAACCCACACAACCAAAATAATTTTTTCATAAAATTGGAATTAATTTTTTTTTGTTGAATCTAAAAAACCAGAATAGTATTATTCCTAAAATAGAAGGAAGCATCAAATTGAATAACCACAACATGCTCGTTGCGAATACTAAAATATCGGCGTGAGCAATAGTTTTGTTCCAAACCAACACGGCTATACTGCCTCTTACTCCCAATTCGGCGATTGCAAATGACGGCACACAAGCTTGTATTATAAATTGCAACATCATGAGCATAAACCCAATTACTATATTGAATTTAACTTGACAGCAGGTGAGCAGTGTGGCGTATTGTAGGTAGGTTATCATGAATTTAATAATTGATAAAAACAACAAATATGCCAATTGTTTTTTTGGTGCTGTTGAAAATACTATAATGCAATTGCGCCAGCGTTTTGGGGCATTGTTTACGATTCTTTTTCTTATAAAATATCCTGTTTTGAAGTATATAAAAAGTACTAAACCGATAGCTACTAGTGCAGTTGATAGTAGCAAAATAGTAAGGTAGAATGTGATTGAAATAAAACATAAAACATAAGTAACACCTCCTAAAATTCCTAATATCAAGAGCGATGCAAATTGACTGTAGCTGCATAATAAACTCAACGAAACGCCATTCCACTTTTCGGTTTTTTGTAAATACAACACACGCCCGGCGTAATCGCCTATTCTGTTGGGGGTGAACATGCTGAACGTATAACCAAGCAGCACAGACGACACAGCACTTTTCCAACTTAGTATTTCTTTATCTTTTAAAACTGTTTTCCACTTCAATGCCTCAATGCTGACAATAGTTAGGGTGCCTAATCCTAAAAAAACAAGTACAAAATAGTTACTAAAAATAAGTGAATAGTAAGTGATTAGGCTTTCGTAAAAGTGCGTAGAAAATATATTTTTATATAGGTAATAAAATAAAAAAACAGTTACACAAATTTTGATAAACCAAACAAAAAATCGAAAGCGAAAAATTTGATTTAGCAGTGTCAAAACAAAAAATTGGTTTATTATTGTGTAAAAATAAGCATCGTGCCTCAACCAACCACTATTACAAGAAAAATATTAGGCATCGACCCGGGTACCAACATCATGGGATATGGAGTTATTGAAAGCACAACGTTGTCTCAAACCCTTATCACGGCAGGCGTTGTTCATTTAGATAAGATTGGCGATACCTACGAAAAGTTAAAAAAGATTCATGAAAAAATTACATTTTTAATTCATACGTATCAACCCACTGAGATGGCTATAGAAGCTCCTTTTTTTGGTAAAAACGTTCAAAGTATGTTGAAGCTAGGCAGGGCTCAAGGAGTGGCTATTAGTGTGGCTATGACCTTGGGTTTGGAGGTGGTTGAGTATGCTCCACGCAAGATTAAAATGTCGATTACAGGCAATGGAAATGCGAGTAAAGAGCAAGTTGCGGCATTGGTGATAAAGTATTTGAACATTGAAACTATGCCGAGTTATTTGGATACGACCGATGCTCTCGCAGTAGGGCTTTGCCATGCGTATCAACATAAATTAGGGGGTGATAAAAAATCGGGTGCTTCCACGTGGGCTAAGTTTATAAAAGAACAACCTAGCAGAATAAAAAAATAGTTGTATTGTGATGTTATTTTGCAAATGCGATCATTTCATCGACGCTAACTGTTGCTACGCCTGCTTTGCAGCATACTATCGCTGCGGCTATATTGGCTAAAGTTGCTATCTGTAGGCAGTCGGCGTTGGCTAACAGCGCAAGGGTGGCTACGCTTATTACTGTATCGCCGGCGCCACTCACATCGCTCACAGTGCTTGCTAATGCGGACGTGAGGTGCGATTTGACCTCCTCATTTAGGTTTGCGTGTATATATATTCCGTTTTCAGACAGCGTAAAAATCGAATATTTATGTGGCATTATTGATTTTAGTTTTTCGGCTGCCAGCTGCAGTGCCTCTTGGTTCTTGCTATCGATAGTGATGCACAGACCTCGCTCTAGTTCACTAAGATTAGGCTTGAATAGAGTAACATTCTTATATTCAAAAAAATTAGTATGCTTCGGATCCGCCGTTGTTATTACGTTGTTTTTATTTGCTAATTCAATAATTTTATGGATAAGATTTGCCGTCAGCACACCTTTGTTGTAATCCTGAAACACAATAGCATCAATAGTTTGCGTTGCTATGAGCTGTTCAATGTTGGCATATATTTTATTTGTATCCTCCTCATCTATTTCACTCAGCGTTTCATCATCGATGCGATATTGTTGCTTGTTTTGATACATCAGTCTTGTTTTGACGGTGGTCTTGCGGGTACTATTTTTAAATAAATAATCCACTATCAACCCCTGCTCGTTCATATTAGTTTCTAATAACACACCATTCGCATCGGTGCCAATTATTGAAATCAAAAGTGGCATCGCCCCAAGTGCTTTAAGATTAAGTGCAACATTGGCCGCACCACCAAGATTATAATTCGTCGATTGTACGTCAAGCACAGGCACGGCAGCCTCAGGAGACATTCGTTTGACCTCTCCATGTATGTAAGAATCAATCATTACATCACCAACAACTATTATTTTTTTGTTTAAAAACTGATTAAGCAATGCTTTCATGCTCAGGTAATGTTAGTGCTTGTAGGGCAATATCGATTCGATTAAATGCCTCTTTCAACTTCTCCTCGTTAGTGGCATAAGAGATACGTATGCAATTGTCATTACCAAATGCTTTGCCGGAAACTAAGGCTACATTGGCGTTTTCTAAAATATAAAGTACGAGATCGGTGCTGTCTTTTATTATTTTATTTTGATAAATTGAATTGAAATAATAGCTTACATCAGGGAAAAAATAAAATGCACCATCTGGATCATTATAGCGGAGGCCTGGTATATTTTTTAAACGACTTTCAACGTATTTTTTTCTTTTTTTAAACTCCTCTACCATCGAGGTTATGGAACTATCGAAAGTACTCATAGCGGCTATGGTAGCGCGTTGTGTAATGCTACAAGTGGCCGATGTGAACTGACCTTGTATCTTAGAACACGCCCTTGCGATGTCGATAGGAGCAGCGATGTATCCTAGTCGCCAGCCCGTCATTGCAAAGCCTTTGCTGAGGCCATTCACAATTACTACTCTATCTTTCAATTGGCTAAAAGCCGCAATTGACGAATGTTTGCCTACGTAGTTGATGTATTCGTATATCTCATCTGAGATAATAATTATGTTTGGGTATTTTTCAAAAACAGCTACTAAATCTGCTAATTCTTCGTGTGAGTATATTGCTCCGCTTGGGTTGCAGGGTGTTGAAAATATAAAAAGTTTTGATTTGGGAGTAATAGCGGCTTCTAGTTGCGTTGCCGTTATTTTATATCCACTTTCTAATTGCGTTGGTATCACAACACTCACTCCACCTGCTAACTGCACTTGAGCCAAGTAGCTAATCCAATAAGGTGCAGGTATGATGGCCTCGTCGCCTTCGTCAAGCAAGCTCAACACTACGTTGGCTATGCTTTGTTTTGCTCCCGTGCTTAAAATTATTTGTTCAAAAGTGTAATCCAAATCGTTGTCTCTTTTTAGCTTTTTGATGATACTCTCACGCACATCGACATACCCACCTACGGGTGTATAGTGCGTGTATCCCTCATCAATAGCCAATTTAGCTGCATCTCTTATGTGAATTGGTGTATCAAAATCTGGTTCGCCTAAACTTAAATCTACTACATCGATGCCACGTGAACGCATCTCACGGCAGGTTGCAGCCATCAGCAATGTCTCTGATTCTATTAAATTTTGTATTCTATTTGAAATCATTCGTTTTGCTTTAATAATAATTTTATATAAAAAATCAATTTATTTACTTGGGCAAATATAGTTTATTCAATTAAAAAAATAGGGAAATATAATACTATCGGCGAGTAAGTATTTTTCTTAAATAATGGGTAATATCTTCTATTTGTTATATTTTTTTACCTAACATACGTTGCCATAGGTCGATTAGGGCAGGTTTGAATTGTATGTCTTTCTCGCTTGGTTCTTGCCATCCGAGTTGCCATTTTTTTGTTGAATCTTGATACAATTTATAATAAAATATGAATGTTTCGGCATCAGTGCTCGCTTGTAAATTGGTTCTCCCAAATTTTATATTATAGTAGTCTAGCGTATCGCCACGTTGTTTCAAAAAATAATGCGGACCGCTAAACCATTGCATAAGAGGTAAGTCTGTGGCGGTTTTGAACGAATCGAGTAATTGTAGATTGCGTTTGTACATATAAAATCGGATAGTGTCTTTGGGCTGCAATAGGGAATATTCACCCACGTAAATAGCTGTGTCGTTGCTGGTAATTCCATACCAAAGTATGTTATTCAATATGGTTGGGTTTGTTATTGTATTTTTATATGGAATGTGTTGGCTTTTGCAAATTTTTTCAAATTTATAATTAACAATAGTTTTATTGATAAATGTAACTCCCAAATACAACATTGCATAAACCAAGCAGATAGTGATTGTGTTGCTGCGTTTAGTTGAATTGTTTTTAAATAGCATGGCTAGTATCAATGCTATAAGTAGCGGCAAAGTGTAAAACAAATCAACAATAGCTATAGAATTCACTGAATAAGGCAGACTGTTGAAGGGTAACAAAAGCCGTGTGCCATAGTTGGTGCAGGTGTCGAGGAGGGAGTGTCCCCACATACAGAGTAGCCAAAGTAAATACCAAGTTTTGTAGTTGATTTGTTTTTTGAAAATCAAATAGCAGATATATGCCAAAGGCAGTGCCATCAGTACTTGAACAGGCATTGAGTGGGTGTAGCCCCTATGCACACATAGATATTTTTGTGGATCTGATTGACCTGCAAAGAATACATCAAAATCAGGGAATGTTTTCGCTAAAGCCCCAATAAGAGCTGCTTTTCGGCCAATCTTTTGTCCTAGCATCTTATCGCCTATAGCTGCACCGAGTAGTATGTGTGTAAGAGAATCCACAATGAAATTATTAGTAAAGAGCGTTATTAAGGGGAACGGTTTTAAAAGGTTCGATTCGCCGTTACCCAATTTTTAATAAAATCTGCTGCATCTTTTGTATTTGTTCCTGGCAAGAAAAGCTTGCCAACCCCCATGTCGAGTAGTGTCTGCTCATCGTCATTGGGTATGATACCCCCGCCGGTTAATAAAACATCGTTCATTTCGTTGGCTTTCATCAAGTCAATAATTTTTTTGAATACAGAAAGATGTGCACCTGACAATATACTCACACCTATCGCATCTACATCTTCCTGCAATGCAGCTTTGACGACCATGTCAGGGGTTTGACGGAGCCCCGTGTATATAACTTCCATGCCCTCATTTCGCAATGAAGTGGCTATTACTTTTGCACCACGGTCGTGTCCATCTAGCCCCACTTTCGCAATCAATATTCTAATAGGTCGTTGCATAATTTAGTAACTATTCAGTTTATATTTGTAGAGATTTATATTACAAAAATACATTTAAAAAACTATAATTTTTCTAATTTATGATTATAAAAGCCAATAACATTAAAAACCTCACTGATGCTCGATTTTTTGCTGCTCAACCGATGTGTAAATGGCTAACTTTTCATATTGAAAAATTAGATGATTTAGTAGTCGCTCAAGAACTAGAAAGTTGGATAACAGGGCCGCTATTGAGTGCTTATATGCCCAATGCCGAGCTTACGCAGTTGTATCATGCTTTCGCTGCACTTCATTTAACCGCATTAGACATGAACAGTGGGGTGTATAGAAATTGTAAAGATGAGTTGGAGGTGCCGGTATTGCTGCGTTTACATTACAGTTCTAGCATTAGTTATCATTATTACTTAGATAAAATAGATAAAATAAAGGCTATCGTTTTGGAAGTGGACGATATATCAAACGTCAGTTCTACGCATTTGAAAAGCCTTTGCGATCAATATCCGACGATACTTAAATCTAATTTTTCTACAGACTCATTAGATGCTATGTTATCGGTGGTAACACCTTATGGCATTGAGTTAGACGGTAATGATGAAACGTCTAAGGGCGAAAAATCATTTGACCTTACTCAAGATCTTGTCGATGTGTTAGAAAAACATCAATAGGTAATGATTTGTTGTTCTATCGATTGAGGAATGTCTCTCCACTCATATTGTTGTGTTCGCAATTGAGGTTTGAAACCCGCTTCTCTGATTGCGTCTTGTATTCCGTTACTTGTAAATCGATGTGGCGCACCTGCTACGCTTACCACATTTTCTTCTATCATAATACTACCAAAATCGTTAGCACCGGCATGTAAGCATACTTGAGCAACGTTTTTGCCGACTGTCAGCCACGATGCTTGTATATTTATGATGTTAGGCAACATGATTCTACTTAGTGCAATTGTGCGTATATATTCGTCGCCTGTAACGTTGTTTTTTATACCTCTCAATCGAGCGAGGAGAGTACCTTCGTCCTGAAAAGGCCAGGGTATAAATGCGAGAAATCCCTTTGCGTGTTTGGGCTTTTGTGTTTGTACATCACGCAACGCAATCAGGTGTTCATACCGCTCTTGCAGCGTCTCCACATGCCCAAACATCATAGTTGCAGAAGTGGTGATATCCAATTGATGTGCTGCTTTCATTACTTCTAACCATTCGCCACCTGTACATTTCCCCTTAGAAATAAGACGTCGCACTCGGTCGCTCAATATCTCTGCACCTGCACCGGGCAGGCTATCGAGCCCAGCTTTTTTTAATTTTTCTAACACCTCAGTATGTGTCGATTTTTCTAATTTAGTAATGTGAGCTATCTCGGGTGGGCCGAGTGCATGTAGTTTTAAGTTGGGATATAGCTCTTTAAGTTTTGAAAATAAATCAACATAAAACTGCAAACCCAAATCAGGATGGTGTCCACCTTGCAACAATAACTGTTCACCACCCAAGCGAAATGTTTCTTCTATTTTTATTTTGTATTCGTCTATTGACGTGATGTAAGCCTCAGCATGATTGGGTTTTCTAAAAAAATTACAAAACTTGCAATTAGCTATACAAACATTAGTGGTGTTCACATTTCTATCTATAATCCAACTGACGATAGTGTCGGGTTTGTGTTTTAGGCGCATCGCATGTGCAGTCATCATTAGCTCGGTAGTGCTTGCATTGTGATGTAAGTATAGCCCTTCTTCTAGGGTAAGAAAATCAAATTGGTAGGCTCGCTCGAGTAGTGTATTTATTTTCATTGTTTTAATTTATTAAATAGTAAATCAGCAACTTTACAAAAGTAGTTTAGTTGAAACACTTCTTTGAATAATACCCTCATTATTATTAAATTTATTGATAATTATAATTTATATTAGCAAAAATATTTTCTTAATTCGCCCCTAATTATTACAAAAAATGCTTGATAAACGTAAATATTTGTTGTGGTATTTTTGTTTAGTATTTTGTTTGCTTTTTTTATTTTATACTTACAATCTGTACGATAGAGAATTAATAAATTATTCCTTTGTCTGTGCAAGTACTGCTGTGGCTAGTTTTTTGTTGATGTTATTACAAAAAAAGTTTTTTTATTTTTCAAAATTTGCATTTATACTACTTTGCATTTTTACAATTTTTTTGTTTGATGACGGCGTATATGGCAAAGGAGCAACCTACTTGTATTACTCCCCTTTGGTCATCACGATTATGCTCATATACAGCAAGAAAGAACGCTTCACACAAGTATTATTTTTTACGCTTATATTTTTTACTATATTATGTGTTCATTTTTTAGATATTGGTCCATCTTTTAACAAGTACATAGAATATACAAATCATATAGATATTTTAATATCATCGATACTCACCGTATTTTTATTGACTTTTACGTTTCGATCTTCTAACATATTTGAAGAACAATTAATAGAGTCATATAGCAAGTTAGAGTCATTGATAAATAGTACAGATGATGTAATATGGTCTGTAAATAAAAATTATTTTATAATTAACAAAAATAAAGTCTTCGATACGCTGCATCTGAACCTTGGTGTAGCGACTATTAACGAAAATGAAAGTGCATTTAAGAATCTTGTAAATGAAAAATCTGTCATTATTTGGAGAAATTTGTATCATACTGCATTGCAAGGAGAGGCTATTAAAAAAATTATAACTCACAAGGTCAATGATCAGTTTCAATACATTGAATATTCCTTTTATCCTATCAAAGTAAAAGATGATATTGTGGGGTGTACGGTGGTTGGCAGGGATATTTCATTAATAAAAAGAAAGGAAGATGAAATAAATAAAATAAAATCTTTTTATGAAATGATTTTTGAAAAAATGCATATTTCAGTTAGTGTTTATGACAAAAATTTAAAGTACGTATATACCAATCCTGCTTCTATAAAAGACAATACTATGCGCCAATTAGCTATTGGGTTGAACGACATAGAATTTGCAAATCTTACCAATGTAAGGCAAGACAATGCGAAAGTCAGGTTTGATATAATGATAGAGCAGAAAAAATCAAAAGATTATTTTGAATATATTGAACAAATAGGGACATTGACAGGTGGAGAGATGCAAATATTACGACAGTTTTTGCCAATAATAAAAGACGGAAAACTTGAATATATTATTACTTTCGGCACGGATATTTCGAAGTTGAAAATGATGGAATATGAAATAAGCCTTGCTAATGAAGCCAAAGAAAAAGCGTTAAAAATCAAGCAACAGTTTCTTTCTATTATGAGCCACGAAATCAGAACCCCCCTCAATGCGGTTATTTCGTTGTCAGAATTTATTGTACAAGATAATAACAGCCCTGATGTGAATGATAAAATTGGGATGTTAAAACTTGCAACAGATCAAATACAGAAGTTGGTAACAGATGTGTTGGATTATAGTAAAATTGAAGCAGGTAAGATAGATTTAGAAAACGAGCGATTCGATTTGCATTTGTTGTTAAAACTCGAGTACGAGGCATTTAAAGACACCGTAAAAGAAAAAAGTATCGACCTAATTATCGATGTGGAAGAAGCAATACCACAATTCTTATTAGGTGATCAATACCGTCTGCAGCAGATATTGAATAATCTTATCTCAAATGCAATTAAATTCACGTCGGAGGGAGAAGTAACGTTGCAACTGAAATGTGAAAGCAAAGACGAAGACTTTTGTAGCATTAGTTTTGCAATTACAGACACCGGTATAGGTATCGCAAGCAGCAAAATAAAATCTATATTCGAGGTGTTTACACAAGCAGAATCTAGCACCACTCGCAAGTATGGAGGCAGCGGATTGGGTCTCTCAATTGTAAAAAAATTACTCGAATTGTTAGGCTCCGAAATAGTGGTAGAAAGCAAAGAAGGCAGAGGTACAAGATTCGCTTTTACAATTTTATACAGGTTGAGTGATGAGATAGAACAAGCAAAAGACACCACTGAAATCATACACAACCTAAAAGGAAAAAAAGCATTGGTAGCCGACGACAATCCAATTAATTTGTTTATTGTAAAAAAACAATTGTCGGACGTTGGTATTGAAGTAGATTTTGCTGAAAACGGTCAAGTGGCAGTTGATAAAGTGATTTTGAATAATTATGATTTTATTTTAATGGATATCTCAATGCCAGTATTAGATGGCTATGACGCCACTCGCAAAATCAAAAATCTACCTAACTCTAAGAAATCAACGATACCAATTATAGGATTTACGGCAGATGTGTTACCCGAAAATCAAATAAAAATGTTTGAAGCAGGGATAAACGATTTTATTCTAAAACCCATAAAACAAGATAAATTATTAGCCATTATATGTAGGTTGGTTAAGTAATTTCACATCATTGAATGGTAGCCTCAACGCACTTTCGGCATCTAAAAATTCGGTAACTATATCAACAAATAAATCAATCTGCTCAACGGTATTAAAAGTGTGAAGGCATATTCTTACCCGTTCAAACCCTCTTGGCACGGTAGGAAATATAATTGGTCTTGCATCAAATCCGTGCATTTGCAATTTCAAACCCAATTGACGGCATTGCAATTCACCTTTTATAACTATTGGTAGCACAGGGCCGAGGATGTTATCAGGATATTGAAAACCTATAGCTTTCATTTTGGAAATGAAATATGCACACAATTTAAAAAGGTTATTTTTCAATTCAGGTGAAGTAAATATTTTGTGAAAAGCAAATAAATTAAACAAAATCGAATGCAATGGCGACCCTGCAGAGTAAGTAAAAGTTGAGGAATAATTGATCAAAAAGCTTTTTAAATATTTACTTCCCAATATAAAACCTCCTGTACCACCTACGGCTTTGCTACATGAGTAGGTTCTTGCAAAAAAGTAATCACTTAATTTTTCCTTTGCTACCATACCCTCACCATTGTCACCCCATATTCCGGTTGTGTGCGCTTCATCAATAATTTGATAAGCACCATATTGTATTGCCAAAGCGGTTATTTCGTGTATCGGTGGAATGTCTCCATCCATAGAATACAATGATTCATAAACTAAATATACGAGTCCTTTACTTTCTTTTAGTTTGGCCTCTAAATCCTCAAGATCATTATGTTTGAACAAAATCATTTTGCAGCCAGCTAGTTTCATTCCCATAATCAAAGAATTATGACAATATTCATCGTAAATATACGTGTCGTTTTTTCTTGCTATACATGATAGCATTCCAATATTGGCATCGTACCCTGAGTTAAAAAATAGAGCAGATTCTGAGTTGTGATAAAAAGCTAACATCAATTCCAAACGCTCTACATCTTTGTTGTTACCTGATAATAATCTGCTACCCGTTGCTCCGAAATTATAATTAGGATGTTCGCTAAAATAATCAGAAACAATTTTTTTCAACTCAGGATCTCGTGATAATCCTAGATAATCACCTGAATTGAAATCTATCTTAAAATCAACCTGATTGAGGGTTCGGAGGATATTGTGATTGATACGTAGCTTTAATTTTTCTATTAAATGAGGTGGTACTTTAGAGAACATATATATAAATTTGAAGCTAAAAGTATATCAACTCGTGTAAATAACAAATTTTTTAACGCTAAATAATAATTTTGTGAAAATTACTTTTTTTTAGTCGCTATCACTGCTTTTAATCTTTCAATTTCTTTTTTGTACAAAGCATTGTTTGGCATAATATTTAATTTTTTCTCATAGACTAGAAGTAGCTCTTTGTCGCGTTTTTGAGCATCATACAACCTAACCAACTTTTCAAAACACACCTGATTTTCGGGCACTATTTTTAGTAGCTCAGCCCATACCATAGTGGCATTGAGCGTATCTTTTGCTAACATAAATGCTGTGCCGGCTTTGTCGTAAATACGCTGACCTAATGTGTCGTTGCTCGTTATCGTCAAGTACGTAGCAGCAGCTTTTTTATAGTCTTTTTGTAGCATGTATGCATCGGCTATTTTCATACCTGCATAAGCGTCGTTGTTGTCCAAATCATACGCTCGTCTGAATTTTTTATTCGCTTCTACTGTGTCATTTTGCAGCTCAAACAGCTTGCCATATTGGCTAAATATTTTTGCCTCCAAAGGGAAATATCGCAATGTATTATCTAATACTTCTTTTGCCGCAGCATAATTTTTTTGTAAAATATGTATCGAAACAATGTCAATATAAGCGGATGCTTCTTGTTGACTCATTCTTATTAAACTAGTATAAAATAGTAGGGATTTAGTATAATTTTTTTGTTTATAGTAGCATGTAGCTAAATATTTAGTAGCTTTTTCATTCATCAAATCTTGCTCTTTAATTTTTGTAAAATAATAAATCGCAGAATCTATATTATTGATATTGAAGTGACAGATACCACAACCCATCAATGCACTTATTTCATTTGGTTTTTGTTGTACGATTCTTCGATAATTAAACAATGCATTTGTATAATTTTTTTGATTAAACTCATAGTTTGCTATCTTAGTAATATTTTCAATGCTATTTACATTGTTTTTAAAGGCTTCTTTTAGCGTAGCTTTTGCAATTTCACCTTCGTTTAATTTCTCCAACGCCTTTCTCAAACCGTCTATTGCAGCTTGATATTCTGGCATAATATCTATTGCTTTTTTGAAATTAAACACAGCAGGTTTGTAACTCTCTTGCTCTAAAAACTGATACCCTAACGTATAAAAAAAAAGTGCATCTTCGTCAACAACGGACGGTATGCTATCTTGGGCACAACCCACTGAGCAGCGAAGCAATACTAAACTTAAAGTTAATAATAGCGTCTTCAATAGGGTTAAATTTTTAGTAAAAAATAAACAAAAACAATAAACAGATAAACAGCAGTTTTACTTGTTATTTGTGTACTTTTATTTTATAAAATACGGTTATTTGTTTCCCGATTTACCTATGCCGGCTCTCATTTCTGTGTCCGCTTGTATGTTTTGCATTTTGTAATAATCCATTACTCCAAAATGCCCACTTTTGAATGCTTCTGATATCGCTAACGGAATTTGTGCTTCTGCTTCTATAACCTTAGCACGCGCTTCTTGTGCCTTTGCTTTCATCTCTTGTTCTTCTGCTACAGCCATTGCCCTGCGCTCTTCTGCCTTCGCTTGAGCTATATTTTTGTCGGCTTCTGCTTGGTCCATTTGTAGCTGCGCCCCTATGTTTTTTCCAACATCTACATCTGCTATATCTATTGATAATATTTCAAAAGCAGTTCCATTATCTAACCCTTTTGATAATACCAACTTAGAAATAGTATCGGGCTTTTCGAGTACCTCCTTATGGCTTGAAGCCAAACCAATAGCTGATACTATTCCCTCACCAACCCTTGCCAGTATTGTTTCTTGTCCTGCACCACCGACTAGTTGTCGTATATTAGCTCGCACTGTTACTCTCGCTTTTACAAACAACTGTATCCCATCTTTAGCCACTGCTGATACACTGGGTGTGTCAATAACCTTTGGATTAACAGTCAATTGAACGGCTTCAAATACATCGCGTCCTGCAAGATCTATTGCAGTTGCGGCTTTGAAATCTAACGGAATATTCGCTTTGTCAGCTGATATCAATGCATTGACAACAGAATTTATTCTGCCGCCTGCAAGAAAATGAGCCTCCAATTGGTCGCGGCTAACTACCAATCCTGCTTTTGTGGTTATAATCATTGCATTAACTATAGTATTAGGTGGTACATTACGCCAACGCATTAATATTAATTGCAACAACGAAACTCTTACTCCTGATAGCTGTGATGAAATCCACAACCCAATTGGTACGTAATAAAAAAACACCATCAAAAAGATGACTGATGTTAGAAATATTCCAACAATTATCGGTAAACTCATGGTTTATTTTTTAAATTAAGTTATTGATTTTACAATTATTTTGTCCTCTTTTATATGTATCACTCTTACGGCAACTCCAGATTCGATAAATTCATTTTGACTGAATACTTCTATACGATCCATGCCAAAATCAACCTTGCCATTAGGTCGCAAAGGAGTACTAGTTAGACCTACATCACCTATTGTAATCGCTGTTTTTTCTGTAATAGAAGGGAGTTTGCCATCGCTGTTTTTCTGAACACTATATTTACCTGACACCACCTGCTTAACGCCTATAATCACAATAACGGCATCAGCCAATATGCAAAAAAGTAAGGCATAGAGGCCTGCATCAGCATCTAAAAGATAAGCACTGTACACCCCATACGCTTGCATAGCCAATGCCATCAATCCAACTATACCAAACCCGGGTAATATAAATATCTCCAGCAAAAACAATGCTATGCCGAGTATCAAAAACAATACGGTTAAATACCAATTCATACCACAAAAATAATCCTTTTAATGCACTATTATTTTTTATTTTAAATTATTATTATTAATTTTAATTTATGTTCCAAGACTATGAAAAGTTTATCAGTAAACAGCCTATTTTAAAAGTACTCATCGCTTGGGTGCTTGGTTTATTAATATCGAATCATTGTTTTGATATTGGCTTTAGGTTTTCTTTATTTTATTGTGTTTTACTCTTGCTTATCTTAGTTTTTATTGGAATAATTATATACATAATTCCTATTAAACAATATTACAAGTTGTTGCTATTATTGATTTTGACAGCTTGTGCAGGTTTTTTGAAACATACAATTAGTTCGCCAAGCAATGATCCACTTTTTTTTGGTAATCACTTAACAAACACAACGTTTTTAGTAGCCAAAGTAGAATCACAACCTATAGTTATAGGGACTATGCAGAGAACTAAAGCTAGTGTTTTGATGGATAATTTTGGCAATAAACGCAATGGCAAACTAAATATTACATTCAAAACAAAGGATAGTATTCGGTATGGAGACATTGTATTAATTCAAAATAACAGTATCAATGAAATAAAACCACCCTTAAATCCACATGAATTTGATTATAAAAAGTATGCTAAAAATCAAGGCTTTTATCATAGTGCTTTTGTTGAAGATACGTCATTTATAGTACTTGATAATCAACCCAATTGGGTATATAAAAATGCAATAACTACTTCTAATTATTGCCATCAAGTTTTTAGAAAATATGTGCAGGATTCAGTCTCAGTAGCACTTTTGATGGGTATAGTTTTGGGTAATGATGATGCAATAGACATGGAAGTCAGAGATTTATATTCTTCAACAGGTGCTACACACATACTATCAGTTTCAGGGTTACATATTGGCTTGTTTGTCGTATTATTAAATTTTTTTTTATCATTATTTGGAAAATCTCGCTTTGCAAAACTCTTTCGTTTTATATTCATCGCTTGTGTATTATCTTTTTATGCAATCATCACAGGGGGCAGCCCGTGTGTGCTTAGAGCAGTGCTAATGGCCTTATTAATTATCGTTGGACGATTGTATTTCAATCATGTTTTCATGTTAAATATTATATTCTCATCGGCCTTGTTTTTATTAATATTTCAGCCTGGAGCGCTTTATGATGTTGGGTTTCAGCTATCTTATGCTGCGGTATTAGGGTTATTGTTTTTTCAACCATTTTTTCAAAAATTAGTTTACATACCTCATCGTTTTTTTCGCCTTCTTTACGAAACTTTTAGTGTATCATTATCTGCTATGTTGGCCACTCTGCCTATCATAATTTATTATTTCAACACGGTTAGTGTCTTGAGTTTACTCAGTAATTTCATAGTGGTTCCATTGTCCACAGCGGTATTATACGCAGGGTTTTTTTTGTTAGCTTTTTCAAAAATTACATTTTTAAATATTGCTTTAGGTTGGTTGCTCAACATGCTAATTTTAATTATGAATTATAGCCTAGAAGCTCTGCTGTTGCTAGATTTCATTAATTTTACAAACACCACATTTACGTTGTTGGAAGTTCTTTTTTGTTTCTTTTTCATGTTTTCTCTATTACTCTTTTTATTTTATAAAAATATTAATTTTTTAATTATTGGGCTGTGTAGTTTGCTTATCATAATGGTAGAAGAAACAGTAGAAACTATACATGCAGCGCAATACAACAAGCTCGTTGTCTATGCAACTAGCAAGGGCACTGCGTTGGATTTATATTATCAAAACAAACTATACTCATTTGCTAATCACATTTCCACTAAAGAATTTCGAAATAAAATTCTACCCAATCAGAAATATTTGAAGTTTAAAGAGCATATACAACTAAACAATTTAGATTCAATCAAGAGTATTTTTTTATATTATAAATCACCTTTTTTAGCATTTGATTCACACCTTTTTTCTTTGATGTGCTGCTCCGAATTAGTCGATTATTCAGTGGTAGAAAGCCGTTACAAAAATAATTGTAGCAATGCGATTATCATCAAAGGCAAGCCTAAAGATGAAATCGACACACGTTGGTATTGTAAACAAAAGGGTGCTTTT
>JAYVJZ010000066.1:0-4580 GCA_043768865.1 Sphingobacteriales bacterium
AGCAGTACAAATATTAAAAAAAAATCCTCATTTTTTTTACAAAAAAATGAGGATTTTTAGAGGTCGAGAGCGGATTCGAACCGCTGTAGCAGCTTTTGCAGAGCTGTGCCTAGCCACTCGGCCACCCGACCGATTTCACGAAGTGCAAATATACGTTAATAATAACAAACTATGCAACTCCACTATAAAAAAATTATGGAGTAACGTCTGCTGCTGTTCGCATGTTTATTTGTACTGAATTGAATTGACCAACGATACCAACTAAGCTTGTAACAGTTCCCGTAGGAAGGGGTGAAGTGGAAAATGCGGCTGCCGTTGCAGTGTATAAGTTAATCATATTAGTACCTTGCGAAATACTGCAAGTGCCCGCAAATGTGGTGCCCGCTCCCGTGATTGTAACGCCGTTTATTTGTACCAATGTACTTTGTAATGTTACATCTGCGTTGAGTTCAGCTACTGTTTTAATCGAAGGAGTTATCAGGTTGCCTGAGCTTACTAATGTAGCTGCGGCATTAGGCGTAGCGTCTAATTGCAATAACCCGTTATATGATGTCAAAGTAGTGCCAGATATATCTACATACACTTTATCGCCCACATTGAATGTATGTGAGGCAGCAAATCGTACCACTATGCCCTGACCACTACTGTCTTGTATTACAATGTTTTTGTTATTGATATTAGCTCCTGTTCCGCCGTTGCGATTTGATATTACTACCCCTCTCAACGCCGAGCCAGCTGCCATTATAGCATCGCCACCACTGTATAATGCTCGCACCCCAGCAATGCTTAAAAAGCTGCCTCCTACTACTCCACCACCACCTCCACATCGAGGATTATTGAATTGTAAATCGCCTGTGTTGCGAATGTAGAGTTGGCTTGTAGTCCCAAACACCTGATATATCGCTGTTATTGTTCCACTGCCCGAGGGTACGGTATCTACTGCAAAATCGGCGTAGCCACTGTTGCGTAACAAAATAGAACCCGATGAGCAGTTGTTTAATGTATGATTGACGGTAGTTCCTAATACGGCATTGGCTTGTGTCGTTCCTAATGAAGCTATATCAAACTCCATATCGTTTATCTGTATCAACATACTTTGATAATTACCAACCAAACTGCCTACTGTGAGTATTCTTGGTGTTATTGTGTTGTTACAAGATCCTTTGATAATGTATTTGTCAATCATAGAGGCAGGTATGCTCGCCAAATCAGCAGGTGTGGAGCTATTATCCAATCCAGCTCCTAGTTGTATTAGGCCATTGTATTGCCCTAGATACATGCCTTTGCATTTAATAAATATTTTGCGTCCAACCGGAAAATCCGAAAATAAATTGTACCCGTCTATTTTTATACTTAGCCCACCTGTGGAATCTTGCATACATATTTGCTTATAAAAATTTCCACTTTTGTCATCTGCATTTACAATTCCTGCAATAACAATATCGTCAGTAATCAACACAGGAGACGCTACCACGGGATATAGTGATTTGAATGATGCTAATGTATGGGTAGCAACTAGGCCCGAAGGGTCGGAGCAAGATGAAGCTGGTGCGTCAAATTTTTCTTTAACACAAGCACTAAAAGCACACACAAGTAGTGTGATTAATAAGAAAAAGGGCATTAATTTTTGGTTCATTTTATATGTTTGAGGTGATTATATTTTGGTGGATATCTTGTGGTAGTTTAGCAATTGTTTACATATTAAAAACGAAATACCATACTAAAATAATACGTAATACCTTGAGCATAGAAATAGCGTCTAGGGAAGGTTTCAGCATTGCGATTGGCAAAATCAAACCGTAGTTGTTCAAATCCACTTTGCAAGATATTAGTATTGTTTAATAAATTGTTGATACCTAGATTGAAGTTGATATAATATGCTTTTCTGAGTGTCTTAAATGATTTATCTAATTTCCACGAATAGCCTCCAAAAAAATCCATCATAAACGCATTTGGCAATTTCTCTTGGTTAATTATATTTTCAAAATTAGCTGCTGTAACGTTATCAACTGCCCTGTCGGTGCGGCGTACAGGATTAATATCCACCCACGAGCGTCGATAATAATTTGCGTTAATGTTGACAAACCAAAACTTTGGCGAATTGTATCGCAACCCAATATTATAGGCTTCTTGTGGCCCTGTGGCTAGGTTAAAGCCTTTCATATAGATAGTTTCGGTAGTGTTTACGCTCGGGTCATTATCAACCGTAGTGGTCGCCGTAGGGCGAGAGGTGTACGTATGATGTCCGTATGCTATTGCAACTTGTGCACTCAACCCCTTATATACCTTGCCTTCAGCTCCTATTTCAACGCCTCGGTTTTGAGTGGAAAGATCTCTTATGTTCATATTCACGTTGTTGTTCACATCAGGGTCCCAAAAATTCTTAGTGGTAGCAATATTTCTAGTGGTAGTGTTGTAAACTGTCATTCGAGCCTTCAGATAAGGGCTTCTGTAATAATAAGAAAAGTCGGCAGTAGTTGATTGTTGCGCTTTGGTATTGGGTACAAAATCATTTCGTACAGCATCACTTACCATTACATTGTCTATCAGCGGTGCGTCGTTCAATAATCCTGCATTGACAACAAAATAATTTCTACCATTTGCTTTGTAAGTCAAACCCCCTTTTATCGACGGTGCTAGTATGCTTTTCTTTTCTGATTTGCCAAACGACGATGTCGGATACATTCCGTCTTTGAATAATCCTTCGCGTTGGTAGGTTGTTCTTTCTAGTTCGGCAGCTATAAAATAATCAAAATGATCGGTAATGCCGCTGAGTTGGGCAAATACAGAGGCTAGACTTATGTTGAGATAATAATTTTGTGTAAAAACGTCGCCCACTTTTACGATGTTGTTCAAGGTATTTAGGTTGTTTTGATATGCCTCAGGGTTGGCACGATTTTGATCTATTGCAAACGGATCTACATCAACAAAAAAATCGCCACCTAGCAAATCAACTAACTCAAAGTATCGATGTATTCTGTCTTTTTGATAACGTACCCCGGCATTTAGGCTTAATTTGCTGTTGAATGAATGAGTAAGTGTCGAGTTGAACGAAATGCGTGTAGGGTCGTTGTGGTCTTCTCCTTGTACCATTTGACTGAGCTTACCCGTAACCCCATTTATAGTAGTGTCTTGCTGTATTTGATTACCCTCGTATATGCCCGCCCAATTTACTTGAAATGCAGTTTCTCTATTTTCATTGATGAAATCTCCTAGCAATGTTGCGGTGTTCGTATCGTTGCGGTTGAGGTAATAACTTGGCAAAAAGCGATAAAAATCAGGCCTTCCATCGTTGGTTTGAAATCCTACAAATCGAGTGCGGCTTGACTTACCTTTTTGAAACATAGCTGCCGTGAGTAGGTTGGTTTTGTTGGAAGGTTTCCATTCATGTGTAACTATTGCCATTGGCGAATGGGATTTGTTGATCGAACTATTTCTTATTTCACCATTCTGCAATCCCCAATTGCTGTTGTATAAATTATCTGCTGCTAATTGATATTGCTCAAGCGTATGAGGCCCGCTGAGTGCTCGCAAACTTTTATTTCCAAAAACTGTTAGCGCTAACGATTGATTTTTGAACTGTTTTTCAACGCCTAAAAAATAGGAATACATATCAGAGTATGTACCCGGTATAACTCCCTTTTCTGCCCAACGTTTGCTGCCTCCAAGCGAAAAAGCCCATTTTTTGGCAGAGAGCCCCGTATTGTGTGAAAACATAAATCGATTGTTGTATGAGCCTCTATTTGTAGCTGCAAAACTTGCTCGTGTTCCCTTGCGCTGCTTGCCTGCTCGAGCATCTACAGTTTGTACACCATTCAATTCTCCAAAACCCATATCGAATTGTTCAATGCCTATGCTGTTGTCTCTGTTTCTAAAAAAATCATTGAGGCCACCCCAATCGCTGAATCGTATTTGCCCTCTTTCCAAATCATTTACAGATACCCCGTTCAACATCATGTCGGTTGAGGTTCTATCGTATCCTCTAATTGAAAATCGCATATTGCCCCAATTGAACCCTGAAACGTTGTTAAAAACATCTCTCGAGCTCGTCAATAATGACGACACAGCTCCTGATTCGTTTTCATTTAATGATTCATAATCTAATAATAAGGTGGGTATATCTGAACTTTTTGACAATTGTAAAATAACAGGGTTGCCCGATAGTGTAACTACTTCGGCAAAATCACTATACTCATTAGCTTCTACTGTGATCATGTAGGTGCCATTAGGCAGCGAAAATGTAGTTACGCCTTCGGCATTTGTTGAAGCCTCTAATTGTTTGGATTCAATGCTTATTTTAGCTCCTGCAATAGGCATATTACCAATGTTTTTGACAACCAATGTTTGTGTTTGAGCAAATGCAGTTGATATAAATCCAATACAAAAAACGAAAAGTATTATTTTTTTCATACTGCAAAAATACGTTTTAACAAACAATAAAAGAAACTAAATCTTTAACAAATAGTAAATAGATTTTTAAAAAAATTGTACCAACTTTTATTATTTTACATATATCATTAACCCAATACAATTGATTAGTTGATTCAAAATACATAATTAATCAATAAAATATACACTAA
>JAYVJZ010000067.1:0-7571 GCA_043768865.1 Sphingobacteriales bacterium
TTTACGAACACGGTTAAAGGCATTGTCATTGCTTTATTAGTAGAAAAATATAGCCCAGAGCAAATCGTTGGGCATTGCAAACTCAAGGATATTCCTATCGTATCTGTTGAACGTATTTACCAATTTATCTGGGCAGATAAAAAAGACGGAGGCACCTTCTATACACACTTACGTTCAAGCGGAAGACGGTATCGCAAGCGAGGCAATAAAAAGGATTCACGAGGCATCATAAAAAACAGAATAGATATTGAAAATAGACCTGCAATAGTTGAAGAAAAGCAACGTGTGGGAGATTTAGAAATAGACACTATTATTGGAAAAAATCACAAAGGCGCCATTGTAACCATCAACGATAGAGCAACAGGACTATTACGGATGAAAAAAATATCAGGCAAAAATGCAACTGAACTTGCACAAGCAACTATTGAACTATTAATGCCCATAAAACAATACCTACACACCATAACAGCAGACAATGGAAAAGAATTTGCCATGCATCAAAAAATAAGTCAAGCATTAAACATAAACTTCTATTTTGCCAGGCCCTACCACAGCTGGGAGCGAGGAGCAAATGAAAATCTAAACGGTCTTATACGGCAATACATTCCCAAAAAAACAGATTTTTCAAGCATAACACACCAACAAATTGTACAAATAGAAAATCAACTAAACGATAGACCAAGAAAAAGATTTAACTTTGAAGCACCTAACAAAATTTTTAATCAAAAAGTTGCATTTACAACTTGAATCCTGGATTTAAAAAAAGCGGATTATACAAAATCAACATCTTTGGATCTCGGAAACGACATCAGCCTCACGAGCCCTTGCTTGATGCTTAAATTTTGAAAAACGATATCGTACAGCGCATCTATAATCGGCGTATGCAGTTTATAGGTTTTAGATAATTTAAAACAGACTTTTAGGGTATTGACCCCTTCCGCAGGTTCGGTCATAGTAGCGAGTATTTCTTGTATGGTTTCGCCTTGCGACAATCGCAAGCCCACGGTGTGATTGCGGCTATATTTGCTTACGCAGGTGGCGATCAGGTCGCCTATGCCAGCAAGCCCAAAAAAAGACTTCGGCTCGGCACCTAACACCTCCGCTATTCGAGTCATTTCTAATAGCCCCCTCGATATAAGCAGGGCGCGTGTGTTGTCGCCATAACCAAGACCCGTTACCATGCCCGAGGCTATGGAAATCACATTTTTCAAAACCCCCGACAGCTCAACACCTGTAATATCATAACTACCAAAAACCATGAATTGATTAGTTTTAAGCACGGCCTCGCCTTGTTTTATCACCTGGTCATACTTGCTCGCAAGCACCGTAGCCGCAGGGTAACCGTCATACAATTCCTTGGCTAGGTTAGGCCCCGATATGCAGCCCACTTTCACCACGCAGGTAGTATCCAAAATCAAATTACTAATTGTAACAATGCCGTCTGCATCAAGACGCTCGTCCGCATCGATGTCCACTCTAGTTAGCACTCCTTTTGTACCATGAATAATTATCTGAGAGGGGCTCACGTAGGGTTGTATTTCTTTTATAAACCCCATATACGACTGCGACGGAATAGTAAAAAAAAGTAATTCACAACTAGTGATAACATCGGCGAGGTGGCTATTGGCCACGATATTATTGTGCATCAAAGCACCATGATGATTGCGGGTTTCGTTTATGGATTTGCACACCTCCTCATTGCGAGAATACAATAGTACCTCCGTGTTTTGTGCTACTATATTCGCAATAGCCGTCCCAAAAGTACCCGCACCAATGATAGCAACTTTATTTTTTTGAAATGACATTGTACTGATATTATCATGAAAGCTCCACTCTGCAGCGTAGCTTGCCTTCTACAACGAAAGCAATACAAATGTAAGAATAATTACTAAAAAGTAGGCTAATTTTTTTATAATGGCATTTCAACCTAAACAAAACGAAAAACAATCGTGCCACACAACCTCTACATCATGCACGCACCTATCTATACACGCTCACTCAATGCAACGACCCGAGCTATATTGTATCACCACATAGTGCAACTGCACACATTCTACCAACTCACATTTTTATATTAAATTAAAAAGGCAAGGCTATAAAAATATTCGCCGCACTAACGACTCCGTGTCTCTTCACAGCATAAATTAAATAGTATTTTAACATCTAAAAATACTACGTTTTGTAACTGCTCTATATAACCAATATGGACGTTGTATAAATTTTATTTTACCATAAAAAAAACCACAGCAACACCATTGATTAGCCCCCTTTTTAGTATTAATATATACCCGTTATTTCTGCATCAACATAACACTATACATTACTTGTGTGGCATCTATTTTTTTTTATAATAAGGTCGTAGCAACCATGATGCAACTTCATTATTAAACCAAAATCAAAAACCACAAGTAGTAAGAACGCAATGCTATTGTTTACTACTGCTTTTTAAGCTAATTTTGGTAAACGCTTTGGCATAATTTTTTTAATCAAAAGCCTTCAATAAGCATTTAAATATTCACATACAATGGCGGTAGTAAAAACCTACGGAAGTTGCGTTATAGGCGTGAACTCATACAAAATAACAGTAGAAGTAAACGTAGGACAAGGGAATAAATACCTGATAGTCGGCCTGCCCGACAACGCCGTCAAAGAATCCACCCAACGCATCGAAAGCGCACTCCGGCATTGCAACTACAAGATGCCTCGGCAAGGTATAGTTGTCAATTTGTCGCCCGCCGACCTCCGCAAAGAAGGCTCTTCCTACGATCTACCAATAGCAATAGGCATAATGGCCTGCACGGGACAAGTAGATGAAAAAGAAGCAGGTGATTACATCATCATGGGTGAATTAAGCCTCGACGGCCTCCTGCAGCCCATCAAAGGCGCCCTGCCCATCGCTATACAAGCTCGCAAAGAAGGATTCAAGGGGTTTATATTACCCATACAAAACGCCCGAGAAGCAGCTATAGTATCAGATTTGCCCGTCTATGGTGCTACCGATATCACAGAAGTAGTCGATCTACTCAACGGCACCAAACTAATAGAAAAAACATTTGTCGATACACGGGCCGAATTCAATAACAATCAAGAAAAAATGCCCGTCGATTTTAGCGACGTCAAAGGCCAAGAAAACATCAAACGAGCCCTCGAAATAGCCGCCGCAGGCGGACACAACGTCATACTAATAGGCCCGCCAGGAGCAGGCAAAACCATGCTGGCCAAACGATTGCCAACTATATTGCCCCCACTCAGTCTCCACGAAGCCCTCGAAACCACCAAAATACACAGCGTAGCTGGCAAGCTAAGCAAAGGCGATAGCCTTATTTTTTTAAGACCATTTCGAAGCCCACATCACACCGTCAGCGACGTTGCATTAGTAGGAGGCGGAGGCGTACCACAACCCGGCGAAATATCATTGGCCCACAACGGAGTCTTGTTTTTAGACGAACTCCCTGAATTCAAACGCACTGTACTAGAAGTATTACGACAACCCCTCGAGGAGCGAAAAGTAACCATATCGAGAGCCAAAATGACCGTCGAATACCCCTCCAGCTTCATGCTCGTAGCCAGCATGAACCCCTGCCCATGTGGGTTTTACAATCACCCCGACAAAGACTGTATCTGCGGCCCCGGCGTAGTACAACGCTACCTCAGCAAAATATCCGGGCCTCTGCTCGACCGCATCGACCTACACGTAGAAGTAACCCCAGTGCACTATAGCGAGCTCGCCTCCAAACAAAACGGCGAAAGCAGCCTCACCGTTCGCGAGCGCGTCATACAAGCCCGCGAGCTGCAAGAAGAAAGATACAAAGACCACCCCGACATACACAACAACGCACAAATGAGTAGCAAAATGGTAAGAGAAATCTGCACCATAGAACCCCAAAGCGAAAATCTACTCAACAAAGCAATGGAAAAACTCGGCCTCAGTGCACGTGCATACGACCGCATACTCAAAGTCAGCCGCACCATAGCCGACCTCAGCCAATCGGCTAACATCCGCACCGAGCATATCGCCGAAGCCATACACTACCGCAGCTTAGACAAAGAAGGGTGGGCAGGCTAATCAACCCGTGTTTTTTTAAATAACATCAGGGCGTTCCCCTTTGCTACATTAGTACTTTAAATAAAATTGCACCAAACACCCACCCAAAAATAACAACCCCAATCAACAGAAAGCAAAGGGTCGGTGCGCAGCTCCCGCTATTTTTTTAAATGTGGAAATACCACAAAAAAAATGAGCTCCGCCTAAGCACCTAACGCTTGGAGGCTTACGCAACCCATGCATACCAGTTATCAATACAAAGTTATAACGCTATTGTACCAAGGCCGTTGCATAAGACTTTAAAATTTTTGTTTTGAGTTTTTGGGATTTTTGGTTGCTTAATTGACTTTTGAATGGTTCATTTTGGTGCTTATTTTTTGCAATCTTTATGTATTTCGTCTTATTTTTTTGCAGTTTTTCGTTGTTTGATTAGCCGTTTTGGCTACATTTTTTTAGTTATTTTAACGACCTTGCATACGTATCCTTGGGCTGTGGTATAAATTGTATGCCATCGCTTCCATTAGGTTTTAAGTGTGCATTTTCTCCAGCCCTCTATACCTCGCTACTCCGCCGTTCAACCAGCGTTTGATGCTGCCAAAGCAGCGTTCCACTTTGAATCTTGTACTTCATTCTAGCTTGTTGCAGTTTAGTTTTAATTCAGTTAATGGTTTGTTTTTCTTCGCTTTTTTCAATATCCTTTTTATTCGCTTTTTTTTCTTAATTAGTAAATTGTTTTTCTCCGATTGATACCCTTTGTCGCCGTTAAGTGGCGTATTAGCGGGCAGTTCCTCCTTGTCTAACACCGCTTCAAGGTTCGCAATTTCATTCACATTGGCGGTCGCGGTGAGTAAGCCAAGCACGAGACCTTGCACATCGGTTACTGCATGTTTTTTTTTATTTGCATGAAGGCCAATACGAGGTTATTATCACGTTATATACGTTTCAAAAATTTGCATCTAAACGAAAAATATTTATACCTGTAAGAGTACAACGATATCAAAACCCGTGGCTATAGCTATTTGAGCAACTCGCTATCCAACGTATCTACAGATATTAAATCCGAAATGTTGGCGTATTTTAATCTAATAGATCAAGAACGCAACGCTAGTGCATTTCGATTTGCATTGCCACCGCCTTAACGATTACCCAACATTGGTTTGGATTAAAAACGAACGGATAAAAAAATCACCCCCGATTGGCTCAGGATTTATAAATTATTTGCGTTAATAACATCGAACACTTTGCGAGCTTATCCTACGTATATTTTTTGTCATAAATAATATCTATAACAAGGAGCAAATAGCGGATAGCGACGCAGCGTTTGAGGTGATGATTGATAGACTAAATTTAAAAAAAGAAGCCACCTTCAAAAATAAAAAATATATCTATTTACTGCCATAGTCTGTCGGCAATTCAGCGTCTGTGTTGGCTTTGGTTGCTATATTGCGATTGTCTAAAAATGATTCAGCAGTGACTTACATAGGTTTAAATATCGACAATTATGCATTTCATAATCATCTACGGGTAGCCTCAAATCAACCAACTTGTGTGAGTTATCATGTGCCGCTAGGAATACAAAATAAAATTAATCTTTTGATTAACATGAACAGCTTGGGTAGCGGTATATCATTGAACTCGAAGTATGAAAGTACTAATAATCCTGCGAGGCTAGAAGATATTTTGTATTTGAAATAAGTTGCCGATGCTTATAAGCTGGGCATTTTAACTACCTACTATACGCTGACCCCGTGAACGGCTTGCGCCATTTCGGCAATTAGGCTTGGGTCTTTTTCAAACGCATTGCCAACCACGATGATGTCCGCCCCGGCAGTAGCTAAAGCCGCTGCCTGTTTGGCATTGCGTATGCCCCCCCCCACCCATATTGGCACATGTATGTGTGCGCTCACGGCGGCTATCATTTCAACAGGCACGTGTTGCAACGCACCGCTGCCAGCGTCTAAATATATCGATTTTAACCCCAAGTATTGGCCTGCGAGGGCAGTACTTACGGCTATGTCGGCTTTGCTTGCAGGTATCGGTTGTGTGTTGCTGATGTAGGATACGGAAGTAGGCACGCCGCCATCTATGAGCATATACCCAGTGCTTATTACCTCTAGCCCACTCAACTTTAAATACGGTGCTGCAAGCACATGCGAGCCTATAAGCAAGTCAGGATTACGACCTGATATTAACGATAAAAAAAGTATCGCATCGGCTTTAGGGCTCATCTGCAATGGGCTACCTGGGAACAGCACCACCGGCAATTCACTTACTTCTTTTATAGATTTAATCGTTCGATCGAGGCTATCGTTCAGCACCAAACTACCCCCTACTAAAAACATATCTACCCCTGCCGCTACGGCAGTGAGTATCACTTCATTGAGCTTGCTTAGTTTACTTAAATCAGGATCTATCAGCACGGCTAACTGTTTTTGTTTGGCTTTTTTGGCGACACAATCAGTATAAACACCCATATTTTTTTTGGTAATTATTGAATAAAAATAAGCTAGCAATGATAGATTTACAAAAATAAGAAAAAATAATAAACATTGAGGCTACCGTTTTCAATTTTAATAGATGAATTTAAAAAATAACAGTAGTAAGAGCTAATTTTATTAAATATAAATTTCGGTAATTTTAGTAGGCAATACGCCTATAAGATAGGGCTGTAGAGTTTTTTGCGATATAAAAGACCACAAATAGTATCAAGCCAGCTGTGCGTATAAATTTGAAAACTTATAAAACGTAAAAAAATAATTTTAAAATAACTGAAACATAGATTTTATTGATGTTTTAAGCGATTTTATGAAATAGAAATGAAATAAAAAAAGAGTATTTTAGATAAAAAAGCAGTACGAAACAGTATTTTATGCGTTTAAACTCTATAAAACCAGTAAAAAATGTTAAAAATGTAAAAAAATGTGCATTAAAATATCATTAATTCAGTTTTAATTTTGCTTTAATGGTTTATAATATGATGAATAGCAATAAGTTGTATTAATATTAAAAAATGTTTAAGTATATTTGGCTATGTTAAAAAGTTTTTCTATTTTTGCAGTCCCTTACGAAAAAGGTTAGGACAAATTAAAAGATATATGGCAATCAAAAAATTTAAACCCACGACACCGAGTCTTCGCTTCAAAACAGCGTTAGACTTCAAAGCGGTGCTTACTACTGACACTCCAGAGAAGAGTTTATTAGCTCCTATGAAGCGTACAGGTGGTCGTAACAATCAAGGACGTAGAAGTATGCGTTATATTGGAGGCGGACACAAGCGTCGTTATCGTATTATAGATTTCAAACGCAACAAAGATGGCATTGAAGCTACGGTTAAGACTATAGAGTATGATCCAAATCGTTCAGCGTTCATTGCGTTGCTTAATTATATTGATGGTGAAAAGCGGTATATCATTGCACCAGACAATCTGAAAGTTGGAACTAAAGTGAAAAGTGGAGACACAGCGGCACCAGAGGTGGGAAATACATTGTTTTTGAGAGATGTGCCGCTAGGTACGGTAATACATAA
>JAYVJZ010000068.1:0-6342 GCA_043768865.1 Sphingobacteriales bacterium
CCTTCTTCTATATCTATTTTAGCCTCAAAGCCAAGCATATCGCGAGTTTTGCTTACACTAGGAATACGCATTTCAATATCGGCACTCAAGGCATCTTTAAAATAAATTTTACTTTTACTATTCAACACACGACACACCGTTTGGGCCAAGCCCAAGGTAGTAAGTATCGTTCTTGCATTCCCAATATTAAAACTCTCACCAATAGCTCTCGGGTCTTCTATGCAGCGAAGGAGGCAATCAACGAAGTCGCTCACGTAGCACCAGGCGCGTATCGCAGTGCCATCGCCATAGATGAATATATCCTCATCTTTCAATGCTTTTTTAATAAATATTTGCAGTGCACCTTCTCCCGTTTGCCCCGGTCCATAGACGTTGAACGGCCTCACAGTAACGGTTGGGAGGTGATGTTGCTTGTGATAGGCATGCGTCAAGTGCTCGCCCGCTAGCTTGCTTACAGCATACACCCAGCGCGCCTCGCCTACCGAACCTGATACAGTGTTGTCCGTTTCGCTTGATTTAAAAGCCATCGATCCGAATATCTCAGAGGTAGAAAAATCAATAAATCGGGCAGGTATTTTGTTGATATATGCTGCTTCGAGGGCATTAGCCGTTCCAATCATATTGACAGACATTGTTTTGACAGGGTCTTTGATGACCGTATCAATACCTGCTATACCGGCGGCATGTACCACTATTTCTGCTCCTTGCATTGCTTGTGTTAGTGCAATTTTATCCAACACATCACCTTTGATAATTTTTATGTTTGGGTGCGTGGCGTAAGCGCTATCGGTCAGCGTATCTCTGTGAAAATTATCATAAACAGTGATTTGGTTTTCTGTTATTAAATTTTCAATCAATGTGTTAGCGATAAAGCCTGCACCACCGGTGATAAATATTTTTTTGTTTGTAATCATAACTACTAAGTAGGTTTTTTATTGGGAGGTGAGTCGATACATTCTTTTTAATTTTAAATGTATTTAATTGGGTTTATATAGTATTTTTTTGAAATCTCAAAAAGGGGGTTGTTGCTCATTGTTCCACCATTGTTGTGTTAAATAATTTTCTATAACATCGGTTTCAAATCTTTTTTTAATCATCTTAGCAGGCACTCCAGCCACTATAGTATAGGGAGTTACATCTTTTGTTACTAAGGCTCCGGCAGCAACGATTGCACCATTCGCAATATGCACCCCATCTAACAGCACGGCATTGACACCTATCCAAACATCGTTTTCTATCACTACATTTTGTGTTTCATCAAATTTTTGATTTTTAACAAAAGTATATCCATTTTGTTTTTTTAATGAATAAAAAACAGGGTGTGTAGATGGAAATATATGGGCCGGATGCTTACCGGGAGCTATTGTTACGTTAGGGCCAATGCTACAATAGTTACCAATTTTAGTATTTTGTATGTTACAATTAGTAGATACATAACTGTGCAACCCTAATTCAACGTTTGATAAATAACAATTGCTATAGACTTTGTTAAATCCTTTGAATTTACAATTTATGATTTTGGAAGGATACTCGATTTCGATATTTTTATTTTTTAAGTATAAAATAAAAGTAGTTAATGACCACCTAAGCCACTGTATCATAGGCATACATACTATTATTTTTAAAAATCTTTTCATTTATTATTTACAATATTCTTCAAAAATACTAATAATTTTTTTTGAAATAGTATGATAATTATACGTCTCTAATGTCTTCTTTTGACCTGCCGCTGCTATTGCTTTGCGTTCGGTTTCATACGTACTATAATGCAAATATTTTTCTATAGCTTCTTCTTTGTTTTTGTATGTAACTACCTCTACCTCAGGCTCAAACACCTCTTTCAATTTAGTATCATATTCAGTGAGCAACAACGCCCCCATGCCTGTGGCCTCGTAGAGCCTCATGTTCACAGTAGGTTGCGTAACTATGTCGCCGTGTATGTTAAATGTAATTTTTGAATTACCTAGTATTTTAAACATATCTATGCCCCACGCTTGGCCTCTGTAGCGCTTGTTGAATGAATTGAAGTACAAGATTTTTTTGGCAATTTTTTTAAAAAAAGTGCTGCCCTCATATCCATATCCCCAAAGTTGAACAGGCGTTTTAGGTATCAAATATTTCAAATGCTCCATTCTTTTGTTGTGTTCTTTGCCGATGCCGCCAATGAATGAAAATTCAATTTCCTTTTTTTGTTTTTCATAAAGTAATTGGAGGCGTGGGTCAAAGCCTGCCGTAACAAGGTGTACGGGTATATTTATGGATTTGAAGTACGCTACATAGGGTACGTTTAATGTAATAATTGCAGTTAGTTTTTTGAAAATTTGTGGAGGCGGCAAGGGGCAAGATACCCAGCCTATGAGGGGTATTTTTTTTGAGCAAATAGCATGAAGGGGATCATAATATTCAAAATCGCTATTGACCAATACAATTGTAGTTTGAAATGATTTAATTTGTGCATTTAGAATTTGCATATTACCCACAGATGCGTTATTGTTATACTCTTTGTTCCATTTTAGTTGCAATTGTTCGATATTTGGATATATAATTTGAACTTCGTGCCCGAGTTCTTTCATATAAAAATATAATGAAGAGTAAAATCTAAAATGTGAATTGATTAGTTTTTCTAAAATTGTTGAATAGGGCAGCTGCCAATCATCATTATGTATAAAAAATGAAGCTGCACTCGAATAATATTTGCTAACTATTGTTATGTTCATTGTATCAATTGCCCTATTGAAAGAGCTATCCAGCTTTGTTCTTCAGTGAGTGGGTAGTTTTTTTTAATGATCGCATTTGCTTCTAATTTTAATATCGCTTGCCTCGTCATTTCTTTTATCGCCTTGTTTTGTAACCAAGCTTTTTGTGGAGGTTCGAAGCCTATTTTGTCCTTACGCCACACGATAGCATCGGGCAATATATTTTCAAATGTTTTGCGTTGTGTATATTTTGTATAGCTGTTTTGTATTTTATATTCACTCGGCAAACTAAATACAAATTCAACTAACAAATGCGACAAAAAAGGCATGCGCACCTCGCATGAATGTGCCATGCTATTTCTGTCAGAATATCTCAGAAGCTGCTGTAGCCCACCTTGCAGCGTAGCAAAATGTAGCGTTTGGTTTAAGTTATTGCTATCAAACATGGGATAAGGAAGTTGATGAGCATATTGATTACAAAAATCGTTGTTTAAAAAGTTGGGTTGAAATGTAAATTTATTTTTCAATTGACCGATTTTTTTGGCAGCCCAGGGAAATTTGGTTTGCAGTTGCATTTTATTTGTTACCCTAAATGCACTACCATACAGTTGCTCAAAGGACGCTAACTCATGTTTCATTTTTATTGGATTATGCAGCATGAGTTCTCTAAAATAATTAGAAAAATAATACTGATAACCTGCCATAGTTTCATCTGCTCCTTGTCCGTCTAGCAACACTCTTATGTTGTTTTGTTTGGCTAATTGCATGACGCACCACTGAGCATAAACACTGAAACTTCCAATCGGCTCTTCTTGATGATACATCATTTTTTCAAAAGAATCGGCTGCTGCTTGTGCTGAAGGGTAACAATACAAATCGGTTACGTTGTCGAGGCAGGTCAACATTTTGATGTACTCGGTTTCATCTTTTTCGTACCCGCTAAAACAAGCAGATAGCGTAGTATTTTTACCTTTTATTTTTTTGATAGACGCAAATATTGCAGCGCTATCAAGCCCACCTGATAAGCTACTGCCTATGCTGGCATCAGCTCTAAGCCGGCGGTCGATTGATTGTTCAAACAGTATTTTATACTGCTCAATAGCATCGTTTATGGGTATCGTTTTGTTGCAAATAGTGGCATCGAGTTGCCAGTATATTTCTTGTTTTATTACAATTGGTGTTTCGGTTTTTATAGTAAAACAATGTGCATGTTGCAGTTGAAAAATATGCGAATAATAGGTAGCTTGTGGATTGTCAATATCGTCTATCAGTAAGTTAGAATTCAAATAATTATACACCCTATTGTAGTTTGGCAATCTGCTGATACCTGCTGCCCATAGGGCTTTCATCTCCGATGCAAAATACAATACATCATTGTAAATAGTATAATAAAAAGGTTTCTCCCCAAATCGGTCTCTTGCACAAAACACCACTTTTTCTACCTTGTCAAATACCGCAAATGCAAATTGGCCATCTAAATAATATAAACAATTTTTGCCATATTCTGCATACATCGCTAGCAACACCTCCGTGTCTGTTTGTGTGGTGAAAATATATCCCTTTTTTTGTAATTCATCTCGCAATTCAATATAATTATATATCTCCCCATTGAACGTAATAGTATATCTATCGTTATATGTTTTTGGTTGTTTGCCTTGATCGTTAGTCGTAATTATTGACAATCGGGTATGCCCTAAGTGTACTGTTTTCGATTGGTTTTGCCATTCGCAACTGCCGTCGGGGCCACGATGCACAAGGCTTTCATTCATTTTTTTAATCAATGCAATACCATCAATGCTCGTAGTAGAAACTATACCTGTAATGCCACACATCAATAAATTATATTTCTTTAGTTTGAATGGCTACCCCTCTATTTTCTAAATACGCAATAACGGCCTCATAATTCCCTTTTTCCATGCCGATATGTTCACCTGCATAAACCCCTTTTTTAGTGAATTTATTCTGTAATACTAACTCTGCAATAGCAGTGCATGTATAACCCGTCGTTCTAGCCATACTATGCGTTTGGGTGGCTTCATCGTAGGTGTCATACAGCAAATGCGAAACTTTTTTAACTACGCCATTTTCAATGTATTCTATAATTGTGTCCATCAATGTAAATTCTTTGTCTGTTGGCAGCAGTTGCCATTGAGGTAACAATATTTGACTCGTTACATCGATTGGTTTTACAGATTGTCCATTAATAATTATCGGCTCTTCGCTAAAAAACCCAATGTCTTGTAAGGCTTTTATATACGTAACGTGCCCAGGATAGCGCAGGGTTTTTTCTTTCATGTTAGCAATAGGAAGTTTCAACAATGTACGCAACCCGTCAGTATTAAATGCCTGTAGCGTCCCCACCAATGGATAATTTATCATTTCTGTTTCGCTCAATGCAGGTTTAATAACTATATTGCCATGCTCTACAAGCCTTGCTGGGCGGGTGTACTCTTCTATCACATCTATCGGTGAGAAGGGGGCCTTGTAAGCAAAAGGGTGCTTGCGTTCCATTGGCAAACCACCCACATAACACGCAAAAGATTGTATTTTGTAGTTAGCATGATAATACCCACAGAGAATATTGTCTAAACCCGGTGCTACTCCACAATCTACCAACACAGTTACATTATTTTCTTTTGCAAGCGCATCGAGGGCGAAAGGGTCTTCAGAGAAAAACGAAATATCTACAATGTTTTTCTTCGCTTTTATTACATTTTTTACCATGTTAAACCCCAAAAATCCCGGCACAGCACCTATCACTAAATCAGCGTCTGCTACTAAATTTTTTAGCTTAATGCCGTCTTCAATATTGTCATCTATTGTGCTAATGTTATCAATGCCTGCTAGTGCTTTCAATGCTTCCACATTTCGATCTATTACCTTCACACTATGGGTTTTGGCTAACTCTTTTGCTATAGTTTTGCCTATCAATCCTGCGCCTAAAAGGGTTATTTTTTTCATAATAATGGGTTGCTACAAATATACAAAATATGCATTTATAAAACAGTAACCTAACT
Organism: Sphingobacteriales bacterium; assembly: GCA_043768865.1. Lineage (GTDB taxonomy): Bacteria > Bacteroidota > Bacteroidia > Chitinophagales > JAYVJZ01 > JAYVJZ01. Next base: position 5,714 of record JAYVJZ010000068.1, read on the forward strand.
ATATTTGAGCAACTACTTTGTAATATGGTGTCTCGCTTAGGGTATATACCTTCAAAAAAAAAGCCAACCGTTGATGGTTAGCTTTCTGTATAGATTTGTCGATACTATTACATTTTCTTCGTTTGTTCAACCAATTTTTTCTGTTGCATCTTTCGCTTTTTTTTCTTTTTTAATTTTCTTCGCTTTCACTTTTTTTACCTTGTCATTCGTTACTTTATTTACTTTTAATAACGGCTCTATCAAGGGTCTGTCAGCTTCAGCTTTGTAGTCCTCAGGTTTTAAATTAGTATCTACAAAAGCCTTAAACATAATTGTTTTTTCTACTTGCCCGTTTGGTTGTATCGCATTAGAATTTATAAATACTGTCTTCGATTGATCGTTGGTACGGCCTGCCGTGTTGAATGTTACTTTCAAATAACCCGATTGAGTTGGGGCTATCGTATCATGTGGATACTCAGGCGTTGTGCAGCCGCAAGACCCCCTAGAGCTATTAATAATAAGTGGTGCAGTACCTGTGTTCGTAAATTTAAAAAAATGGGTTACCATCGGCCCCTGTGGTATTTTACCAAAATCATACATTTCTTCATCGAATTTTATCTCCTGAGCCATGCTAGTGGCACATACAAACA
>JAYVJZ010000069.1:0-4312 GCA_043768865.1 Sphingobacteriales bacterium
GGTGCATGCACTATTACGGGCTTTTTAGTATCAATAGTTGGATACCTGATGTTGTACTTTTCAAGATTTAATTGTTGAAAAAACGTAATATATTTCGGAAATATATTCGGATTAATGAACAATTGCATCTCAGGATTGACCAACACAATCGCATTGCATTTTGCAAATTTATTTTGAATAGAATCGCTGTTAGCCGCACTCTCAATAGTAAGGTTATACTCACCCGACTGCACCGCTTTTTTAAAATACGGATTATGCAAACTCACCAACTCGGGTAGGCGTATATCACTGCCCACAAACTCTACAATAATTTTTTTATTAAACACCCTTATAAGCAGCGATGAGAGCCAGTCTATGTGCCAATACCATATTACTACATCAGCCCATAAAATCAAATAAATACAATGCAATTTATAGGCAACGTACGTAGCATATTTTGTAAAAAAATTGGTCTGCTTATCGATATTGTACCTACGCCAATACGGGCTATAATTACAATATTTGTGGGTACTATAACAGATACCTTTCGCATGAATAGTTTTTGATTTGTTGAGCTCCACTAGAGTGGTGTCAGCCATGCTAGCGATATTGACAGGGGCTATAAGTACATTACGCATTTTTGATATAGTTAGTAAAAAAAGGTGCAGTTAGGCTTGTAAATGTATTTATATTTCATCAAAATAATAGTACAACATACTGTATTTTTGTGGACTATGACAACGCAAAGCTCAAAAAAAAAATTTGCTTTATCTTTTATTTCCTTCGGTTTGGTGCAATTAATATCGCAATTGGCATCGTTCTTTTTGATACCCCTCTACACGGCAAAGCTAAGCCCGACGGACTATGGAAGCATAGAATACGCATCGCTATTTTGTGTGATAATAATGATACTTTTTTCATTGCAAGTACAGCAAGGTGTGGTACGATTTATAGCTGACGGCCCTACGGAAGACGAAAAACAAAAAATAATCTCAACCGGTTTTTTCATTTATACTATCGGGCTAGCCTCTGTCAGCAGTGCGATGTGCTTCGTTTATCTTGCATTTGGTTATCAGTTTTTATTTGAAGATGCTTACCAATATTTATTTATATGGCAACTGAGTTATTTTGTTTTGATGTGCATCAACAATTTCTTCTTTAGCATTTTGATATGGGAAAGCAAAAGCAAAACCGCCTCTATCATATCTGTATCAACGCTAGTGAGCACATTGATAAGCACTATTGTTTTTATTTTGATTTTAGACTTATCAATAAAAGGATACTATATGGGTTTGATTTTTGGACAACTAGTAAGTGTAGTATTGACCCTACTATTGAGCAAAATAAAAATAAAAATAAATTTTGATACTGCTCTTGCTACTGATTTATTAAAATTTTCTATCCCCACTATTTTTTCTTCATTAGCATTTTATTCTTGGTTTGTGATTGACCGCTTCATGTTGAATTATTACATAAACAAAGACGCTATCGGCGTGTTTGCTATTGCATTAAAGTTTGCCTCTCCTTTGTTTTTAGTTACTTCTGTTATAGAAACATCGATGGTTCCTTTGATAGTCAAAGACCCGCACAGTGCGGCGTCTAAAGATTTATTAAAGAACATATTTTCTATAGCATCACTCATTGTTATTCTGTATTTACTATTGGTTAGTTGTTATTCACAGGAGATATTTATGTACTTCGTAGATGCAAAGTTTGAAGCAGGTGCGAGCATAATATGGTGTGTATGTGTGGGGCAATTGTTTGCAAAATGGTATTTTTTCAATCTAGGTTTTACCATATACAAAAAAACATTTCAGTTTTTGATTATCACCCTAATAGGCACATTTTTTAACCTACTATTTACGCTTTATGCGATACCAAGATACGGTATAGTTGGTGCTGCAGTAGGCACTATGCTTGCTACGTTTATATTTTATGGTTTAATATTTTACGCTAGCCACAGGCTATACCCTGCTAAATTTCAATTAAAAAGATTTTTAATTTTACTGATTATTACAGGTAGTGTCAATTACTTTTTTATTAAAAACAGGACTCCTATTTTCATAAAAACACTAGCTTTTGTAGTGGTGTTACCTATACTACTCACTGCATACAAGGAGCCACTTCTAAAAATGTTAAAACTCGGTTGGAACCAAATAACATACTTTAGAGCAAGATGAGAGTGAATGATTTATTATAAATTATGATGCAGAAACTCGTACAATTTTTCCAAAATTATTGGCTTATAGATTACCCCATCAAATTGGCTAAATTCTGCTTTTAGCATTTCTATGCTCAACGAATCAGCTGTAAAAGCAATAATTTTTGAATTGAAATTTGAATTGGAATAATTACTTCTAATAGCACGTGCAGCTTGCTTTCCATCTAATATTGGCATCTGTATATCCATTAAAATCAAATCAAACTTTTTTGATAATGTTACGTCTATTGCCTCTTGCCCATTAGTAACATACACAAAATCAAATGGCAATGATGTAAATATTTTTTGTAAAATACGCGTATTCACTTGATTGTCTTCTGCTATCAGTATTGATTTAGACTGCTTGCTATTCATCAATATGTTTTTATAATTTATTATATTTTCTTTTTCATTGTTTATTGATTTAGCAACATTAATTTCAAAATAAAAAACAGACCCGACTCCAACAGTTGAATTAACATTTAGCTGCCCCCCAAAGAGTTCTACTAAATTTTTAGAAATAGACAGACCCAGCCCTGCCCCTTGATATGATTGAGTTCTAGCATCTTGAGATTTCGTAAATCTATCAAAAATAGTTTTTATATTATTCTCTGAAATACCTATGCCCGTATCTTTTATTTGAAACAAAATAGTGTATTCGCTGCTAGTTTCTGTTTTGCAACTGACTATCAATTCTACTACCCCTTTGTCGGTGAATTTTATTGCATTAAACACTAAATTAGTAATGATTTGGGCTAGGCGTACTTTGTCGAATGCGACAGGCTCAGAGATGCTATCGTCAAAAACAAAAACTAAATTAGTCCCTACTTCATTGGCTTTGGGAGTGTATGTTCTGATTAAACTATGTAGAAATATTTTTATATCAACGGTTGAATTTATCAATTGCAACTTCCCTTCTTCTATTTTGGTTAAGTCCAAAAAATCGTTCACTAAGCCTACTAAAATATCCGATGAGAATCGCATAAGTTTGATAGAATCTAATATCGAATCGCTAATATCTTCGCTAGCTAACGCATCAGTGAGCAACGATATTGCATTGAGCGGTGTACGTATCTCGTGGCTAATAACGGACAAAAACTTTTGCTTTTCGGCTAGTGAATTTTCTAATAAATTAAGCGTATTTTCTAGTTTTATTTGTGCCTGCTTTTCAGTAGTAATATTCAAACCCGTCATCAAAATAAACTCGATTTCGTTGTTGCGAGTAACAGGTATATAGGAGCGTAAAAAAAACTGTTCGCTTGCATCGGCAACCCACTTTTCTTCTTTGTTATAGATATGTTTTTTGGATTTCAAAACCTCTAAATATACCTTTTGTCTTTGTTCAAAATTAACGAAAGAATATTCAATGTTTTGGCCTGCTATGGCGAGGTTTTTTTCGTTATAAGTTGTAATCAAATCAGGACTGTTGCGAGCCAACTTGTTAGCATACATAGTACCCAAGCTAGCGTCTATGAGCATTACATCAATAGGCAACGCCTCCAATATAAATTCATACAACTCTTTTTGAGCACGCATCTGTTGTTGAGCATTAATCATATTGGTCGTCTCAATGCCAAATTCTATTGCACAAATTATCTTGTTGTCATTGTTAAATATGGGCTTAAAGTGCCGAATATGATAGTGAACTAACCCGGTGGTAACGGAGGTAATTTCTTCTTGAATTATTATTTCTTTTTCTTGATTTATGCAATCTAAATACGCTTTATTTCTAGTGATAAACAACGCAGCAGGTAGTTCATAATTTTCAATAAAATCAAGGTGTGTTTTGCCAATATACTTTTGACGCCCTTCCTCAGTTTTTTGTGCTTTTTTGTTTAAAAATACGAATTTACCTGTAGTGTCTATGATTGTTAATTCTAATGGTATGTCTAATAGAATTTTTTCAAATTGCATTTTTTGAGCATCTATTTTTACTTTGTAACGCCGCAGTTCGCTGACGTCTATTGAAAATTCTACCACACAACTTACTTCATCAGCACTGTCTAATATGGGTTTGAAATGCCTAATATAATAATGCGTCAGCCCTGTGGTTTGGTTTACTATTTCTTCTTCTATTATTTCTCCTACCTTTGTTTTAATACAATTCAACGTAACGTCATGCCTAGCTTGTAG
>JAYVJZ010000070.1:0-3540 GCA_043768865.1 Sphingobacteriales bacterium
ACCAGAAGTATGCACCTTTTTGTTTTGATTTATTTGAATCATAAACAAGACTTATAAAAAAAAAGGCAACCAGTATTGGTTGCCTTTTTTGTAAATATCAGGGGCAGCTTATTTTTTGCTGTTTTCGAGTTTATTAGTAAGCTCGGTATCGTTGCTGCTTTTTGCCAATTTGGCTAACTCTTCTAGTACATATTGCGAGGTCGCTATTTCACGCTCAAAGCTTTTCTGCAATCGAGTAGGCATTGTTTTGTAGTAGTTGAGGTCCTCGTTCATTATATCTACTAATCGCAACGCATACGGACGTCCTTTGTCGGCTTTGCCCATTTTGTAGTAGAGTTGTACGTTGCTCATCACAAAATAATTGTAGGGTACATTGTTGTCAGGTATGTTGAGCATAGATTTATCTAAAAGTTCTTCTGCTTTGGCATTGTTGCCTTTGCGATACATTAGATCGGCTACACGGGAGTATATGCTGCGTAGGTTGTAGAACATTCTCAGTATATTTTCATCTAAGTACATTTCTTTTTTTTCGGCACCACCAAATTTTATTTTGTTGAGCAAGTTGTCAGCACACACGTTATAATTTATTATGTCTCCTGCTTGATCTTTGATTGAATCGTTCAAAGGCATTAATCTATACGTCAAACCTTCCATAGCAAGGTAGTTGTCTAACCCTAAAAACTTACGATTATCTACTGAAACAGCCCAGTAAATAGGGCGTTCCCAGTTGTTGCTTGCAATGATATCGAGTATCATCATCTCATCTTTAATCAAACTAGATTTTGGTAAATCCCATTTGATAACGTCTTTAATTTGAGCTGCTTCTACACCTGCTCCGGTAGCGATTAACTTTTCCTTATTGACGATTAATTGCATTTTTTTGGTAGGTAAAAAGTTGACTGATTGTCCGTCTTGGCGTTGTCGCTTTGTTCTTTGATCTTCGCTAGAAATAAAATTTACTATTTCGCTTACTTCATAATATTTCTCAGGATCAATAGAGGCATCTTCTGAGTAGGTTGTAAAATTTCGGCGGTCGCCCAATATTTTGTTTGCCGATATACTCAACTTAATGGCAGGGGCTTCGTTAATCTTGCGACGCAACTGATTGATATACCAATCAACAGCCAATAGCGATAGGTTGACTACGCGTACATCGGTTCTTATGCCCTCTACCTCTTGAGCATACCAGAGTGGGTAAGTGTCGTTGTCGCCTTGTGTAAATAAAATTGCGTTTGGGGCACAAGAGTTTAAATAATTGCTAGCGAAATCGACAGCCGTGAAACGCTCGCTACGATTGTGATCATCCCAATTTTGAGTACCCATAAGTATCGGTGCACTCAGGCAAATAAGCACAGACACAATAGCTGCTAACTTTGGCGATATTTTGTGTTTTAATAAATCATAGATAGATGCAACTGCCAAGCCCACCCAAATACAAAAAACAAAAAACGACCCGACCATTGTGTAATCTCGTTCACGTGGCTCTATAGGCGGAGAATTGAAATATAACACGAGCATTAAACCGGTAAACAAAAACAAAATAAATACAGCAAACCACTCACGTTTGTTTGATTGATAATGATAAAACAACCCAAACAATCCTAGTAAAAATGGTATGAAATAGTATGTATTCATCGCCTTGTTGTTTTTGACACTACCCGGCAGATTGCTCTGATCAATACCCAATCTATAACTGTCTATCCCTTCTATACCGCTTATCCAATTGCCTTTCGTTGGATCTTGTCCATATCCTTGTATATCATTCTGTCGGCCAACGAAATTCCACATCAGGTAGCGCCAATACATCCACCCAAATTGATATCTCAAAAAGAAGGATAAATTATCAGAGAAATTAGGTCGTTCTTTGTCTTTTAATCCCAAAAAATCACGGTATCGTTTCTCATGATTGCCCTCTTCGGCAGAGTAGATACGCGGAAATATAGTTTGACGTCCTGGCTCGTAATCATAGTTTATTTTTTCACCTACTTTTTCGTATTCACCCGTTTTTTCGTTTGCAGCATATTGATCACCCGTAATCACATAGTCTGTAACTTTTGCATCAAAATATTGACCATACACTAAGGGTCTGTCGCCGTATTGTTCACGGTTGAGGTAGGAGAGGAGGCTAAATGCATTTTGAGGGTCGTTCATATCTATCACCGGGTTGGCGTTGCTTCTGATAATGACCATTGCGTATGATGAGTAGCCTATTAAAATAAAAGTCAGCCCCAACATACAATTATGTAGAATGGCTGAATTTTTCTTTTTTGCATATAAAAATCCTGCTATTACTGCACCTATAATCATTGCTAATACTACTATCACCCCCGAGTGAAACGGCATTTTAAATCCATTGACCAATAGATATTCTACCTTAGCCATTGTCCAAACTGAATATGGGATTATCCCAAAAACTATAACGCCTAAAATCAGCATCGCTATGCCGAGTGCATAAATCAAATTTTTACGAGAATATTGAAAACGTTTAAGAAAATACAATATAACTATAAACGGAATAGCAACTAAGTTAAGCAAGTGAACGCCAATAGAGAGTCCGCAAACATAAGCGATAAAGACCAACCAACGGTCAGCGTGGGGATCGTTGCTAACCTCTTCCCATTTGAAAATCGCCCATACGATAAGTGCCGTAAAAAACATGCTCATCGCATACACTTCACCCTCTACAGCCGAGAACCACATACTATCCAAAAATGTACAAGTCAATGAACCGACTATCGCAGAACCCATGATAACTATCAACGATTCAATGCTGTTTTCCCGCTTGGGATCAACGATTTTTCTTGCTATTGCTGTAATAGTCCAAAATATAAATAGCGTTACAAATGCAGTGCAAATAGCCGATAAAGCATTAATAGTAAGGGGTACAGCCTGAGGGCTAGTGGCGAACATCGTAAAAATTCTTCCTATCATCAAAAACAAAGGTGCTCCGGGTGGATGCACCACTTGTAGTTTTAATGCACCGGGTATGAATTCTCCACAATCCCAGAAGCTTACAGAGCTTTCCATCGTTGAAATATAAACGAACAAGGCGACTAAAAACATGAGCCAGCCGAGTAAGTTGTTAAGTAACTTGTAATTTGTCATTGGTTTTTTTATTGATTAATATAAGTATTTGGTTAAAATTGAATGATTATTTAGAAAACTTTTTTTTAATTTAATCCGTACAAAAATACCGTATTAATATTTAAAACATAACATATTGGCGTGTTTTTTTACACACAAGCAGCACTCAATTTTTTATGATTTTTTTTGACAATTTTTTTTGACAATTTTTTGAATTTTTAAAAGAATGAATAAAATATTATGAAGTTATTTTGCGTTATTTTTGTAGCGATTACTTTGTAAATATTTTTTTTTGAAATTAAAAAAACACATATTATTTGCACTAATTGTAATTCAATTATTGAATTATACGGCTGCAATACAGGCACAAGAAGTGCATTATTCGCAGCCGAATGCCAACGCACTAGCGTTCAACCCTGCCAATACAGGGCTTTTTGATGGAAATATACGTGTTAG
>JAYVJZ010000071.1:0-4333 GCA_043768865.1 Sphingobacteriales bacterium
TAATTCAGGAAACGTCGGAAAATCAAGCCACGTAGCCCCACCATTTTCAGTGTATTTAGCCACTGACAAAGGAGGCCAAACGTTACCATATACGAAGCCGGAGGCAACTATAAAATTTTCGTTATTTTGGCAATATGCTATATCTGTAATTTGATCAATCCCTTCTATATTCCATTTATTTGGTTCATCAAACGTGTTGTTAGATTGAAGTCCACCTACATCTTCTACATTAAATAGTAATTTATTTTGGGTTGGCAAATGCTGCAAACGCGATGAACTAGATGTTGTTAAACCCTTATTAACTCCTTGCCAATGAGTGATTGTAGCAGTCGTATTTGTACATTTATAAATTCCATATTGCCCTCCAAGCCAAAGTTTTTTATTGTCTAGTGGGTCTATAAGCAAAGTTCTGTTTCCAGTTCCAAAATAAGTTGAAGGCATCCAATATGAATCATGATGCGCTATTGCATTGCTACAAATGCTCTGCCAATTGATACCACCGTCTGTGGAACGGTAAATCGGATTGGCATTTTCATTGTCGTTGAAGCTACTAAGATATACGATATTTGGGTTTGTTTTGTCAATGTCTATTGCCATAAACCGTGTATCAAAAGTTGGAGAAATATAGGCCCAAGCCCCCGATTGATAAGTATATATTGCTTCGTGCTCCACAACATACAGCTTGCCAGTTGCCGTGGTTACTCCCTTAACGGGTTTCAAAATACTTGCGTTGATTAAAGTCCAACTGACACCTCCGTTAGATGACGCATAAATACCCTGTCCCCATACTCCTGCGTATAGTTTAGACGAGGCTCCGAGGCTCACTAGGCTTGGGTCGATACTTATAAAAGTAATGCCTCGGGTGTCATCTGCGACCACAGGAAAACTCAATTGTGACCACGTAATCCCAGCGTCTAAACTTCGCCATAAACCAGTAGAACGCGTTGCAAAAAAAATAATATTACTGTTGTTAGGATCTATCATTAATCGCTCCCCTGCTGCATTCTGCTCATATCTATTGCTAAACATGGGCTGCTTAAAATTAGTTTTGATCCACGTAACGCCCGCATTTGTAGTTTTATAAATTGCCCCAGAATCACTCGATGAATAATAATACTTGCCTCCAGCAAAATACATAGTAGAAGGATTGTTTTTGTCTATAACAAACCCCTCTATTCCCATGCCTAAATCATCGTCATACGCTAATGAGGAAATGGTAATATTAGTCCACATATTGCTTGATTTTGAAAACTTAAATATTCCATTAGAGGGGGTACGTGCATACATCAAGTCAGTGTTAGCAGGGTGTTGATACAAACCCGTTATCATATTGCCGCCGTTTATAGGTAACGTGCTCCAGTGGTAAACAGTATCATTAATCTGAGCTAAACTACTGCTCACACTCAGTATAAAATAACCATAAAGCGATAGTAGTATTTTTATTTGCATAATGTGAAATTATAAAAAAAACAAATAGAAAAGTAAGAGTTATAAAGTTTTACAATAATTTATCAAAAGTATATTCTTAAAATACCGTTTTGTAGGGTATAACAGCTATGATGTTATACCCTATTTTATTAAAACAAATAGCCAACACGAATGCGTGGCATCATAACTGTGTTAAAATTAACACCGTTGATTGTTCTACTTTCTAAGAACTTTAAAAATTTGATATTTGACAGAATATTGATAGTAGGGTGCGGCACATCTGCCGACCCATAATAATCAGTTTGCTCGTATTGCCCGGTGCTGCCCGCCGCCTGTGAATATGTTTTGTCATAATTCATACTACCAAATGCAAACCCAACATCTATGCTCCAATCAAAAATAAAATTATCGTACAACGGTTGCACACATCCATAGCGCCATAATATCTCTGTGTGTTTATACTTGAACAAAAATTCTTGTTTGGCGAGGGTGGTTTGACCTATGATTGTTGCAGACGGATCAGGATTTTCAAACCGAGTCAAAATACTACCCCTGAAAGCGTTAATCATTACGCCAGAATAATACCCAAGCGGCTGCGAAAGCCCAGTAGAATTGGAGGTGAAAGTTACCCCTGCGCCTATGTTAGTGATGTTATTGATGTTATAAGAATTTTTCAATTGCGTGTTAAATGAAGTATTAAATATTCCAGAATAAAGCACTAATTTCTCATTACCAAACTCTTTGAGTATATCATTTCTAAATGTTTTGGTGCTGCCTACTATCCTGCCAACTTTCACAAAAAAAGCAGTTGATTTCAGTGGTGCGATTTTGTATTCTAAGCTAATATTACGATCTGTTATACCTTCTAAAACACCAATAGAAATGGTTTGAATATTGCCATTTACACCAATCTGAGCTTCACTTTTTTGTATAAAAAAAAGCAATAGGATACAGCCAATATTATTTACTATTTTTTGAATTTTCATCTAGTTTTTGTTTGGTTTTTATGGCATAATACAACCCGTTAGAGTAGAGCAGCGGCGTCAATTTATAATTAGTAAATTGACTATAATAATATACTTCGTTCATAGAATTGGTCGGGTCTAATTCAAAGTACTCTACCTTGAACTCAAACCTATTACTACCGTAAGCTATGTGCGTAGCCAAATCAGTGTACCAACCCCAATATAAATATATTGGATTAACGGCATTTAACAAGTGCCAAAGTTTGGTCTTATCATCAAAAGCGACTGCATTATAATAACTGATAGAGCGAAGTTTTTCGGTTTTAAACAAATACCAAAACTCAGGATCATGTATAAAATATTTAATGATATTTTGAGAACTAGCTTGATTAATAACGGACTTTTTATCTGACCCTTTTTTAGGTTTTTTGAAAATATTTCTAAAAGAAAAAGTAGGTTTTTTAGTATTAATTGTAGTCCCAATATTTGCATTATTTATTAAGCGTGCACTGTCATTTTCTAGACTTAAATTACCATTGTTATTTTGAGCTGCAATAGCTTGATTGTTAAAATTAGCACCTTCAAATTCACCTTTTTTTAATAAAATACTTGTGCTAATTAAATTAGTATAGCTGACATATTTTCTTAAATTAGTATTCGTTAAATTATACAAACTTTGGTACTGATAGTTCACAAAATAATGTTTCAAAGAGGAGGCGACCATTTTTTGATATTTGGGATTACGACGCACTGCCAACAGCTGGCGGTTGCGAAACCCACTCTTGCGGTCTTCTATAAATTTGACCCGTTCGCTTAACAATATTTTTGTCTTATTTTTAAAAAAAGGCTTCAACAGCGAGTCGCCACGCAAAGCCTCCGCAAACTCTTTATAACGTGGTTTTTGTTTATCAGAAAGATATTTATCTAAATAAAAATTTTGCATTGCAAGACTATCGTTATTTTTCAACGCAATAGTCAAAAGACTCTCGGTATAAGAATTCAACTCAGCTTCATCAGCGAAATAATCAAAAGCTTGACCCCAAGTATTAAAAAGTACATACGCGCTGTCGCGCATCGTGAGCTGTTTAATCGTGTTATAAGAAGCATCATCGGGTACTATAAGGCGAAGATTATTTAGCACACCTTTGCTAAAAGCTAGATTTGAATTTGACATTTTATCAACCAAGAACCCCTTGTCTTTTACCGATTTATCAAAAGTAAACAACCTCCTAATCGATTCTAGAATATAATAATTATAAACCTCACTTTCAGGCTCTTGAAGGTAATAAACAAAAGCCTTTTCGGCACATTCACGGTATTCAAAATTAGCCAACATAGTGTACAAATTCTCCCGCTTGGCCTGCTCTTGTAGTTTTTTAAAACGCAACTCACTCACTAAATACCGTTTGGAAGTCGGTGAATTATTTTTTTTTATGAAATTTTGATAATATGTAATCCGATCATAAAAATCAGGTCGAACAGCAGCACTATCACTACCCGCTAATGCAATGTTATCAACAGATACAGCCTCTGCATCTTGTCTCACTTGTTTTAAAATTGGTTCATTGGAAGTACTTTCTGATTTATACCCATTCACGTTTAAGCTATTGCGATTTTCTATGATTTTGAATTTTTTGAAATTATCGATTCCGGCACGCAAATCATACCCTGCTTTGCCTGCCCATATAGCTCCTAGCGAATCCGCTTTGCGTTCTTGCTTGCGATCATTTAGTATGATTTGTTCATCTGTCAATGGGTCGATGTTAGCACGATTAGACTTTGTACGAAAAGGTAATTTAAAAAAGAATGAGCTCTGCACGTCTTTGTTACGTAGGTGTGCCAACTCGTTTGACAACACATTAGCTAGTGCGGCTTCATCATTCAACTCAGCAAACAACGCAATATTTAAAAAAATAATCGGGTCGTGCAAGGCACGCGAA
>JAYVJZ010000072.1:0-4358 GCA_043768865.1 Sphingobacteriales bacterium
GGTTGTAGATACGTAAAAAATCGAGGCTGGCAATGCCGCTATAAAACGGCTGAAACACATCGTTTATATTGTCGCCATCGGGCGAAAATGCATTGGGTAAAAGTATAAAAGGTGCTGCCACTTCTACACGCACATTGGCTGAGGCGGTGCAGCCCAAAACATCGGTCGCTACAACAGTGTAGGTAGTGCTTACCAAGGGCTGTGCGTTAATGTTGTAGCTTGTTTCGCCACTCGGTTGCCAGCTGTAACTCAAGCCGCCACTCGCACCAATCATCGCCACGCCGCCTTCGGCTAGCGTTGTGTCTCCGTAGGTACTTATGCTTAATGTAGTATCAATAAAAACTTCGGCGGTTGCAGTATCACTAGGGCAACCATTTAAAGGGTCTGCTATTACAGTATAAATGCTGCTGGTTGTGGGCGCAGCATTAGCCGTGTTGTTACCCATCGTTTGCGTTACGCTATCGCCTAACCAAACGTAATAACTTCCTCCAAAAGCTTGCAGCGTGGCCGTGCCATCGGGGCATATAGTATCTCCCAATGCCGAGGCGGTTATTGGTGCGTTGATGTTAATGCCACTTAGGAGCGTATCGATGCAGCCTACCGTATTTTCTACTACCAAACTGACGGTATGATAACCGGGCGTTGTAAATGTTTGAACGGGGTTCATGGCCGTAGAGGTAAGGCTATCGTCAAACACCCAAAACCAACTGCTGACGGTGTTGTAAGAATCGATAGCGGATTGGTAAAAGGTAAGGGGCAAATCCACACATGTGCCTAAGGTGTTAAAGTTGGCAAACAAACCGGGATATACATACACACTCGAGTAGCTCGTGTCGGCACAAAGGCGGCCTGGCCCCGCTATAAGCATGACGGTATAAGTGCCAGTGTCGGGGTAAGTGTACAAGGGTGCAAATGCACGACTGGTGTCGGCTAATGTGCCCCCTACGCCAAAGTCCCAATGATAGAGGCTATCCCACTCGGCCATGCCACCGTAGCTATTGTTTTCAAACTGAACGGAATAGCCAACGCAGGCCGACTTAGGCGGCACATCGGCTATAAAGGCAGGGGCACATTCTTCAATGTAAAAAGTGAGTTCACGGTTTAGCTTACCTTTAAACACGCCGCCGTTCCATTCTTCTACACAAACCGTAACGCTGTAAACCCCAGCGGTATCAGCCCTTGCGGTAATAATGCCTGTGTGAGGGTCGATGCTCAAAGGGTAGGCTCCGCCTATGAGATTAGCCAAGCTGTACCCGGGCATGTAAGGTATGGGTGCGTAAGGGCCAGGTTCAGAATTGCAGTTATAAAAAGTAGTGCCGTCATAATTCCAATAATAGGCATGGCAGAGTGAATACACCAAACTATCGCCATTACCGTCGGTGGCACTACAATCATAAACAATATCTGTATGATTACAAAAAACGTTTGGGGTAAAATCAGCAAAATGCGGAGTGCTGTTGCATTCTTGGTTAGCTGCATAAGTGCAAAAATACCAAATACGAATACACTCAAAAGTATAGGGATTAGAAAATAAATCTAAATTTAAAATATTGCTATCGCGTGTCATGGTTGAGTTACTGGTATAATGTGTATTATTAAATAATAAATCACTGTGAAAACCAACTTGTTGTCCTACAGAGGGCAAAACTGGTATTTGAAAACATCCATAACTACTATTCGCACTTGAGTAAAAATCATACTCAAAACAGTAGGCAGGTGGCATATAACAAGAGTCTAATTGATAGTTTGTAAAAACTTGGTATTGAGAATAAACATTGCTGGTCTCTAATGGTAGTTGGTGTAAAATGTAAGTCAAATCAAATGTGTTAAAAAGAGATGAATCCATAATGAAAATTGTGTTACTCCAGGGTGTTGCATAATTACATTCACAATTACTTATATTATTAACATTTCTTAAAACATGCGTTGAATAACAATATTTTTTTACAAAAATAGAATCAGAACTTGCAAAATTGTAAATCGAATCATCTTCACAATTAATTTCAATGTACGACGAGGATAGCGTGTAACACTCTAAAGATAATTGCGATTTAGCAGTACCAAACAAAAAAAAGAAAAGTAGTGTGAGTAAACACGCTACTTTATTATAAACTCTCATCTTATTTAATATTTACTTACTTTTTCGTTTGCCGTATCGCCATCTGTATATAGGATTTGCAAAAAATAGGTGCCATTCGCCAAGGTTTCAATTGGAAAAGTTATATTTTTAGCACCATTGCATTTTTGTGTATCTACCCCTACACCTAGGGTATTAACAACTTTAATAGTTGCAATTTCTTTATTTGCCTCAATGGTTACATGTTGGGTTGCTGGGTTTGGACGAATGCTTATTAGATTTTTTGATGGTATTTGCGAAGACAAACGAAAGGGCACACAATCATTAACGGCACTCATGTTAAATTGCACTCCTTTTAATTCTGTAGCTAACATACTACTCGATTCTACCGCCACCCCTGTTTCTTGTGCTGCGGGATAATCTACTTGTTCTAATAAGGTTGCATAAGTATAATTGCACAATTGTTGATTTTCGGAGCTTTGAAATATGCTTCCTTGCGCAGGCCTATCGCCAAACACACCAACTAAATTTGAAAAAGTTGCAAATGCCCATAAACCAGAAGGGTACTCAGCATAATCAACCCCTGAATTAAAATACCCTGACATGGCAGCACCATCAACTCTGTTTAAAATGATAAATTCTAAAGGGTTAAATTCTTTATCAACTATATATACTGAGTTAAAATTGTCGCCCGGCAGACCGTCCACTTCGGTTTTGCAGCTTACAATATAAAGCCCCTTGTGTATCACTTTTTTCACGTCTATGCCCTCAAGGTTTAAATTGCCAGTACTGCTTGGGTCAATTATTACGCCATTATATGTTATCTTTTTTGAATTATACATAACGCCAGTTCTAATGTTTATTTCAGCCATCCAAAGTTTATCTATACCTGCGTCATTGCTAGAACCCACGCATGTTATGGTTGTAGGGCTATCTTGTGTATATGATACACTTCTAAATTGTTCATCGAAACTTGAATCACCATATTTCTGCACCCAACCTAAACTACCCGAGCCATTGATAACAAAAACCACTCCATCATGAAGTAAAGTAATCGGGTCTTTTAGGTTACCAACAAGAGCAAAGCGCCCAGACCCAAGTTCGGTTATACTTGTTATTTCCACATCACACGGTACACCTGCAAAGCTAAATTTAAAATGTTTAGTCCATTCTAATGCACCAGTATTTGCATTTATTACAGTAACAAATGGCATTTTCATGCCTCCTATTTCGCTGTTACCACATGCATATACTGCCCAAGGTTCGCTGCACGTTACACATTCTGCAAACAAAACATCGGTCACATTATCAGTGCCTGTAGTTTGCAAACGTGCACCTGTTTGAAAAGTGCCATCTGAATTGTATAAACCCACATAGCCGTCTAATGGACCTGAGGTATGTGCACCACCTAAAGATCTTAATGAACCACCTGTTGCATAACCAAACCCCAAAGCGTGTCTGCGTTCAGCAATAGCAAACCCAAACGAACGATAATAGTTGGATAAATCGGCAGTATATCCGGTGGCAGTATTTATAATTTCGCTGCCATCAGCATCATGAGCAGTTAAACGCTCCATGTCTGTCAAAATTGGAATTCCGCTTGGGTTTGAAAAACTATATCCTACGCTGGCCCAACAATGGTCAAATGGTGCTGCTAAGGTTGAGGTTATAAAACGAGTACGTAATCCACTTCGGATTATCTCTGGGCGCCAATCGACAGTAGGAGTTCCAGTAGAAAAATGAGTATTAAGATGCCAATTAGGCGGAAACTGTGCTTTGAGAGGTAGTTGCAACAACGTAAATGCAAACATAATGAGTGTCATTTTTAGGATTAAAAAATATGTGAAACGCCTACAACCCTCGGTGCAGTTTGTGTGTGTGTGCATCAAGTTAAACTTTTTCATAAAAATTAAATTATTAGGGGTTTTATTATTTTGTTTTTTTGTTTTCGAGGGTAATTTTAATTTGCCTATTCAAATATATGCATTATTTTACAGAACAAGTATATTTTATTTTTTTAAAGAAATTTTAATGTGAATGTACTTTTTTTTTGAGTTTTGTTATTGTATTCTATTTTTTTGACTATAGTGTGCCCCCAACCGACCGTAAGGTGCGTGAATGGCTTGTGCGGAGCTCCTTTTTTGTCCCGTTGGTACTCCAACGGGGCAAAAAAGAGCGGGACGATAGAAATGTTAATTGGGTTTGAATTGATAGATCAAACTAGCCAAACAAAGCACGAAATTATTGAAGTGTA
Source organism: Sphingobacteriales bacterium (assembly GCA_043768865.1). Lineage (GTDB taxonomy): Bacteria > Bacteroidota > Bacteroidia > Chitinophagales > JAYVJZ01 > JAYVJZ01. The sequence goes on from JAYVJZ010000072.1 coordinate 4,332, forward strand.
TCCTATAGTTAATAATCCACTGTTAGA
>JAYVJZ010000073.1:0-2401 GCA_043768865.1 Sphingobacteriales bacterium
AATAGAAAATTTTGATAAAAATGAGGTGCGACAGACGAGTTCAATCATTGATTTGAAAATAGCAGCCAAAAGTGCGAATGATGCATCAACGTTGCAACACGAGGCAGCTATTGGCTTATCTTCAATTGTAACAACATCAAAATGCAAGGAAATATTGATGGAGGCGAATGCGAGTATTTCAAAAGTTATTTTTAAAAAACATACGTTAGTGTTTCCTTTTAGATTAAAAAACTCAAGCTATTCAGATAGTTTGAAGTTAAATAACTTGGCTTTTTCGTTGGGGCCGCAGTTGAATTTTGTTAGAGAAAAAGGTAATTTATACGCAGGTGTTGAGGTAGGTATGGTCAATAAAAAATTCGGCATATACCCCTACACCAAAGCGATGCAAGTTTTAATAAAAGATAAATTGATATTTGAAACGAGCTGGAGTATTGATTGGCAGCATAATTCGTATCATAGCATGATGGCAAAAAATCCTTGGTTGTCGGACGATAATCAGCTATTAACTACGATTACGCAAAATAGAATGTTAGGTGTGAAGGGGAGGTTTAAGTCGTTTGGGTATGAGCTCAATGTGTTGCAACAAGTGGTAAAAAATCAATTGGTGTTTAATAATAAGTTGAACGATTTAAAAAAAATAGCGGCTATTTATATTCCTTCTACTACGATTTTGAATGTTGGAGGTAAGTTGGATTATACAAAATTTGAAATGTTACAACTGTCTTGGTCATTTTATGCAATGCAATACGAAACCGACAGTGGGGCGTACGCTTGGCATCTCCCAAGCTTTGAAACTAACGTTACCGTTCAGTATATGCTAAACGATAAAATCAAATTAATTGGAGCTTTAATAGGCCTAGGAAGTAGGAGAACAACCGATGGAATTGCGATTGTTAAATTGGCTCCTGTAGTAGATATGTCAGCAGAATGTATGTATAAAATTAACAAAAATTTTTATGCTTTTGTGCAGTTCAATAACCTACTCAACCAAAGGTATCAAATTTATAATAAGTATGAAATAGTTGGATTTCAAGCGTTAGGAGGAGTGAAAATACTTTTTTGATTACAGTACAATTGTTAGGTATTTTTTTTGGCTTTTAATTTGATGTAATTAATCAATAATAGTACATTCGTAATCACTAATTATTTTTATAAATTATGAAAAAATGGTATTCAATAGTAGGGGGTATTTTTTATGTTTTAATACTAAGCCAAACACTATGCGCACAAGGGATTGAGCTGGCTGAAGTTATCGAAAAAAATACGCATTATACCTATAAAACTGATCGGTTGTTTTATACAGATAAGGACCTGCTCGGCTATACATTTTATCCTGATCAATATCAACATAATAACGAAAGCAAGCTACGTGCTGCCGCAGGAGAAGTGTCGATTAGTTTTACGCCTACGATGGTTTTTTTTAGTGGCATATCGGCTTTGCAAAAATTTAGTATTATATCTTTTAATCAAACGAACGATGGGTACAATCTTGACTTGATGGATTCTCGCAACCCTACATTTAGAGGCACTATGGAGATATATGTGAATAAAAATAAGCAGTGCGAAGGGCTACTTTTTTTTGCTAAATCGTCGGGTCAATATGCGTTTTTTTTACCTGAAAAATCGGATTTTCAATTAAATAAAGATGCCGCTTATTTTACGATACAAGAGGTATATAAAATAAGTAGATACGAAGATATGATAGGCACTAGAGTAACACCATTTATGTGGGTGAGAGACCAAGTAGCAAGCAAGGAAATGGAAAAAATAAATGCGGAAGATAGTATTAGCATTGAGTTTAAGTCAAATCAAATCATAGTGCATGAGGGTGATGATTATGCGAATTATGATTTTAAGAAAACAGAAATATACACTGATAACAGTGGCGATGCGAATGTGCGAGTAAGCAAAATGATTGAAATAACATGGGCTGTTAATAAAAAATTTAAAATAAATATCCACATCACACCATCTAACTTAGTACATAAAATTGAAGTCGGTCCTTCGGTTTATTATCTGATGATGAGTGGCATGTAAGCCATATGTGGTGGCTATTTAGGTATAACTTAATTTCAAAAAAATATCTTTTATAATGCGTATAATCGGCGGCACATTCAAATCAAAACCATTTCATCCGCCTAGCAATAATCCTGCAAGGCCCACGACCGATTTTGCAAAAGAAGGGTTGTTTAATATTTTAAATAATGAGTATTATTTTGATGATATTTCTTTTTTAGATTTATTCTCTGGCACCGGCAGCATAAGCTATGAGATGGTTTCGAGAGGCTGTACAGATATAGATTGTGTAGAAATGTATGGGCCTAATATTGATTTTATTAATAAAACAGCTTTGGAATTAAAATCGAATATAAGGACTCATCAGACTGATGTTTTTGAGTTT
>JAYVJZ010000074.1:0-7730 GCA_043768865.1 Sphingobacteriales bacterium
ATCACGCTATCGTGTGAAGATGCGGCAGGCATAGCGGCGGCACAAGCGGCAGCGCCTGTGGCGACCGACAACTGTTCAGCATTGACGATAGTAGAAACAGCAGGAGCGTTTGTAGCAGGAGCATGTGCACAAGCAGGCACTTATACGAACACCTTCGTAGCGACCGATGCGTGCACAAATGCAAGCGTAACATACACGCAAGTGATAACGATAACCGACTTAAAAAAACCAACAATAGCGACGCCTCCAGCGGCAACAATAATTACTTGTACTGAAATTCCAGTTGCACCGGGAGATTTAGAGGCTTTAGACAATTGTGATGCTAGTTATCCAAAAATAATTACTCCAGTAGAAACAATAACAGGCAATGGTTGCACAACAGATATTGTACATACATATACTTGGACAACTGCTGATGCGTGTGGCAATATAGGGACAGCGTCAACGACGATTACTATACCAAAAGATGACAAGAAACCAGAAATAGCAACGCCTCCTGTTGCTATAACATTAACATGCGGCGAACTACCGAATATACCTGCCGACTTGGAGGCTACAGACAATTGCGATGCTAGTTATCCAAAAATGATTACTCCAGTAGAAACAATAACCGGCAATGGTTGCACAACAGATATTGTTCATACATACACTTGGACTTCAACAGACGCATGTGGGAACGTTGGAACTGCATTTACAACTGTAACAATACCTAGAGATGTAACAAAACCAATAATCAGTGGTATTCCAACTAATATTACCTTATCATGTGGATCTGCGATTCCGCCGGCAGCTACTTATACAGCCACTGACAATTGTGATGCTACATATCCAAAAGATGCAATATTTTCAATTTTACCTTTTACGGTTAATGTTTGCACAGGATATACAATCACACGCGTTTGGTCTAGTGTCGATGCTTGTGGCAACAATGCAATTCAATTAACACAAGTAATCACTATATTACCTTGCGCGAGCCCTAGTGTGGCAATAACAAATCAGACCACTGCAACTTGTGGTTTGGCTGATGGTTCGGTAACAGTGAGTGGAGCTGGAGGCTCAGGAGTGCTTACTTATTCAATAGATGGTGGTGCACAGCAGACGTCTAATGTATTCAATGGGTTGGTTGCTGGGGTTCATGTTGTAAGTGTAAGAGATGCTAATGGTTGCACGGGTTCTGTTTCAGTAACTATTAATTCGATTAATAATCTTACATCAAGCATAGTAGCTACAACAATGGTGAGTTGCAACTCGGGTACTAACGGAAGTGTGCAACTTGCAAGCACGAATGGATTAGCTCCCTACCAATATGCTATATGTAGCGGTGTTGGTTGTAGTACTTTTAGTGTACCACAGTCGTCTGCATTGTTTACTAACTTAATGGCTGGCACTTATTCAATCAAAACTATAGATGCGAACGGTTGTACGTTTACGAACATTATAAACATAACCGAACCTGCCGTATTGACTATTAGTACTACAGTTACTAACGTAACCTGTGCAGGCATTGGCAATGGATCAATAAGCGCAAATGCTGCTGGAGGAACTGCTGGATATGTTTATGCGATAGCACCAAGCCCTTCTGTAGCTCCTAGTGCTGCTGCAGTTACTAATACGTCAGGTATTTTTGCTGCACTTGCTAACGGCACTTACGACGTTTACGTTCTAGATGCAAAAGGTTGTGTGGCCTCGAATACGGTTTCTATTGCTTCGCCAAGTTCGATTATGATTACAACTACTCAAGTTAATAGTTCTTGTTTTGCTGCAAGCGATGCTTCGATTAGCATTACTGCAACTGGCGGGTCGCTATCTACAGCTACTACTTATGGTTACGCATGGAGCACGGGTGCTGTTACGCAAACTATTTCGAGCCTAATGGCAGGAGTGTATTCTGTAACTGTTACAGATGATAACGGCTGTCAAAATTCAGACACAATTACTATCACTCAACCTACTTTATTGAGTGTTAATGCAGGTTTAGATATGGTGAAATGTAATGGAGAGAGTGCAATGTTGATGGCAGCTTCTATTGGTGGCTCGGGTGCTATTACGTATCAATGGAGCGATGCAGCTGGAATAGTTTCAACATCAGACATGGTTACTATTATACCAACCACCACCACTAACTACACCGTTACAGCAACTGATGCTAATGGTTGTGTAGCGTCTGATGTAGTAAATATAAGTGTTCTACCTAGTGTTTTAGGTAGCTTAAATGTAAGCCAAATAGCTTGCTCAGGTGGTCTAGGTGCTATTAATGCAATTGCAACTAACGGTACATCACCTTATACTTATATTTGGAGCAACGCTGCTACCTCAATTGGTATTTCTAACCTTGTTGCAGGAGTATATTCAGTTACTATTACTGACGATAATGGATGCACAGCTAATCAAAGTGCAACTATCAATGCGGCACCTGTTGCGCTTACTTTGGACTTGACGGCAACAAATGCTTCATGCAACGGAGCAAACGATGCAAGTATTGTTACATCAGTTACAGGAGGCACTCTTACTCCAACAGCAGCTATATACTCTTACTTATGGAGCAATGGTGCAGTGAGCAATAGTCTCTCAGGCCTTGTAGCTGGAGCATATACTGTTACTGTATCAGATGCAAATGGTTGTTCGGCTATTGGCACAATAAATACTACAGAACCTGCTATTGATATCACTTCGTTTACACTTAATCAAAGTAGTGCATGTCAAAGTGATGCAATTACAATAACAGCAACAGGGGCAATTGGCCAAGCTACTGGTATATATAGCATTAGCCCGTCGGTGGCTAGTTTCAATACATCAACTGGAACGTTCAATAGCAGCAATGCAATTGGCGGTACTAATTATACTATAACTTTCACAAGTGCTTGTGGCATTTTTAGTTCACAAGTAATAGCAATTACGAACTGTACGCTGCCGGTAGGTGCACTGTCAGGTATGACGTGGCATGATATAAACAACAACGGGTTGTATGACGGTCCTGACAGCTATACTGACGCCAATGGCGATGGTATTTATAATGCAACAGAAACCTATGTAGATGTGAATGGAGATGGCGTATATACATCAGGCACGGGCGACACCTACACCGACGCTAACTCAAATGGCATGTATGACTACGGCGATAGCTACACTGACGTGAATGCGAACGGCAGCTATGACGTTACTGAGCCTTACACCGACTCAGACAGCAACGGAATATTCACACCTGCTGAGGTATATAATGACACGAATGCTAACGGTTTTTACAATGCAATGGAGCACCCGATATCGGGCGTTACCGTTATATTGTACAGCAATGCAGGAGTAGATGGAGTGGTAGGCAATGCAGATGACGCAGCTCCAATAGCAACTCAACTAACCAACTCCAACGGTATGTATTTATTTACAAACCTTTTACCGGGCAGTCCTGCAATAAATTATTATGTTAATTTTCCAACTTCTACAACTCCATTTGGTGCACTGACAATAGCTAATGCGAACGGTGGCGGGGCAGCTAACCCTAACGACTTCAATGATAGTGATGCCAATGCCACCACAGGCAACTCTGGTACAGCGAATGTTACTATCAATACTACTTATCCTAATATTGATGCTGGCTATTACGCTCCTTCAACGCCAGTATTTACTGTGGTTAATCCATGTGTTTGTATGAACAATGCCGATGCAGTTGGTGCTAATTTCTTAGGTCAATTTGAATCATTAATACAAATAAGCGGAGGTACAGGGCCCTATTCGTTAGTGTTCAATACACCTAATGTATTCACACCAAACCCTAACAATGATGTAAATGTAGTAGCCAATACCACAAATATTGCAGCTGAGGCAGATGGCATCACCGACATTAGCATAAAATTCAATACAAATATAACATCGTATTCATTTACAGTAACCGACGCCAAAGGCATTATTTACAATGCAGGACCTTACCTATCTTGCAACTATCCAACCCTTATAGCTAACGATGTAACGGCTTGCGAAGGCGAAGCAGCTATAGTGGTTGCAACAACGACCGGCAATGGCATTACCTACGATTGGAACAATGGGGCAACATCTAACAGCGTTAGCCTCATAGCAGGCAGCGATCCATCAGTACAAACATTGACTGTAACAATAACTGACAACCAAGGTTGTGAAGTAACAGACAATGTGAACTTGATCGTAAATTGTAGTTTTGCAACTATTGGCGAACCTGGCAGCTCAAGCGTTTCCAACATGGTATATCTTGACGCCGACTCTAGCTTCAACTTCACACCGGGCGACCTACCGGTTGCAGGTGCTATTATTATTTTGCAAAACAATGGACCTGACGGCATCGCAGGCACTGCAGACGATTTCATCGCAACTACTACTTCTGACATCAATGGCCACTATGAATTTAACAACCTCCCACCAGGAGAATATACTATCTCAATCTCATCATCGAGCTACACGCCTCTCTCTGTCAATGGTTCGTTTAACACCCTCGGTACTACAACAATAACACTAACATCAGGCGAAAACGAAAACCCATTGTTTGGTTTTATTAAGCCAGGAGGCACTGCCCTTAGCGTAAATATCGCTCAATGGCAAGCCACAGACGATTGCGGTGCGATATTATTGAAATGGAAAGTGGGCATAGAAGATAATATGTTGCAATATTTAGTACAACACAGTGCCGACGGAATACACTTCAACACCATAGCCGCAATAGCCGCAGCGAATCAACAACTATACAACTACACCCACCAAAACCCATTGAATGGAACAAACTACTACCGCCTACTACTACAAGAGGCGAGTAACACCACTATTTACAGTGCGACTATAAGCGAAGAAAGCAATTGTGCAAGCGATTTTACGCTACTTAATATTTACCCCAATCCAGCTGACAATATTTTGTATTTTGACATCAACGCCAACAACGAAAAAAATATCGCATTGGTGATAATAGACGAAATAGGACGTTTGGTAATCAACAGACCCGTGGTATTGACAACAGGCAAAAACACCATAAGTTTAGAAACTGACGTACTAGCAAAAGCTGTTTATTACGCAGGCGTGATAGGCGAAGATGGCACATTCATGGGGTTGCAAAAGATTGTAATCACACGATAAAAATCGACAAAAAGTAGCTTTCAAAAATCCCCAAACAACACCATGTTGTTTGGGGATTTTTTTATAACCTATTTATCAAAAAATCAAAAAAAAATACGCAAAAAAAATCATATCGATACACTTCATAAAAAATTATACATTACTTATACCTGTCAATTAAAACACAAAAGCAAAGTAGGGCGTGCCCTCGCATGCAAAAGTTGTATCAACCAAAACCATCGTCCGTGCTCGGTCGGTCTCTCGGTTCCCGCTCTTCTTTTTTTATGAAACTGTACTAAAATTTTATATAAAAACCGACCAACTCGTAGTTTGTAAAACCCTATATCATAACCCCCAACTAAAAAAAAGAAGGAGCTACACCTTCGCCCTCACGCTTACCCTACGGGCGCCTTCGCCACGGGCGATGAGCATACGATGGCTAAGCATAGGGTGGGCAAGCATACGACAGGCAAGCAACTTATAAAATTATCAAAGAATAAAAAAAGCGAGTGTGGAATTCACACCTACTTATCATCTAAGATAGTATAATCCAAATTTTTTACATTATCTAACGTGTTCAAAATCCTAAAATCCCAAATTTATCAGTATGAAAAAAATCATCTTGTGTATTCTTTTTTTATTCAATGTAACACAACAAGCATCATCGTTTTGTGGATTCTATGTTGCCAAAGCCGATGCCAAATTATTCAACAAAGCCAGCCAAGTAATAATGGTACGCAACGGCGACAAAACCACCATAACGATGAGCAACGATTTTCAAGGAGCAGTCAGCGACTTTGCGATGGTAGTGCCTGTGCCTGTGGTACTCACCAAGAGCCAAATACGAGTAGCAGAAAGGCGTATTTTCGATGCCTTCGACGCATATAGCGGACCCCGTTTAGTCGAGTATCACGATCCAAATCCATGCAATAAATATACGTATGAAACGATTAAGTTAGTTAGTTCTTTAGAAGAATTGAAAGATGAGAAAGCCCCGAAAAAGAGATTAAATGAGGACAAAAACGGAGTAACAATTGAAGCCAAATACACAGTAGGTGAATATGATATTTTGATACTAGGCGCCAAAGACAGTGAGGGACTTGAAAATTGGTTGATAGCCAACGGATACAAAATGCCGGTCGGAGCCAAAGAGGTGCTAACACCATATATTAAAAGCAATATGAAGTTTTTTGTGGTTAAGGTAAATTTAGATATACAACTGCAAAGTGGGTTCAATGAGTTGCGTCCCTTGCAATTATCATTCATTACACCAAAATATATGTTGCCTATTCGTCTCGGCATGGCTAACGCTGACGGAGCATTTCAAGATTTGATTATTTATACCTTTAGCAAAAATGGTAGAGTAGAAACCACTAACTACCGCACGGTTGAGGTCGCCACCAACAAAAAAGTACCCCTTTTTATAAAAGAAAAGTTTGGCAAATTCTACAAATCTTTATTTGACAATCAATACGATGATGAAAAAAACGTAACTTTTCTAGAGTATGCGTGGGACGTAAGCAGTAACAATTACACTCACTGCGACCCGTGCTCGTCTTCTCCGCCTGTATATAAAGACATGAAAGAAGCAGGCGTAGATTGGCTCAACGACCGCAACCTTACTACTAATTCTAGTATTAGCGATTACCAAGGAGATGTTTTTTTTACCCGTTTGCACGTGCGTTATGATCGTCAAAATTTCGCACAAGATTTGCAATTTCAAGAGACTAGTAACAAACAGAATTTCCAATGCCGATACATACTTACACACCCTGTTGCAGAAAGTGTGAATTGTGAAGTAGCGTATGATTATTACAAAGAAGTATATACCCGACGCAAAAAAGAAGTATATGAAATGCAGGCCTTGACGGGTTGGAGCATCGATAGATATTCGTATTACACTGCCGAATACAAAGAACTTATGAACGATGCGAACCCAAAAAAATATGAAGAAGATAAAATTATAGAAAAAAAAGAACTGAATAAAGGGGGTATTTTCAATGAAAATAATTATACCCAAAACGATTGGAGCAAAGCGGCTACTTTATTGCTCATCATTAGTTTAGTTGCGAGTGCGATAGCTATCAAACGCAACTAATACAACCGCAGCGGCTATTATTTTTGATGTTCAGTTTGGGTTATTTAATGAATGGAATAGTTGAAAACAAAAGGTACAAGTAGCAGCTTCGTTTCGGTTAATCAAACGCAAAAGCTGCTTTTTTTTTCGTATTCTATTTAATTATTGAAGCGAAGTGAGTATTTTTGCAGTTGATTAAATCATACTATGCCACGCATTAAAGTTACCCGCAAAGCGAGTTTCAACTCCGCCCATCGCCTACATGTTGCCGCTTGGAGCGACCAAGAAAACAAAGAATTTTTTGGGCTCTGCAACCTGCCTAACTTCCACGGGCATAACTACACACTCCTTGTAGAGCTCGATTGTGAGGTTGATAGTGTAAGTGGGTATGCGTTTGATTTAGGACTGTTAAATTCGATAATACAAGATGAAATTATAGAGCGGTTTGATCATAAAAATCTTAGCTTAGACACGCAAGAGTTCAGTCAGTTAAACCCTACGGCAGAAAATATCGCTATTGTGATTTGGCAAATAATACGAGATAAAATTAAAGACAAAACTATTGATATAGCTATAATTCTGT
>JAYVJZ010000075.1:0-3168 GCA_043768865.1 Sphingobacteriales bacterium
ATGCTGTTGATTTAGTAGCTACGCAAGCCGATGTTGAAACCATGATATCAGACGCAAAAGGCCAAAATCAAATCAATGTAGCAACTTCGCCTGCAAGTGTAATTATAGATTATAACAAGCACCCAACTAACGAAGAAGAAATAAATAAAAACAAACAACCACTTGCCACAGAAGCGATAGATGGAAACAAACATCAAACACCTACCGCAACCCAATCAGATGACGCAGTAACCACTCAAAGCATATCAGCGTCAAGCGAAGCCGCTCAAAACGCAATCGATTTAGCCATTGCATCACATAAAATAGAAAATCCACGTCCGCCCAAATATCCTAACAACAACAATACAACACCCAACAACGCACCAAACCAACATCCAAACCCACGTGAGCAACAAAACCCACGTGAGCAACAAACACCCCGCGATAACACCAATCGCAACAACCCCAACAACCCTAATTATAACCCAAACAACGACCGACCACAGCACCAAAATCAAAATCAACATCACTTCAACGAGCGATTTGACTTTGAATTAGACGGAGCAATAGAAGCCACAGGCGCAGTAGAGATGATGCCCGACGGCTACGCATTCTTGCGAAGTCCTGATTATTTTTACCTTGCAAGCCCCGACGATGTTTACGTTTCGCCACAACAAATTAAAAATTACGGTCTCAAAACCGGCGATATGGTAATATGCAACATACGCCCACCCAAAGAAGGTGAAAAGTACTTTGCATTAACCAAAATATTTACCATCAACGGCAAAACCCCCGCCGAAATGCGCGACCGTGTGCCGTTCGATTTCCTCACCCCACTCTTCCCTGACGAAAAACTCAACCTCAGCGGAGAATCCAAAAACCTATCCACACGCATAATCGACCTCTTCACGCCCATCGGCAAAGGACAACGAGGCATGATAGTAGCCCAACCTAAAGTAGGCAAAACCATGCTACTAAAAGACGTCGCCAACGCAATCGCCAAAAATCACCCTGAAATATACCTCATAGTATTATTGATAGACGAACGACCCGAAGAAGTAACCGATATGCAACGCAGCGTAAGAGCCGAAGTCATCGCATCTACCTTCGATGAGCCCGCCGACCGCCACGTCAAAGTATCAAACATGGCACTACAAAAAGCCAAACGCCTCGTAGAATGCGGCCACGACGTAGTCATACTCCTAGACTCCATCACCCGACTCGCCCGAGCCCACAATACCGTAACCCCCTCAAGCGGCAAAGTACTCAGCGGTGGCGTAGAAGCCAACGCCCTCCACAAGCCAAAACAATTCTTCGGTGCCGCCCGCAAAATAGAAAACGGAGGCTCACTCACCATACTAGCCACCGCCCTCATCGACACCGGCTCCCGCATGGACGAAGTCATATTCGAAGAATTCAAAGGCACCGGCAACATGGAACTTGTGCTCGACCGCAAATTGTCCAACCGACGCATCTACCCAGCCATCGACGTAACCGCCTCCTCCACCCGCCGCGACGACCTCTTGCATGACAAAATGACCCTACAACGTATGTGGGTTATGCGAAAATTCTTAGCCGACATGAAAAGCGAAGAAGCAATGACCCTACTCCTTGACCGCATGAAAAATACCCGCAACAACGAAGAATTCCTCAAAATAATGAGCAACGAATAACTTTATGCGTAGTTATACAATTACAACACCTGTGTATTCTTCAAAATAAAATGCAAAAACACAGTACCGCAGCCTAACTAAAAAAGCTACGAACCCAACTATACAATACAAAAAATACCTTGGGCATGCCCCCGATGTATCAACTAACGGCACACAAATTACACTAGTAGCATCGAGGTCGGTCTCTAGCTCCCGCTCTTTTTGCCCTTGCTACCGCTGCAGGCAAAAAGGAGCTACGCCGCCGCCCTCATGCTTGCTTACGCATCTACTCATACACGCACATAGCACACGCAGCATAAGACCTTCAAGATGCATTCAATAAAGCAATTAAAGCCAATAAAATCATCAAAAAAAAATAAAAGCAACTCAATCAAAACAACAAAATTCATTGATAATTTACACCCAATAAATTAACCTGAAAACAGTGGCATTATTTAATTAAAACAAAGTGCGACAACTACGCTGCAAAGCATAAATAAATTACCAAGTTACCGAATGACATTATACTGAAACAGAAAAAATATTAATTTATAAAGAAATAGAATATTTAATAAAAATACGCCTTTATGTCATATTAATTCCATTGGCACAACTATTGAATATAATACATAAATCAATTATAAATTAACAAACAATAAATAAATTAACAAACAATGGCAAAAATTATTGGAATTGACCTAGGCACTACCAACAGCTGTGTTGCAGTAATGGAAGGCAACGAACCCACCGTCATCATCAACGAAGAAGGCAAACGAACCACCCCCTCTATCGTGGCATTCATCAAAGACGGAGAACGCAAAGTAGGCGACCCCGCTAAGCGCCAAGCTATCACTAACCCAAAGAAAACGTTATCCTCAGTCAAACGCTTCATAGGCAAAAGGTTCAGCGAATTGACAGAAGATGATTTGAAAATGACCTCATTTGATGTAGTGAAAGGCGACAACGACACGGTGAAAATCAAAATTGACGACAGGTTTTATGCTCCTCAAGAGATATCAGCAATGATATTACAAAAATTGAAAAAAACAGCAGAAGACCACTTAGGCATCAGCATCAGCGAAGCCGTAATCACCGTACCAGCTTATTTTAATGATTCACAACGCCAAGCTACAAAAGAAGCAGGCGAGATAGCCGGTCTTACAGTGAGAAGAATCATAAACGAACCAACAGCAGCGGCTCTAGCCTATGGGTTAGATAAGATGAATAAAAACCTAAAAATAGTTGTATTCGACTTGGGTGGTGGTACATTTGATGTATCTGTACTTGACCTCGGCGAGGGGGTATTTGAGGTAAAATCAACTGACGGCGATACACATTTGGGTGGCGACGATTTTGACCTTGCGCTGATCAATTGGTTAGCAGATGAGTTCAAAACAGAAGAAAATATTGACTTACGCAAAGATGCTGCCACATTACAACGTTTAAAAGAAGCTGCTGAAAAAGCAAAAATCGAATTGTCATCAGCCACTGAAACGGAAGTAAATATGCCTTATGTAACGGTTGTAGATGGCACTCC
>JAYVJZ010000076.1:0-10736 GCA_043768865.1 Sphingobacteriales bacterium
TTTTTTAAAGCAGGTTTCTCATGAACGCTCTCTACCCTTGCGTTCAGGCATTTGGATTGCATCTTAAAAGCTTGCTCATCGTCAGTAGCCCAGCTTGGCACAAGCCCCCATTGGTAATGCACTATTTGATTGTCATTTTGCTTGATTATTGGCAATAATTCGTGCTTGAATCCATTGGAATGATATTTAGCTTGTAGTAGTTGGCGGCTTTTTATTTGTTTTTGAAAATGCTTTTCAATGAGCGCACCCGATACATTAATTGCATAATGATAACACATTATTTGAATATTAATGAAAGATTGAAAAAAACAAAATAAGGTACAGCCATACCGCATCTACAAAATGCACATATACAACTAATAACTGAAAACGCTCTACCCTATTGGGTTTTGTGATACTAAAAATATACTTAGCTTCGTTGTTGAGCTGCGCTTTGTATTTGAAACAAGCGACACCGAGTGCCACAACGCCTGCCAATATATGCAACAAATGTAGCCCAGATATAACATAAAGATAGCCCCCACTGGCATTTCCATTGATGAGCTTGATGGTATAAGCATTCATATATTGCCAACCCAAAAGTTGAATAATTACAAAAAGTATAGAAAATGCAAATGCTAATTTGAGATAAAAATAGGTTTTGAGAAGATTGGTATTTTTAAAATTTTGTAGGGCAAATTGCATAAAAACACTACACGCTATTATGTTGAGCGTATTAATATAAAAGTGCGGTGGCAACTTGTATGCACTCAACTGACCTTGATAGAAGGTGTATAAGTAACACGCAGTGAGGACTAAAAAAAATAAGCCCAACCCAAACAATAACGTGAATAGCATCCAACTATTTGCTAGTTGAAATTGAAATGGCGAAGGTTGTTGAGTTGAATTGGTAGTGGTAGGTATCAAAACGTAATAAAAAAATGTTAATGTAAAAATAAGCAAAAACATTGTAAAGAAAAGACAATAAAACATATAAACATTTGATAAACATTTAACCAAAAATAAAGAAAGAAATATAGGTAAAAGAGTAATTTTACAAACGCTATGAAGCCATTTAAAAAATTAAAACTTGTATATACACCTGACTATGATTTTAAACTTATAGGCATCGTGTCCACTGCTGCTAACTATGAGCTTTGCCATTGGCTCAACGTCATGTTAAAATTAGATTTGTCAAGGTCGAATGATATTGAGTATGTAAAAAAAGACAGTTTTACGGCTGCTAATGTACTTATTAGTTTTGCGATATTTGAGTACCATGATGAAATATTAAAAAGAGATTTTCATTTACTATCCAATACTGCATTTAGCGAGGCTCAATCAACGACAACTACTCCACAATTGTTTGAAAAAAACGAATATAATGCAGTCAAATATTATCTAGCCGAAGAGGCAAAAGAGATACATTATTTTTTAAAAATAACTGGTCATTTAAGCAAAAAAGAAAGCAAGGAATTGTACGTTCAATTAAGAAAATTATCCTGTATCACAGTTTTTAAAATCATACATTTAGCTACATTTAAGTCCAAAGAATTATTCATAATCGACAATACTCACACAAAATAAACCATGAAAAACAATAGAACAAAACTTATTGCCACTATCGGTCCAGCCTCATGTTCAGAAGAAATGTTAGAAAAATTAATACAAGAAGGAGTCGATGTATGTCGCATCAATTTTTCTCACGGATCGCACGAAGATCATCAGAAAGTAATAGGCATAATACGAAAATTAAACCAAAAAAACAGCACACATATTGCTATACTCGCCGACCTGCAAGGACCTAAAATCCGCTTGGGATTTATACAAGACTCTTTTGCTATCGACGACAATCAAACTATAACACTAAGTGCTACTGAACAAAACTCCTCCCCTACTACCCTCTATGTTACGTACCCTGAGCTCACACAAGATGTAGAAAAAGGGCATAGAATATTGATAGACGATGGCAAAATAGAACTGGTGTGTGAGGAAAGAATAAATGAAAATGATTTGCGGTGTATCGTGCTCTGCGGCGGAATAATTATGTCAAAAAAAGGCGTCAACCTGCCTGATACCAACATCTCACAACCCTCGCTTACCAAAAAAGATTTTGCCGATTTGCTGTTTGCATTAGACAATGATGTAGAATGGATAGCACTATCGTTTGTGCGAACGGAAGATGAAATAATTCATTTAAAAAAAATAATAAAAGAGAAAAATAAACAAGCTTTAGTAATGGCAAAAATTGAAAAGCCTGAAGCTTTGATTAATATTGACAGAATCATAGAAGAATCAGATGCAATAATGGTGGCTAGAGGCGACTTAGGTGTAGAAGTACCAATAGAACAGCTACCTTTTATACAAAAAAACGTAGTTCAAAAATGCTTGATGTATTCTAAGCCTGTAGTTATAGCAACGCACATAATGGAAAGCATGATAACGCAAGCTACGCCTACGCGCGCAGAGGTAAACGATGTGGTAAATGCGATGCTAGACGGTGCCGACGCATTGATGTTGAGTGCTGAGACTGCCTCTGGCAAATTCCCCATAAAAGTGGTTGCATTGATGACCAAAATAATGTCCGAAATGGAAGGAAAAGACATGATGTATAACCGACCACAATTGCCCCGCAAAGAAAGCAAAACATTCTTGAGCGATGCAGTATGCTACAATGCCTGCAAAATAGCCGAAGAGGTGGGCGCTAAGGCTATTATTGGAATGACTAGGAGTGGCTACACAGCTACGATGACTAGCAGCTACCGTCCCAAAGCAGAGATATTCATATTCAGCGACAATCATAAAATATTAAATTCATTGAATCTAATATTTGGTGTAAGACCATTTTTTTATGATAAATTTGTAAGCACAGACAACACAATATTTGATTTACATGAAATACTTAAACAAAAAAATAAACTACATTCAGGCGATATAGTAATAAACCTCGCAAGCATGCCGATACACAAAGAAGGTAGAACCAATATGCTCAAAATAACTAAAATATAAACCTTAGATACAGCAATTATTATCTGTAAATAAAAATATAATCAATACTCCAATGAACAACACTGACATAACACAGATAGCGACACAAGTGCGCAGAGATATTTTACGCATGGTGCATGGCTGCAACTCAGGCCACCCCGGAGGTTCGTTGGGTGCAGCCGACCTGCTGACGCTATTGTATTTTGAAATTATGGATATAAAATTACCGTTTGAAATGAACGGCAAAGAGGAAGATATCTTCTTTTTATCTAATGGTCACATATCGCCTTTATTTTATAGTATTCTAGCGCGACGTGGCTACTTTGATTACAAAGAACTTGCCACATTTAGACGTTTAAACTCCCGCCTACAAGGGCATCCCACCAATCACGACAACCTTCCGGGTGTGCGAATATCCTCAGGCTCGCTTGGGCAAGGGTTATCAGTAGCCGCAGGTGCAGCGTTGGCAAAACGCATGGACGGCGACCCTAAAAATGTGTATGTATTGTGTGGCGATGGCGAATTGCAAGAAGGGCAAATATGGGAGGCTGCACTGTTTGCTGCTCATTATAAGTTAAGTAATTTGATTGCATTTGTAGATTGGAATGGGCAGCAAATAGACGGCTCAAACGAAGATGTGATAAGCCTCGGCGACCTTTCAGCAAAATGGAAATCGTTTGGTTGGGACGTGCAAACTGTCGAAAAGGGAAATGATATTGTAGAAATTAGAAAAGCAATATTGATTGCAAAAGAAAATATATTTACCGCACATCCTAAAATCATATTATTAAAAACAAAAATGGGAAAAGGGGTTGATTTTATGGAGGGCACACATCATTGGCACGGTATAGCTCCTAACGACGAGCAACTAAAATCAGCACTTCTCCAATTGCCTTCTGCCTTGTTGGATTATTAAATTTACCACTAAAAAAAATAATGAATACAGAAACAAACACGAAATGGCTAAAAAAAACCGCTATTGAGTTAGGTTTCACGGCATGTGGTATAGCAAAAGCGGAAAAACTATATGCAGAAGAAGAGCATTTAGCCTCTTGGTTAGAAGAAGAAAGGCACGGAGAAATGCAGTATATGGCCAATAATTTTGAAAAAAGATTAGACCCCACTCTACTCGTTGACAATGCAAAAACTGTCGTTTCTTTGTTATTTAATTATTATCAAAAAACACCTGAAACCCCTGACAACACTAAGGTTTCAATATATGCAGCTGGCGATGATTATCATATAGTAATAAAACAAAAACTGACGGATTTATTACAAAGAATACAAGAAAAAATAGGTGATGTGCACGGTCGTTGTTTTGTGGATAGTGCCCCTGTGCTCGAGCGTGCGTGGGCAGTAAAAACTGGATTGGGGTGGATAGGTAAAAACTCGATGTTGATTACAAAAAAACAAGGTAGCTATTTTTTTTTAGCAGAATTAATCATTGATTTAGAACTAAAACCTGACACATCAATAGCCACAAACCACTGTGGCACCTGCACAGCATGTATTGATGCTTGCCCTACCAATGCCATCTTACCCAATAAAAAAGTAGATGCCCAAAGTTGCATTTCATATTATACCATTGAACTGAAAAAAAATTTAGACGAAAATACAAAATCATGGAATAACTGGATATTCGGGTGCGACGTATGCCAACAAGTGTGCCCTTGGAATAGATTTTCAATACTAACTAACGAGCCTACTTTTGCTCCTTACGACCAACTAATTAAATACAAAAAAAGCGATTGGTTAGAGCTCACAGAAGATGTTTTTAAAAAAACATTTCGCAATTCACCTCTCAAACGTTCGGGTTTGTCAAAAATAAAAAACAATCTGATGCATGCGTGTCCTGTTTAATTATAACTGACTAAAAACAGCGCTAGCGTACGATTCGAGGCTTGGGTCGCGAGCACCCATCAATAGAAAAACAGAATTTTCAACTAGATATATCTTAGCCGCTGCAACTAAATTGTCCCTATTTTCAACATAAATCGCTCTAACTCCTTTCGATTTCAAATCATATATTAGATCGTTGGCTGAAATAGTTTTAGCCACTGTACCGCCTGCATAGTATATTTCGCTCATAAAAAAAACATCGCTTGGGCGCATCACACTTGCTATTTCGTTCACAAACTCATGTCTTAAAAAACGTGTCGGCTCAAAGCCATGTGGTTGAAACCAAGCCACAACATGATCACTAAACGCTTGAGCAGAAGATAGTGCAGCCGCTACTTTCGCAGGATTATGAGCATAATCGTCTATCAATGTTATCCCATTTTTTTTACCAATAATCTGATTACGCCTATATATGCCTTCGTATTGCAACAATGCATTGGCACACTGCTGCACTGTTACGCCTAAGATACACGCCGTAGCTATTGCGGCTAGTGCGTTCTCCATGTTGTGCTTGCCTATAGTATGAATGCAAAATTTAACATCTAACACCTCAAAATATATCGAAGCTCCTACCTGCTTATAATTTTTAGATTGATAAAAAGCCGCTCCATTTGTGCAAGAAAAATTAACCTTATTATCTTCTGTAAACGAAGCTGCTATTGAGTTAGACGCATTGACAATAAATTTATTTTTAGTATTTTTTTTGAAAATTTTAAATAATTCTATTAATTCTTCAACCTCTTTATGATCTTTTTCAACATTCAAAAGCACTCCTATTTCAGGTTGATAATTTATAATAGAACCATCGCTTTCATCAGCTTCTATTACTAACCATTCACCGCTGCCCACATACGCATTACCTATTTTATTTTGTTTTATTAATCGAGTAAGCCCTGCGCCGCTGATAATACTTGCATCATAATTAACGTACTGTAAAATATCGAACAACATAGCCGAAGTAGTTGATTTGCCTGATGTTCCGGCTATGGCGATAGTTTTTTTAGTGCCTCCAATTTCTGCCAATAATTGCGAACGCGTGATGATTGGAATATGTAGTTGATTCGCTTTTTGAATTTCAATATTGCTTGACTCAATGGCAGTAGAGACTACAAGGCATTTCGTTGTAGCATCTATTCCACTTGCGTTTTGTGGATAACAATCAATACCTTCTGCTAGTAGTTTTGATTTGGTGTCCACGTTGGAGGGATTGTCAAATAGCCTATCTGAGCCTGCTACCTTGCATCCTAAGCCCTTAGCATACTGTGCTAGTGCACTCATGCCCGTACCTGCAATTCCAACAAAAAAATAAGAAGAATAGGATAATTTGCTCATTGTTAATATGTTTTAAGAATTTCTACAACTTTTTGCGTTGCACCTTTGTTTTTGTTAATAAAATCGAGCTGAATATTTTTTAATACTTCAATATTTTCAATGGTAATATTCAATGTTTTATAAAAGTTACTATTACTTTTTATTTTGTGTAATGTGGTACATAATTCCATCGCTTGCGCTTCGTTAAATTTATGCGTTTGGGGTCCGCAGAACACCGGCAACCCATAAGCTGAAGGCTCTAAAATGTTATGCAAAGTACCTCTAAACCCGCCACCAACAAGTGCTACTGTGGCATAGCGATATATCTTAGACAGTTGCCCAATCGTATCTACAATTAGAACAGTAGCGTTGGAAATTGTATGAATAAAATCAGATTCTTGGCTTTGTAAATAGTATTGAATATCTCTTTTTTTAAGCTGCAATTGTATTGATGCTACTAATTTTAATTCGTGCGGAGCTATGATAAAAGTCCAATCTTTGAAGCTATTCAACCCAATCATTTCATAAAATATATCTAACTCCTCTTGCCAACAACTCCCAAAACATATAGTCTTATGCTGCTGTGCGATTGCATTTAGAATTTTATTTTCGTAGGCTGATTCAGCGGTTTTTATTACAGAATCAAAGCGTGTATCACCCGTGAGTATGCAATTTTTCAATGCTTTAGATTTGGAAATATCCAGGCTTTTGAGATCTTGCAAAAATATCATATCTAACCTTGAAACTACGTCATACCAAGGCGATGCGAACGTATTAAAATAAAAACTAGACGCATTCATCACGGCACTTATTAAAAATATTGGTGTCTTGTTTTTAATTGTTTCGTTAATGAAATGATACCAAATTTCATATTTAACAAATAACACTATGTCGGGCTGAATATAATCTAAAAGTGCTCTAGCATTGGCTTTGGTATCTGATGGCAAGTAGAATATTTCTTTTGCTTTTGAGTATTTTTTTTTGTTAATATAACCCGATGGAGAAAAAAAGCTGATGTACAGTTCGTACTCATTATTCTCTATAAGTCTTTCTATTACTGGTTTTCCTTGATCAAATTCACCCAAAGAAGCACAATGCAACCATATATTTTTTTTCGCTTTTATCGATATTGTTTTATTAGTGAAGGTACGCATTGTTTCATTTCTCCCTTCGACAACTGCTTTTATTTTAGCGTTAAAATATCCAAGAAAAGGCAATAAAACGTTGGATAATTTTACTAAAAGATTGTATATAAAAAGTACCATTCAAATATAAGATTATCGATAATATATTTTGTTTTCAACCTTGTTGTAAACGGGTAAAATCCAGGTAAAAAAAGGCCCTATAAGTACGTCAACTCTTTTTCTAGCATCATATACACCCGTGTCGTAATCTATAGTTCTTCGGCTGCGAGTGAAACCTTGGTGTAAGTCTAACCCTGCTTTGAAGTTGAATTTACGCTTATTGTGCAAAAAAATTAACCCCAATTGTTGGTGTAATTGTAGCCCACTACAGAGCCGGTCGTACCCTTTGCTAAATGGCTTTTGTAGCCGATTGAGCGATCCCACTTTGGCATCAAAACGTATCTTGTGTTGCATATATCCTGCTCCTAATTGCAAAAAAATACCTGAATTTTTGTTGTATATTTTAAAGGGTAATATTTTGCCGACATGGGCTGAGAACATCAATCCACGCTCTGTTAAAACCAAATCGACAGGCGTGCCGTCATCGCTAGATATAAACCCCGATGAGTTGGTGAGATTTTCTAATAAATTATTTTCGTTAATAATATTACTAAAAAAAAGTCCTCCCTCCGCCCCCCACCAATAGTTTTGTTTAGTTTTGTATGAACCCCCAACAAAAATATTAGTGCTGTTGCCATACCGCTCGCTCATCACTCCTATTGGCAGATGAAATGCAAAGCCGCCATTAATCATCCAAACGGTCTCGACACTGTCTCGTATATTGACTTGAGCGTTCGATTTGAATGAAATAAAAACTAAAAAAATAATACTTATAAAATAATTCATTTGTACAAAACTAACATAAATTACAGTCTAAAAATTAAAATGAAAATAAAAAATCAAAACTACACAACTACTTTAGAGCAAATATGTACAACTGAATTTAAGTTTTATTACCCTTTTATTTTATTCTAACACCTGTGCTATTCAATTCGTATTTACATTTGTAAAATATATTATTTAATTGGAAAAAAACATTCGCTATATTCCCTTATTTGCCTTATTTATACTGATTGGGGCAGTGTATATTTTTAGATTATTTTCATTGCAAGTATTGCAAAAGAGTTATGCTAATCAAGCACAAAGCAATGCTGTAAAGCGTATCATCAATTACCCATCGAGGGGAATGATATTCGACCGCAAAGGCAAGCTAATAGTGAATAACGAAGTGGTGTATGATTTATACATTACCCCGAAGCAAGTCAAAGAATTGGATACGCTATTGTTCTGCAAACTGCTAAATATTGATACCACCTTTTTTATGTCAAAGACAAAAGAAGCGGTTGCACATTCACGTTTTTTGCCAACTTTATTTTTAAAACAAATACCACAAAATGTTTTTGCAAACTTGCAGGAATATTTGTTTCAATTCACCGGTTTTACGGCCGAGGCAAGGAGTGTAAGGTCATATCCATATAGAAGTGCTGCACATGTATTAGGATACATAAGTGAGGTAACTCCAAACGATATCAAAAAAAGTAATTATTATCAATTGGGCGATTATATAGGCGTGAGCGGATTGGAGCTGAGTTATGA
Source organism: Sphingobacteriales bacterium (assembly GCA_043768865.1). Lineage (GTDB taxonomy): Bacteria > Bacteroidota > Bacteroidia > Chitinophagales > JAYVJZ01 > JAYVJZ01. Next base: position 8,958 of record JAYVJZ010000076.1, read on the forward strand.
GCAGCAGATACGCGGCACACGTGGGGTTCGTTATATACAAGTAGATAGATTCAATAGAGAAAAAGGAAGTTATTTGAATGGGCAAATGGATACCATACCAAAAGCAGGAAACGATTTGATATGTACGTTGGATATTGAATTGCAAACATTTGGCGAAGAACTGATGAAAGGCAAAGTAGGAAGTATAGTTGCAATAGAGCCTAAAACTGGCGAAGTACTGTCATTTGTAAGTTCCCCGAGCTTTGATCCCAATTTATTAACGGGTTGGAGCAGAGGCAATAATTATAAAAAATTATTAGACGACAGCATCGGCAAGCCCCTTATAAACAGACCTTTAGCGGGTGAATATCCTCCTGGCTCTACGTTCAAACCACTAATGGGTTTGATAGCGTTGCAAGAGCACTTGGTTACAACGCAATATGGATTTGGGTGTGGTGGTGGGTATCGTTTGGGCAATCATGTTGTAGGCTGCCATGGTCATCCTTACGCTAGTAATTTAAAAATTGCTACCGCACTTTCTTGCAATTCATACTTCTGTCAATTGTTCAAACTAGTGATACAAAATGATAGTACGAGGAGCATAACTGAGGCTTATAGCAATTGGCGAGAGCATCTACACGAGTGGGGCTTAGGAGTAAAAACTGGTATTGATTTGAAAAACGAAGCAGATGGCAATGTGCCTAGCACGTCGTATTATGACAAAATGATTGGCGTGGGAGAATGGAAAGCTACTACTATAATATCGCTAGGCATCGGTCAGGGTGAGATGCTCGCTACTCCGTTGCAGATGGCTAATATAACGGCTTCTATTGCGAATAATGGTAGTTGGATAACTCCGCATCTTGTCAAAGCGGTTATTGGGGATAGCCTTGCATTGAAAGAAAAATTGTTCAAACATATAACACGCATTACCGATACATTGTTTTATAACTCGTTGAAGGTGGGCATGGAAGGTGCTTTGAAATATGGTACTGCCAAGCGAGTAGCACGACCTGATAGCATCACAATGGCTGGCAAAACGGGTACGGCTCAGAATCCGCATGGCGAAGACCACAGTTGGTTTGTCGCATTTGCACCTAAAGATAATCCAGAGATAGCAATAGCGGTAGTGGTAGAAAATTCAGGATTTGGGGCGAAGTGGGCGGCTCCAATAGCAACTTTGATGATTGAAAAATACATACGAGGATATATAAAAGGGAAAACACGCAAAGCGATGGAAGAAAAAATGAAAAAAGGACGAATTTTAAAATTATATTAAATGAATGATTTAATAAATATAATAACACATAAAGTGGAAAATACAGCAGAGGCAACATGGCAGCTTAGGTGTTTATTACATCAAAATCCAGAGCTTAGCTACAAAGAATTTGAAACACAACAATTGGTGATTAATCAACTAAAAAAAATAGGTATTGTTGATATAAAAAAAATGGCAAATACGGGTGTAGTCGCATTGATACACGGTGCAGAAGAGGGTGATTGCATTGCGTTGAGGGCAGACATGGACGCATTGCCGATACATGAAACCAATGAGGTAGAATATAAGTCGAAAAACGATGGAATTATGCATGCTTGCGGACATGATTTTCATACTGCAAATCTCTTGGGCGTTGCACAGATTTTGTTTGAATTAAAATCAAAATTTAAAGGTACTTTCAAATTGATATTTCAGCCCGGCGAAGAAAAAAATCCTGGGGGGGCAAGTATAATGATAGCGGAAGGAATTTTAGAAAACCCGCAAGTTAAACAAGCATTAGCACTTCATGTTTTTCCTGCATT
>JAYVJZ010000077.1:0-6484 GCA_043768865.1 Sphingobacteriales bacterium
ACTTTAATTTTCTCCGATTTCTGTTTGGTTTTTACAAACTTGAAAATCACAATCGAAACAGTTACTTTGTCAAAAATTGGGGTTTCGTTAAAATGATAAATTTCTTCAAAATATCCATTCGCAACCATGTAATTGCGAAGCGAAATTGAATGAGTTGTATTCATCCAATATTCAGGGCAAATAAAAATTAATTGTCCGTTTTCATTCAACAATTCAATAGATTTGAGAATGAAAATATATAAATAGTCGCAAAGGCTATTGAAATACTTGTTCCAAATTGGATTTGAAGATAATTCTTGCTTTAAATCGTCTTCTAAATTTTTCCAACGGATATACGGGGGATTACCTATGATTAAGTCAAATTTTGTAGAAATTTTTGCTGAAATGAAACTTTCGTAACGAACATTTGAGAAGTCTTGTGCCAATGCTGAGTCTATCTCAAAAGCCGTCAAATTGTCAAATCCCTTGTGGTGTAATAACTTTAAAAAAATTCCTTCTCCACAAGACGGCTCTAATATGCTTGAATTTGCCGAAATGTCCGCCAATTCAATCATAAAGTTAGCGACTATTTCTGGTGTGAAATATTGCCCAAATTTATTTTTTGTGATACTTTTTATTGCTACTTCCATTCAAATTCATATTTCCACAAAGTTACATTTTTTGTTCGGGTTTGATGTCAAATTGTTGAGTTTTTCGTCCAACGGTCTGTTGGTATAGGGTTGTCTTAAAATGGCATACAACGTTTATGTTGTTGCATTAATAAACCATTTTTATTGTAAAATTATCATTGCCTCACATCAAAAACAATACACTGTGCCGGTGTCTTTCGTTGCTGTTATTCTCATTGGTTTTTATAGTTATTTCGATAATTAATGCATATCACAAGGCGCCGTCATCTATCTATTTTCATTATTTGTACAAATAGTGTGTACCCTCTCAAAGTTGAAGTAGTGTTGTAATTATAACCAATCAAAACAAAAAAAACAGTGCTAATTGCAAAGAAAATAATAAAATGTGCCAAGCGAAATACAGCCTCGATGCTATAAGATTAACCTATAAATAGGCGGCAGTTTTAAATAAAAGTATTGACCGTCAGAGTCGAAGTAACTGCACGGCGTATAAGTTAAAACACTAAAAAAGCACCCGCTTATACCAATTTTTTTTCTGCAGCTACTTTTTGCAATATTTGCAGATACGCCAATTGCTATATCCCCCCAATTGAACGCCCAATAGGTTTTCAAGCCTTGTGAGCAATCGATATTTAAGACGCTCATGTTTCATTTTAGGTCGATTGAGTAACGCATATTTGGTATAGTTCAATTGGAGCTGCCAGTCTATAGAAGCAATTTTGATAGCCATAGTAGCAGGATGCGTGCCTTTATAAATAGGCACTTTGCCCATCGCACCGTAGTTGAAATTAGCCAACGCATCGCTGTCAGCAACTGCCAATTTTCTACTCGGATGATGTATATTGTCCTGCTCCGTTTTTTTACGCTTCATCGTGCTCGGCGGACGCACCCAGCCATAATGATACACATGTGCCGCCACGCAAGCCACGTTGAGCTTAACGCCATTTTTTTTTCTAAACGATTGAGCATCTTTGTAGCTTACGATATCTGCAAAGTTACGCACTATACGTATCTCCTTTTTGTACCAACCGTGGTACGGCAAATAATGCTCATAATCCCCCCAAAAGTGAAAATAATCGAACAATAATCCATCGACGTTTGTGTTGTCATTGTGCAATAAACAAGCCTTCTTTATCGCCGTAATATCCTGCTCATGCAGCACTTCATCTGCTTGCAAATACAAACACCAATCGCCCGTGCATTCACTCAATGCAAAGGTAGTCTCATCGGCGAACACCTTGCCATCAGCAAAATCAGCCTCATTCCAAACCCGATCGATTATCCTTATCTTCGGGCTATTCAATGAAAGTAGCTGCTCCCGCGTTGCGTCATCAACATCACCCTTGCCTAGGGCAACGATAAACTCATCAACCAACGGTAGCGCACTAGCAATGCTCTCTTTGATTGGGAAGTAATACTTTGTCGCATTGCGAACCATCGTAAAACCACTTATTTTCATCGCAATAAAATTTATAGTTATGCCCCCTTAGCCAATCCGTTCAGCTGCTGCATCACCTCCGCTGTCAGCATCGGTACTACCGCTAAGGATTTCAAATTCTCCACCAATTGCTCCTCTTTGGTAGCACCCAATATCACCGTGCTCACATTTGGGTTTTTTAAACACCACGCCAATGACAGCGCCGCCATACTCACTCCAAGGCCTTCCGCCACTAACTTTACGCCCTTCACCGCCTCACGCTTCCAATGCAGCTCCTCCGCTACAAACTGCTCCTTGAGCCACTCCATGCCAGGCCGCGACGTACGCGTATCGTCAGGGTGGCCGTCAAGGTACTTCCCCGTCAGCAGACCCGACGCCAACGGACTCCAAACAGTAGTACCCAAACCCACACCAGCGGCATCATACAGCGAAGCATACTCCGTCTCTACCCGCTCCCGGTGCAGCAGATTATACTGCGGCTGCTCCATGCTCGGCGCCACCAAATAATTCTTCTTAGCAATATCAAACGCCTCCTGTATCTGCGCCGCACTCCACTCACTCGTACCCCAATACAACACTTTGCCCTGCCGCACCAAGTCGCTCATCGCATACACCGTCTCCTCGATAGACGTGTTCGGGTCGGGCCTGTGACAAAAAAATAAATCCAAATAATCCGTTCTAAATCGCTCCAATGCACCATGACAAGCCTCCACAATATGCTTGCGACTCAGCCCCGTTTGGTTCGGCAACTTCCCACCCCAAAACACCTTCGACGATATCACAAACGTACTCCGATGCCAGCCAAATTGCTTCAACAAATACCCCATCACATACTCACTCTTCAGCCCCGAATAACTCTCCGCATTATCAAAAAAATTAACCCCATTGTCATACGCTAACTTCATGAGTTTTTGAGCAACATCATCGCCTATCTGCGACCCAAACGTAACCCAAGAGCCCAATGACAGCTCGCTCAATTGTATTCCAGCTTTGCCCAACCTACGATAATTCATAATTAGTAAATGTTTAAATGTACCCACAAAAGTAAACGAATAAACCAAATAAGCACAACCCCAATTTCATTATTTATTCTCAAAAAATAAAACTAAATTTGTTTCATTAATAGTTACATCAAATCCAAAATACAAATCTGTGCATGCCCCCGCAAATAAAATACTACCGCTAATCGCCCCAAACAGTATAGATGCGGGGTCGGCCCTCGGTTCCCGCTTTTTTTGTTTTTTTTGAAAACCCATAACAGACAACCCCAACATTCAACAAAAAAAACAAAAAAGAGCTACACCTAAGGGCCTCATGCGGCTACGCCAACCCTCACCCCACCCAACCATGCTGCTCATCTACACCCCACATATCACACCACGTTTGCAATACACCCTGCAAACCATCTTTGACGAACTGCTACCTACTACCTACCAGCTCACTACCAATCGAGCCGCCTTTGTTGGTAATTTTGTAGCCAAGCTCAACTACAGCAACGAAGTGTTCGCCAACACACCCAACATACTCCCACACGGGCTTCTAGCCACCACCCATACCGACCCGATAGACATATCAGTAGCCACACACAGCACCAACGTCAAGCTACTCTTTGCACAACACAATACCGAATTAGGCTTCGACGTATTCAGTGCCATTTTCTACCTACTCAGTCGTTATGAAGAGTATCATAGCACCACTCCCTTCTACGATTATAAACTATCAATCGCCCACCAACAGCAGTTCTTAGACCAACCCATAGTGCACTATTGGTGCCAGCTACTACAAGCACACATCGAACAATATTTCCCTCACATCGAATTCAAAACACACACCTATCAGTATATTCATACCTACGACATCGACCACCACCATGCCTTCAAAAACAAGCCGTGGCACCTACATTATCTAAGATATACACAAGAGTACCTGTTCAATCCAACACAAGCTGCCCTGCGCAAGGCAGTATATAATCAACAACTGCTCGACCCTTGGTACAACTTTGAATATCTATGCAAATGTACCGCTGCCGTGAGCGAAGTGCGGTTTTTTTTCCACGTCGGCAATCGCACCACCAAGATAGACAACAGCCTCAGCACCCACCACCCCGATTTTCAATCCTCTATCTACGAAGTGCTACGTGCCCGTAACACAGCTATTGGGCTTCACCCATCTTACCACAGCAACCACGACGCTATCATTCTAAAAAACGAAAAGCAAGCCCTCGAAGCTACTATCAACACCGCCCAACCCACCAACAAGGCCGTGAATAGCCCACACCAATCCGCCGAAAGCCACAAAAGCATTACCACTAGCCGACAGCATTACCTGTACTTACAATTGCCCGAAACCTATCAACGCCTTGCAGCCATTGGCATACAGCACGATTATAGCATGGGCTATAGCCGAACTGTCGGGTTCAGGGCCGGCGTAGCACAATCATTTCTTTGGTTTGATATAAAAGCCAATGCGACCACCAGATTGCGCCTACACCCTTTCATGTACATGGACACGGCACTGCACACCCACCTTCAACTGAGTACAGACGCAGCATTGACCACTATTATCAGCCTGATGCGCAACACTAGAAAAGTAAATGGTATATTTGTATCCGTTTGGCACAACTCTAGCTTAGGCGAGGTCTTTGGCTGGCAAGGCTGGCAAAAGCTACACCAACTCGCTATCGATAGTGCACTATGATACAACATCTAACTTATCAATATATAGACCCCAAAAAATGGGACACGTGCATGGATGCCTGTACTTACAGCAACCCCACTTGTAGCTTTGCTTATTGGGAATGTGTAACCCAAAAAAAATTAAATGCAATCGTGCAAGTCAATGAATGTGGGGCATACGTTGCTATAGTTCCAATATTTGCCACACGCAAGTGGGGATTGCTGTCGGCAGCACTGCAGCCTCCACTAGTGCAACAAGGCGGTGTATTTGCGTGTGTGCCTCTAGCAAATACAGACGCTTTTTTTAGGCTACTAGCCAAGCAATATTTTATAGTGGATATGAAAATAAATCCGATTCATGTCCCGACGAATGGCTACCAAATAAGCACACAAAATAACTACGTGCTTGACCTTAATCATAGTGCCGAATTGTTGAATAGCAAGTATAAAAAGAAATTTTTGAGTTTGATGAAAAGTGCTGAAAAAAAACCATGGCACATCGCCGTTATTCCCTCTCATACAGTGTATGACCTACTCAAAGCGAACCCACGTTATGCCTATCCGCTTCGAAATCATTTTGAAGTTATCAATACGTTGCTCAAGCGAAATGTTGGCGTTGCCTTTGGGCTCTACGAAGGGGAGGTCTGCCTTGCGTGTGTCTTTTGGGTCAGCAATAGCAATACGTATCTTAATCTACTAAACGGCGCTAGCCAAGCAGGGCTTAAAAACAGTGCGACAGCTTTTTTGTTGCATAGTTTGATTATGAAATACGCCTCTACACCTACTCTGCTTGATTTTGAGGGTAGTATGATGCCAGGCGTAGCGAGGCTCTATCACAATTTTGGAAGTGCATTGCAGCACTATTATAAAATCAAAAAATGGGGGTAGTTGCGAACATAGTGTTTGGTAGATGTTGAAGATGTTGAGTAGGTTGTTTCGCCTTCAATGTGCTCAATCAAACACTATATTTAAGAGTGAGCAAATGTAGTTATACAGTTGGTGTTGAAACAAAAAAGTAGGCTGCCTTACCTATATTTCGATACGCAGAATAATGCATTGATGTCGTGCTATCAAAAAACGCATTTTGATAACAGCCACACTCTCCTCACTGCAGCTAGTCGAAGTTTAATATAAAAGCTAAGTACCACACAAGATACTGCCTGCCGATGTTCAATTAGGGCAATAGCGTAGGTTGAATAAATCGATAATATCCCCGAGCCCGAGCGAGAAGCGGCAATGTATTGGACAATGAAAAAGCAACATGAAATAACTGTTTTTTTAATGAAGTAAGTTTTTTTTAATATACTAATGAACTTTTTTCTTTTGGAATCTAAATTTTAGTTGGGGGTTTATGCGTACTTTCGTATCTCTTTTTTTTATATTGTATCAAACAATAAGTAGTTCAAAATAATGCCGAATACCACTTACACTCAATCAGGCCTCACGGTTGGCTTAAAAGACCACAATGAACAACGTCAAGGAGAGGCCTATCTTGGCTCTGCGTTGGATCGCAACCCCGATGCTAAAAAATTTTATTTGGAGAGTTATGGTTGTGCGATGAATTTCAATGATTCGGAGGTCGTAGCTTCTATTTTGATAGGCGAAGGCATGGTAAACACGGCTTCATACCTAGATGCTGATTTGATTTTAATCAACACTTGCTCGATACGAGAAAACGCTGAAGATAGAATACGAGGGCGTTTGCGGGAGTTTAGTTTTGCCAAAAAGCAAAATCCTGACTT
>JAYVJZ010000078.1:0-13279 GCA_043768865.1 Sphingobacteriales bacterium
CGCTGGGTATTTCAATTCAGTTTATATTTATAATGAAATTGGACAATTAATTAATCATTATATTTTAGCTTCTAATTCATTGAGTTTTTCTTTGCCTATCGAGCGCTGGGCGAGAGGCACCTACTTTGTGCGTTTTGATTTTGACGGAGAATCATTTACTGAAAAAATTGTTAAAACTAAATAAACATTATTTTATTGATAACTGTGATGCGTTTAAATAATTCAATCAAATAAAAAAGTGAATAAAATCGAATGATGGCAAGTTCAATAGATATTGGACTTGCTTTTTTTTTGTATTAAATATTGTACTAACACAAATGCAAGATTGTTCAAGAGTTGTATATTTGCTTGAATTAATAGTAAAAAAAAAAATAATAATAAATAAGACAACAATGAGCCGTATTCTTCTATTTTTTGTAATCATAATAACAGCACAATCGTGCAAAAACGAGCGTATAGATACCCCTTCAATATCATTGAGTGCATCAAATGACAGCCTAGCTGAACTAGGCAATAAAGTAATTGCAAACGATACCAATCTGATAGCGAACCCAATCAACAAAGACGACGCCTCGACAGAAAAATTGGTAACTAGTTTGTTAGAAAAAAGACTAGCTATAAACACACAATCTACTTTGAAATGTTATATAACTAATGTGAAAAGCGAGAATGGTGAGTTTAATTTGTTTGTAGATTCACTTACCAAAAAAATCATTAAAGTTGTTGCAATTGAAAATCACCCTTCTTTAGTCCGCAAAAAGAATTTTTATCAATATTATTTTGAAGATGGTTTATTGTTTGGTGCTATTTATAGTGGTGCCGAAATGCCTAATTATGAGATGTTTTTTGACGACAACAAGATGATACGTTGGTATGGCAAAGCGCATAAATCAATTACGAAAGACTTGCAAGAATACAAAGATATGGAAACGAAAGTGTTAAGTGATTTTAACAAAAACAAGGCGTTGTTGAGCGAATACTCGTTATGATTTTAAATAAATAGTACTACATGAAAAAAATAGTTGCTTATTTGCTGTTTGGTTTGACTATTGGGGCGGCATCGTCTTGCGAAGAGATACCTCCGGCTATTGATTTTACGCCAATCAACACGGCATTGCTCGACTCTACTGCGCTGCTTTCTACGCCTCCTATGGCAACGCATAAAGTGGTATTGATTGAAGAATTCACGGGTATGAAATGTGTGAATTGCCCAAACGGACACTTGGTAACGAAGGCGCTTCATGAGTTGCATGACGACAGTGTGATTGTGATGGCTATACATTCTTATCCTATTGCACCACCTGCAAGTTGGAATAATTTACAGATAAACGAAGGAGTTGCTTTGGATAACTACTTAGGACCTGCCCCTGCTTGGCCGGCAGCTAGTGTAGATAGAGTAGCTGTAAGCGGTACTATTATAAACAACGCAGCGAGTTGGGGAAGCACCGTAATTTCACAATTATCACAAAGCCCTGATGTATTGATAACTATTAAAAACAACTATGACGCTACTCCTATAGTAACGGATAGTGGGACTGTAACAAAACTAAAAACAAAAATAACAGTAGTGCTACTGTCGAGTTATACTTCAACTTTAAAGCTGAGTGTGATGTTGCAAGAAGATCATATTATAGCCCCGCAAGAAACATCGGCAGGCATTAACAATGAATATGATCATGAATTTGTGCTACGAGATATGTTTACCTCCTACAACGGCACAGCTTTGAGTGCACAGAACACGCTTGGCAGGTTGTATTTAAAGGAGTTTGAATTGTATATCCCAACAGGTTGGAACATGAATAACAGTAACGTCGTGGCTTTTGTGCATGAAGAAGGAGCAATAAAAAAAGTGCTTCAAGCCGCTATCGCCCCTGTCAATTGAGGTTAGATTAAATTATATTGTCATTTCATTTTAACCTTTCTTTTTCGCTGATTTTGTACATTTGCTTTGATTTAATCGAACTAAATGTATAAAATATGAAATTGAAAAATAGTTGCTATCCGAGCTGTTTAATTGCATTGTTACTATTTTTGATACCTATAGATGGGTTTGGACAAGCAAAAAAAGCAGAAATTACGACAACGAGTAGTGCTTGCTATGAGATTGAAAGTATAGTAAAAGAAATAGTAACGGCAGCATCGAGGCTTGAAAATCCCGCTAATATCAACTTGATACTCTCACATATTGACACCTCGTACAAAGAAGAGAAAATATTAATGGGCATAGACGAAGATGCAAAAATATTAAGAGAAAATTATCAAACCTTCAAACAGCAATGCGAACGATTTATTGATAACACACAGATTGGCATCAATTATAATTTAAAAAAAATATTGAAATCAGACTGCGGCGAACGTCTCTCCTATTGCATACATGAGACGGAATTTACAATCTCCCGCAACGGCAAAGTAGCTTATAAAGGCAATCAAATCAGGACATTTTATTTTTTTAAACGTCAAGGTAAATGGAAAATATTTAAAGCACAAACGATTGAAACTAGAACGGAAATATATAATCTTGATTGTGATTGCAAAATCGAAAAAAAATACGAAGGCAGTTACAATGTAAGTATCAAATTGCCAAAAGGCCACGACTACGAGACTAAAACGTTACAAGTTACGTTTAATAAAGTAAACGAAAAATACCAGAAAGTACAATTTGGTGATGCAGAATATATTTGGGAGAATGGGAAAGTATTTTTGAATAATTTAAAATATAACAAAGACAACCCGGGGCCAGCTCCTATAAAAGCTGCCACAGAAGAAAAAGTGATAAGTGCCCTTTTATTATTTACTAATAAGCAAAACTGCTCTGAGATAAACATTAAAACAAAGTAAAGATGATGAATGCTTTGCTGCTTGATATTGGTAACACCAGAACTAAAGTTGGTGTATTCGACCAACATGACGACTGCCTTTTTAGTGCAACTGAACTAAGTTTTGATGAAATTAAAATTATTTTAGAGAAGTATAATTGCTGTAAAATAGGTATTATAAATGTGCAAAATACACCTACTGCATTAACCTCATTTTTAAATAAAATACCAGATGAAGTAAAAGTAATAACTATACATAGTTCATTAATCGTTCCAATTATTAATTTATATAAAACCCCGTTAACATTAGGAGTGGACAGGCTTTGTAGTGCAGTTGCTTCAACCTTAAATTATAAAAACAAGAACGTACTCGTGATAGATTGCGGCACGTGCATAAAGTATGATTTAATAAACAAAAAAACAGAATACGTGGGAGGTAGTATCAGTCCTGGGCTGCTCATGCGCTATCAAGTTATGGCACAAAACACAATCAAACTGCCCGTTGTAACTTATAGCAGCCTCACATCGTTTTATGGTAATACAACACAGACCTGCATCAACACTGGCATAGTGCAAGGTATTATAAACGAAATAAATGGATTTATAGAATTATACAAAAACGAATATGAAGACCTACAAATAATACTTACTGGTGGCGACGCACCACTGTTTGATAAGTCCTTAAAATATTGCACCTTTGCACAACCGAATTGGGTACTATTGGGTGCTCATATAATATTAAAATACAATGTTTAGACTATTTTTTTTTTCTTTTTTGTTGGTATCAGCACAAGCAACATACGCACAGAGCACTGACAATATCCCTTACTCTCGTATAGGGTTAGGAGATATATTTCGCCACAACAATTATCAAAGTATCGGCATGGGCGGACTCGGGGCATCGCTTCATCACCCTCTGTATTTGAATTTTGCCAATCCTGCTTCATACAGTAGTTTAAGTTTTACTAATTTTGAATTTGGTGGACGTAGCAATATTTCTGTTTTACAATCAGACACGGTGCAAGTGCGCTCTGGCGATGCCTCTATATCGTATTTTGTTGCCGGGTTGCCCGTTACAAAAAAAGGCGGTATGGCATTTGGTTTTGTACCATATAGCCATGTTGGATATAATATAATTCAGAATTATTCAGATACACTCGTGGGAGATTATAATATCAGAAAAGAAGGGAAAGGCAATGTCAATCAGTTATTCATTGGAGGAGCGTATGACGTAATCAAGGGGCTAACTATTGGGGCTAACATTTATTACACAATTGGTAATATAGATTATAACGCATTTGCGGAATTTGGTGATACAAACTTGATAGCTAACACTGAAAAATTGTCAAAAACAAATGTCAGAGGTACACAAATAAAAATAGGTGCTTTATATGAACATATTTTTAGTAAAATTGATGAGCAAAAACGTGCATTAACTATTGGTGCGACCTATACTTCGTCATCAAAATACACGATATTGACTGACAATGATTGGATTCGATTTAATTATAATGTACTTGGTGGAGTGGATTATTCTAATGCCAACAGGCCCGATACTATATATAGCGACAAAGAAATAAAAGGGAATATTTCGATGCCTCAAAGTTTTTCGTTGGGGCTTAGTTATAATAAACTTGATAATTATACTATCGGAATAAATGCAGAACATACGCAATGGAAAAAGTATAGAAAAAATGGTAGTGCCGATTTGTTTAGCAACGAAACTGTAATAGCTGCGGGTTTAGAATATATCCCCGACATCAAATCGATAAAAGGATATACTAAAAAAATTGCGTACCGATTTGGGGTGAATTATTCGACTGGCAAATGGCAATTGAACGATTTGAACAACACAAAAATAAGTGAAGCAGGGATTAGCTACGGCATGGGATTTCCACTTAAAAAAATGGCAACACGCATCAACACAGCCTTTGAACTTGGTTTTAGGGGTAATAATGATGCACAATTAATTAGAGAGACCTATTTTAGGATACACTTTGGTATTAGCATGAACGACAATTGGTTTATAAAACCAAAAATTGATTAACAAAAATATATAAATAATAAAACCCAAAACCCAATGTTATCCATTAAAAGACCTATTTTGTTTTTCGATTTAGAAACTACAGGCATCAACACAAGCTCAGACAGGATTGTAGAGCTGAGTATGTTGAAACACTTGCCGAACGGTGAAACTTTGATAAAAACGATGCGACTCAACCCTACCCTACCTATACCTCCGCAATCGACCGCTATACATGGCATTGGCAATATGGACGTTGTCGATTGCCCTACTTTTGCATTGGTCGCAAATGAACTATTAGAATTCATCGGCGATAGCGACTTAGCCGGCTACAACAGCAATGGCTTTGACATCCCCGTGCTCATCGAAGAATTCATGCGATGCGGCATAGCATTCAATATTGACAATAGAAAATGTATTGATGTGATGCGTATATACAAACATTTTGAAAAACGTGACCTAGCAACTGCAGTGTCATTTTATTGTAATAAAACACTCGAAAACGCTCACTCCGCAGAGGCTGATGTAGTTGCAACCTATGAAGTATTCAAAGCTCAATTAATAAAATATAATGATACTTTGCAGGATAATTATGAAACAGTGGCCGAACTAGGTGGCATGGAAAGCATGGTGGACACCTCACGGCGCATGGTAATGAAAGACGGAATTGCGATATTTAATTTTGGTAAACACAAAGGCAAACCCGTAAAAGATGTGTTGCAAGTAGAGCCACAATATTACGATTGGATGATGAAAGGCGATTTTGGATTACACACCAAACAAAAATTAAAAGAAATTAAACAAAATATGTAATGTACTTTTTTTGTAGTTATCATAATTGTAGTATCTTTAACACTTAAATAAATACACAATGAAAAAAAATAGTACTCTAATTTTACTTTTGATGTTGATAACGATTTACAGTTCAGCACAACAATCATTTTATGAATTGCCACAGGCAATGAAATCGAAAATGGCTACACGAGATTTTAATGTTTCACAAAAAAAACATTACACCAACGGCACTAAAAAAGAGTCAAATGTTTACACACATTCAACTATAGCAGCTAGTGCCGCTCCGCTTGGTACGCAGATTGGTCAAACTCAATATGACCTCCTTTCTAACAACTCAATAGGTCGTAGAATAATAAAAAAATTAGACGGAACAATAGCTGCATGTTGGAACTTTTCGCCAGACGGCAATACAGGTTTTCCTAACCGTGGCACGGGCTACAACTATTACAACGGTACCACGTGGCTGCCCGAACCAACTATTAGAATAGAAAGTGTACGAACCGGTTTTCCGGATATGTGCTTGAACACAACGGGAGGCGAACGGATATTTAGTCATGGGGCTATATCAAAAAATATATATGGAATAAATTCCACTACTTGGGGTTCTAACACATGGGTGCAGCAAGATTACGACAGTATTTGCGTTAATAATTCAGATATCGAATATTCGATATGGAACAGAGTAGCAGCCTCGGGCAACAATATATATGTGTTAAATAATTGCTTCAATGGTTCAACTGCAGCAGTGCCTGTTGAAAATTATAAGCACCCAGGGTCAGGCGTATTAGACCCCACATATTACTCTCGTTCTACAGACGGGGGCTTGACATTTGTGAATGACCATATTACCCTGACAGGCTATGATTCAACGAGATACTACCTAGGCGGCGGCGGCGAGGCCTACGCTATAGAAGCCAAAGATTCGATAGTGGCGATACTAATGGGAGGATTAGGGAGAGATGTAGCGATATGGAAATCAATCGATTATGGCGTGAGTTTCACCAAAACAATCTTAGATAGTTTTCCAATTGCGGCATTCAAAGACCAAGTATTTCCTGATAATAATAGTGATGGTAGTATGGACGACAGCAATAGCGATGGCTTATTCAATTCGTTAGATGCAGTGTTTGTTAACAATGGCTCACTTGCAATAGCAATAGATAACAACAACAAAATACATTGTTCTTGGACGTTAGCATTAGCCTTCAACGACTCATTGACAACCGATACACTGAACTATGGCTATTGTGCAACGTTTCCTACGGGAGGCGGAGGACTTGTGTATTGGAGCGAGACGGCACCATTGACCCAAATAATCACTGGTCTTGGCGATTATGATACCTGTATGGTTGATTCCGTATATTTTGGTAGCACTTATTTTTCAAATGTTACCACAGTCAAAGATGCCTATTACGGCGAGGGCCCTATCGCTTGGCCAACGTTTGGGTTTGATGCTAGTGGCAACATATATCTCGCTTATTCTGTAGTAACACACGACACCACCGACAGCCCATTGATAAGTGAATTAGACGGTCAAAACTTCAGAGACCTATTTGCTATGTATTCAGCTGACAATGGGGCGAGTTGGAGTAGTCCCGTCAATCTCACCAAAACTTGGCAGATAGAAGAAGCCTATCCTAGTCTGGCACGCAATGTAGATGCGAACCTAACATTCAGCTATATGGAAGACATAGAACCGGGCAATAACTTAACATCTGGTGATGATATTGGGTTTAATTTTATTAAAGTACATAACTATAACACGGTTGAATTTAGAGCACATGCTGACGCAGGCGATGATTTATGTTTAATAGAACCAAGTGCAATAACAGAATATAACGATGCGATGACACAACTTTGGCCCAATCCTGCAAGCTCATCAATTGCATTGATAAGCACAGACAACATCGCCCTCGATGCCATAGAAGTAAGAAACAATGTGGGTCAACTATTAGCAGTAGATACACCAAAAGCAGCCACTAATAGTGTTCAAATTAACACCACGCATTTATGCAACGGCGTATATTTTCTAACTTACACAAAAAACCAAATGCGATTTGCTAAAAAATTTATAGTACAACATTAATGTAGTTTATGTTTTGTAATAATGACAGAAAACCCTTCGGCAACAGAAGGGTTTTTTTTGTTAAAAAATGCCTGTAATTTAGATGAAGTTTATTAGAAAAAATAGCTTGCTGTTAGCTGCCATATTGATATTCTCAATTGCTGTGGGATATGCTATTGTATTAAAAACCAATACACCATTTTTGTATTTTGAAAACAAAAACAAACAAAAAATAGCACATTATATCAAAGAAAATATTTCACAATTCGATGAAATAATTCAAAAATTTGAAGTTTGGTCAAACTACGATGCGGCTACGATATATAATCTGCAAGCTCAAAATTTCAAAAAATCAAATGCTCCCTTTGTTCTATTCAAAAACGACTCGATACGCTACTGGAGCGGCAGTGTGCGTTATTCATTATATAATCTACAAAATAGTTTAGAGGGCATACATGCGGTTGCGATAGACAATTCACAACTCGTTTATTATAAGAAAACTATCGATAGCAGTACGTATTTTGTAGGGATTATACCCTTGTACGAGTATTATAATTTTAGCAATAGCTACCTCAAAACTGGATTTGCAGAGCCTATTGCAATAGACGAAGGGTATTCACTGGTAGCAACTAAAAAATCGAATGATGACCAAGAGATAAAGTACCAAGATACAACTATCGGGTACTTGTCAACGAATACAATGCAGACGTACACCGCTCACTGGTTTTCATTGTTGCTGTTGATACTTTTTTTTGCTAGTGCATATTATTTACTTTTTGTTCTGTTTAGGTTATTATTTGCACATCAGCTTAATTATGTTTCGTTGATTATTGCTTTCATCATTGGGCTTGTATTGTTTAACAACTGCCATCATTTTAAGTATCTGTATCAACTAAATACGCTTACTTTTTTTGATCCCATATTCTATGCCACGGCTACATTTTCCTCTATTGGCGATTTGCTAATTATCACTACATTTTTGTTGTTTTTAAGCTACCTGCTGTTGTATTTTAATTATCAACCAAAACAAAAAACAACCCATTTTTTTTTAATAACTGTTCTGAGTGCGTTACAGAGCTTAGGCATATTTTACTTATTAATTACACTCTCAGGCATTATATTAAATTCAAACTTTTCGTTACAATTCCAAACTGCTAACGACTATGATTTCAATCTATTGATAGTTTATTTAACAATCATGTTATTGTGCTCGGCACTATTTTTTTTTAATAGTTATATTTTTAAATTATACGCTAAGTCGAAGATAAATGATATCGCATACTGGTCTTTTCAGTTATTTTGGTTCATAAGTCTCACAGTGCTACTTCAACAAAGCTGGCTGACTGGCACTTGTGCATTTATATGGTTTTTTTTAACCCGATTATTTACGTTAAAATTAATACAAAAAAAATCCTCAAACTATACATTTAAAAGTATGCTACAGCATATATTTTTGTTTAGTTTTATGGTGTTTTTGGTTGTACAAATAAGCAATGATATAAAACGAGAACGTGTGTTGAGTAATTTAGCAGAAAAAAGTAATGACGATGATAATTTAATACTCGATTATTACCTCAACAATACACTCAAAGAATTAGAGCAGGACACTGTTTTAAGTTATTATTTGAATCAAACATCGTTGTCTAATTACAAAGATTATACCAATGAGATTAAGCGAAAATACATATCGTCATACTTGAATGTTTTTGATATAAATATTCATCTTATTAGCTCAACGAACCAACTAATTGAAACTACAAACAAGCAACTATTTGAACAATTAAAAATTGATTCGACAAAACCTGTGGTTGATACTTCGTATATAGTAAAAACAAAAATCACTACTGCTTCAAATTATTTATTATTAAAAAAATACAAAAACAGTTATGCTAAAGTTGTGGTTGAAGTGCAAGCAAAAAAAGAAAACGTCAATAGTTTTTACCCTGAGCTATTGATAGACGAGCGTTATACAATCAACAAAAAAACCTATTCGCACTCCTCGGCGTATTATGAAAACAATCAACTAATCACCTGCAACGGAGAGTATATGTATAATTTTGAATTTTCTTGGGTGATCGATAGCACGTCATTACCCACTTTAAAAAATATTTATACCGATACGCATGAACATATATTGAGTTTAAACAAAACAAACGTGAGTGTCATCACCTTCGAGCGCAATACGCCTTATGAATTGGTATCCCGTTTAAGCTTATGGTTTTTGCTGTTTTTTATATTTGTTTCGATGTTTTATGCTTTTGATGTTGGATTAAAAATTTTAAGTGGAAGCACTTCTTATTATCATAAATACTTTGCACATTTTAGTAATAAAATACAACTATCGTTGTTGTTTTTATTTGTCCTCGCATTTGTGATTATAACTTACGTGAGCGTGCAGTTTTATCTCAATCAAAACACCAAAAGACAATTAACAAACCTCACCGAACGAAGCAAAAGTGCAACTAACATACTCAAAGACAGAATATATACATTGTCGTATGACACACTCGATCACGCAAGCCTGCTTTACCTTTTGAAAGACAGCATTCAACAGATTGTCCTTTTGACTTCTAAAGAAATGTCAGTGGATATATCGCTCTTTGATACTCACGGCGAGCTGACCGTGGCCTCACAAAACGATGTTTATAATGACGGAATACTCTCTTCTAAAATTAATTATGTTGCATACAATGCAATTATACATCAAAAAAAATCAATCTTTATCAACAGAGAAATCATTGGAAAACTCTCCTATTTATCGATTTATTTACCATTGATTAACTACAAAAATCAACTAGTCGGAATAGTGAATATACCCTACTTTGATGAAAAAAAACAAGCCCGCGACGTACTATCTAGCTTTCTAATATCGCTCTTCAATGTTTATATTGTTATTTTACTTTTAGGGATTATTATTACCTATTTAATAAGTCAAAATCTTACTAATTCGCTACGAACTATTAGCAATCAATTTAAAAAAATTAGACTACAAAGCACCAATACAAAGCTAGTGTGGCAAGCTAATGACGAGATTGGCAACCTGGTATCTGCTTATAACAAAATGGTCGATCAACTAGAAGAAAGTGCACGAAAATTAGCGGGCAATGAACGAGAAAAAGCGTGGAGCGAAATGGCTAAACAAGTGGCACATGAGATTAAAAACCCGCTCACCCCGATGAAATTAAATATGCAATATTTGCAAAAAGCTATCAAAGATAATCACCCTAACGTACTCGAACTTGCGAATAGATTTTCTAAAAACTTAATAGAACAAATTGATATGCTCTCGACGATAGCCTCGCAATTTTCGCAATTTGCTCAAATGCCCGAGGCCTGCCCCGAGCTCGTAAATATAATAGAGGCTACACAACAAATTGCTGAGATGTATAACAACGAAAATTGTAGTGTTACGATGCAACACGACGAAGCAACTCCGGTAGTATTATTGATCGACAAAATGCATTTTAACAGAATTATTACGAATATAATAAAAAACGGAATACAGGCGATAGAGGATAATAAGCAAGGGAATATTGTAATCAAAATATCAAAAAATAAAACAAGCATAGAAATCTCGATAGAAGATAATGGAGCAGGCATTGAGGAAGCACTGCATGATAAAATATTTCTGCCTCACTTCTCTACTAAATCTACTGGCATGGGTATTGGACTCTCTATGGTCAAGTCGATGGTTGAAAATGCTGAGGGTACGATACACTTTAATTCTTACATTAACTACGGCACTTTATTTATATTGACTTTTCCAAATAGCACAACCAAAAAAGAATTATTATGAAAATCGCATTGATAGGATACGGCAAAATGGGCAAAACCATACACCGAATCATAACTGAAACCACCTCGCATGAGGTATGTATTATTATTACAAATTATAACAAAAATGAATTTGATATCGACCTTCTCAAGCAGGCTGATGTAGCGATTGAATTTACGCAACCCGATCAGGCTTTGAAAAACATTGGCTTATGTGCTGAGTTAAAAATACCAATAGTGGTGGGCACTACAGGTTGGTTAGACCAACTGCTACAAGCTACTTCGTGCATTAGTTTGCACCAAAGTGCGTTGTTGTATGCGAGTAATTTTAGCATCGGCGTCAATCTATTGTTTCATTTCAATGCCTATGTGCAGACGGTGATGCAACAATATCAAAACTACCGAGTACTGATAGAAGAAACACATCATCTTGAAAAAAAAGATTCTCCAAGCGGCACTGCTATCACGCTTGCCGATACGATTATACGCAAAAATAACCGTTTAGATAAATGGGTAAATACAAACGATAATTTGGATAAAAATTTAGTAATTTTGTCGCACCGTAAAGAAGATGTGAATGGCTTGCATACCGTAGTGTATGAGAGTAATGATGATTATATACGGATTGAACATGAGGCCAAGACAAGAGATGGATTTGCTAAAGGTGCGCTGTTGGCCGCAGAATGGATACTAACTAAAAAAGGTATATTTACGATGAGCGATGTGTTGAAACTGAACTAATTAAACAATAAATATAAACGAATGAACTGGAAATTTTGGAAGAAAAAAACAAATGAAGCCCCTGTTAAAAAAACTGCCCTTCGCGAGTGGCTTGATGCGATAGTATTCGCTGTAGTAGTAGCTACTCTCATTAGAACCTTTGCCGTAGAGGCTTACACGATACCTACACAATCGATGGAACGCACCCTGATGGTTGGCGATTTTTTGTTTGTGAGCAAGTTTCATTATGGTGCACGCACACCTAAAACCCCTATTGCATTTCCATTTGGACATCATTCATGGCCCTTGTTTGGCGGGAATTGCTATAGCGAAATCATTAAACTCCCTTATTTTAGGTTGCCTGGTTTACAAAAAATAAAAAATGATGATATTGTGGTGTTTAATTTTCCCACAGAGGATTATAGACCCGTGGACAAGCGAGAAAATTTTATAAAACGATGTATCGCTATACCAGGCGATAGTTTGAGAATAGTGAATGCCAAAGTTATAATCAATGGTGTGCCCGATGCGAAACATGAAGACGCTCAATGGAACTATGAAATAGAAACGGACGGAACCCCTATCAGTAATAAGTTTTTAACTGAAAATCATATTTGGGAAGGAGGACCTTATAAGCGGGCGGGCAATTTTAGATATATAATAAACGAAGCTGTAGCGAACAAAATAAAAAAATTGAGTTATGTAACGAAATGTGAGCAAATGATATTTCCTGTAGGAGCAACGGAGGATTTATTTCCTAAAAAAATTGCAAATCAGGGATGGAGCATCGATAATTATGGCCCTGTTTGGATACCAAAAAAAGGGGTAACTATAACACTCAACGATAGCATATTGCCGTTGTATCAACGCATAATCGAAGTATATGAAGGCAATACATTAGAACAAAAAAATGGTCTATTTATTATCAATGGGACACAAACTACCACCTATACCTTCAAAATGGATTACTATTGGATGATGGGTGACAACCGCCACAACTCAATGGATAGCCGTTTTTGGGGGTTCGTGCCTGAGGATCATATCGTTGGCAAAGCGTGGTTTATATGGCTGAGCCTCGACGAGCAA
>JAYVJZ010000079.1:0-6544 GCA_043768865.1 Sphingobacteriales bacterium
GAAAATCAACTAAACGATAGACCAAGAAAAAGATTTAACTTTGAAGCACCTAACAAAATTTTTAATCAAAAAGTTGCATTTACAACTTGAATCCTGCTATTTAAAAAGCGTCGTGAGCGCAGGCAATCGATAGGTATCTTTATACCTTAATCGATGTTTTTATTTTACTGCTTTTTATTGGTATTGTGATAATGCTGTGGAAGTGGCAGTTGCGTAGCGAGTTGGAGTAGTTGATTGGCTGTTTGCTTGCTGATTCAACGGGCAGTAGGCGTTAATATTGCTTGTTATTACAGTTCTTTTTTTTAATCGGTATTGCAGGTTAGGTACGAGTGCCGACCGTAGGTTGAGCGTGAGGGATGCGAGCGTAAATCCTTTTGTGAGGCACGAGCAAAAGATTGCAGCGGGCAGCCCGACCCCTTTTTTTTAGTTCATTCGTATCCTTTTTTAATAAAAAGGACACGACACTATTTTAAAAAAAATGGGGGCACGCCCAAATTTGTATTTATGTATTTTTATTTGTTTTTATACAAAATATAATCCCAAAAGGGACTTTGAAATGGGGTTGTGTGTAGTGATTTATCGTAATAATAGCACGGTGCCTTTTTCTATTTTCTTCTGCCCGTTGAGGCCTGTAACCTCTATCACCCATGTATATACGTCTTGCGGTGCTATTTCTGTTTTATAAAAACCGTCCCAGCCACGGTTGATGTTTTTGCTTTCAAAAACCACCGCTCCCCATCTGTTCATAATTGTAAATGTATAAGTGGATTCGTCTGCATAAAGCAAATAGGGTAAAAATTCATTGTTGATGCCCGTGGGTGCAAACGTGTTAGGGGCGATTATTTTGGTGTTAAATGCAAACGAAGCGCGGTTGCTGAAGGTGTTGAGCTGCTTGACCGTGCCGTCGGGAAAATACCCAGTATAGTTCGCCACCACCCAATAAGTAATGCTATCGTTGCTGCTGCTCGCGTAGGCATTTAGGTCTTGATAATAAAAAACGGTGCTTTCAAAGTTGCCTATGTACGCTGTGTTGCCGTTGGTCTCGCGATACAAATCGTAACTATTCACTTGGCAATCGTCTAACTCAAACAACGTCCAATTTATTTTGATTGTGAAATTGTCGAACACTTCTCCTTTCACAAACACCGTTTTGCCCTTGCCTCCGCTGTTGATTATATCGCAGGAGTCGGTAGCCGTAAGGCTTACGCTGACGCTGCTTTCATTGGGTCTTGCGTTCGATATCGTGGTGCTATTTGGGTTGGCTAATGGCAATGTTTGTGGTACTTGTATCAGGCTAGCGACAGCCCCATAATTGAAATTAAAAGTTTTTATTTCACCTGTCAAATCATACGTCCACGTGGCTTGTACGGTGTTGTTAGGCGTTACAGTGAGGTTTTGCAAATACATAAACGAAGGGCTCTGCACGGCGCTCAGCACGAAGCACAGTCGATTGCTCTGCGATACCGATATGCCGTCGTTGCTGTTTGCACTTACATAAAAACAAAGGTTGTCGCCATCGTTAGCGAGGGTGTAGGTATATTGATTGACGGTAGCATCGGGAGTGGTATAGGCAAGCAAATAGGGCCCGCTGTTGATCGATACAAATAGTTGATAATTCAAAACGCCTGCCTGCCAATTGTCATAGCCTTTCCAAGTGAGGTCGATGTTGGTATTGCAGTTCGTGTTCAATTGCTGCAACACGATATTGCTTTGGGGTGTGGTGCTGAAAAGCCCCGTCTCACCGCAGCTATCAATAGCGGCGATAGTGTAGCTATAAGTGGCGGCAGCGGCATTGACGTTAGCGTCGGTGAAGGACGTAGTAGCTGCCCCAAACACCGTATCCAAAGGCGTGGCTATAGCACCGTTGAGGTAATAAATAATATATCCAAATGCCTCAGCAGAGTTGCTTTGCTGCCAACTTATGACTATGTCATTCAGCGGATTGACCGTTACATAATTGATAATAGGCGTACTCGGATACAGATTGTCAATAACAGCCGAAGGCGTGTTCGTCAAGGCGCCGCAGGCATAATTATTGACTACGTAATAATAATACGTATTGAAGTTGCCATTCGCCCCCACGTGAACATAGGTGCTCAAGCCAGGCGTAGCAAGGCTTGTAAGCAAAACAAAAGGCCCCGTAGCCACCGCACTATAATACACATCTTGGCTCACAAAAGCACCACACGTCTCTACCACAGGCTGCCAACTCAGCTGCACATCGCCGTTGCTCAATGTATTGACACACTGCAACACCACGGGCTGCACCTGTGCCACCGACACCTTGCCCATGCCGAATATCCAAAAAAACAAAAGACAAAAACGCATACCACAAATATAAAATAAATAAACATACCACACACCACAATCGTTATTATTTAATCAAAAAATCAGTGCTATTGGCCCTCGGAGCACCTGCCACCAATACAGCTAAAAATGCACTTGGGCGTGCCCTCGCAGGCAATATTCGTAACATAATAATAAAATACATCGTGCTCGGTCGGGCTGCCCGCTGCAATCTTTTGCTCGTGCCTCACAAAAGGATTTACGCTCGCATCCCTCACGCTCAACCTACGGTAGCCTGTGGTGCTCGCCAAATTAATTCCATACTACAGATAGACTATAAGCAGGTGAATAGAAGGACGTACTGTTGTTGAATAGCTACTATATTTTAAACAAAATAGCAGCATCAAATACGCTAAAGTTATATGAGGCACTGAGGGCTAGTAGCTCCAGGAGGCATGCTCCTATTGATGTAGCAGCTATCAAACGAGCTAGGAATTAGTACTTAATTGGACAACTAATAAACAACTAATAAACAAAAATATAAAAAATTAACAATGAAAATAAAGTGCAAGTGAGGGCACATCGCTAGTTAAAAAAAATACGTATATTGATGATTCAGCGTAGCGTATAAAATAGCAAACAAAAATTAAATACTATTAAAGCCAGTGTAGGGTTGCAGGGCTTTAGGTATATTGATTCCATGAGGGGTTTGATGATTCTCAAGGAGCGCAGCAACTATACGAGGCAAGGCTAAAGCACTCCCGTTGAGCGTATGTGCGAGTTTGTTTTTGCCATCGATGTCTTTGTAGCGTAGCTTCAAACGATTGGTCTGAAAGGTTTCAAAATTACTAACCGAACTCACCTCAAGCCAACGCTGCTGAGCAGCTGAATAAACTTCAAAATCGATAGTTAAAGCAGCAGCAAAACTCATGTCTCCTCCACACAGACGCAACAATCGATACGGCAACTCGAGGCTTATCAGTAGCTGCTCAACGTGATTGACCATAGCCTCATGTTGAGCATAGCTTTGGTCAGGGTGCGCTACTTGTACTATTTCAACCTTTTCAAATTGATGCAAGCGGTTGAGGCCACGCACATCTTTGCCATAGCTGCCTGCTTCACGTCGAAAGCAAGACGAAAATCCACATAGCTTGATAGGCATAGCTGTTGCATCGACTATCTCGTTTCTGTATATGTTGGTGAGGGGCACTTCGGCCGTAGGGATTAAATAAAAATTATCTACTTGTGCATGATACATTTGCCCCTCTTTGTCGGGTAGTTGTCCTGTCGCGTAGGCTGAATCTTGGTTTACTACTAAAGGTGGCAGGTATTCAGTATATCCGGCTTCGGTTGCACGATCCAAAAAAAACGAAATCAAAGCACGTTGCAACTTAGCACCCTTGCCTTTGTAGAACGGAAAGCCTGCACCCGTTACTTTGTTGCCCAATTCAAAGTTAAACAAATCGTACTTAGTGGCTAAATCCCAATGTGGAAGAGCATCGGGTGGTAGGAGCAGGGTATCGGTTGATTTTATAATCTCATTGTGCTCCGCATTCGTTCCTTTGGGCACGCTGTGGTGCGGCAGATTAGGCAGACGCAGCACTACTTCTTCTTGGAGTTTTTCAATGTTTTGTAAGCTATCTTGTTGTGTTGCTATTGATTTTTTGAGGTCATTGGTTTGGGCTTTTGCACTTTCAGCTTCGGTGGTATTTCCGCTTTTTAGTAGCTCGCCTATTTGTTTAGAAAGTTCGTTGAGGCGGGCTTGTGCTAGTTCTGTTTGCGTCATCAAGGCTCTACGTTGCTCATCTATGCTTAGTATATCGTCTATCAAATGTAGGTCGATAAAGTTTTTTATTTGTAATTGTGTTTTTACGAAATCGGGTTGAGTTCGTATTAATTGTATAGATAACATAATGGAAATGAGTTAAAATAAAATGTGAAATTGATTTTAACAAAAGTAATTATATTATTTTAAAGCTAAATTTGTAAAAAATTAAAATTCATGCAACCACAGTTTTTTTCCTTGCCGATGCAATCACGTTTTAGTGATTTTGATATGCAAGGACACTTGAACGCAAGTGTCTATTTTACGTATTTTGAAACCGCTCGGCTCGCATATACTAACGTCGTATTTGGGGCGTTGGATTGGAGCAAAAAAGGCATGGTAATCGCACATCAAGAGATGAATTACAAAAAACCTATTTTTTTTACAGATAAAATTAGTACAAAAATCGGGTTGTTATCGTTCGGTAATAGTACTATAAAAGTGGGGGTGCAAATCATGAAAATGCGAAGGGAAGAGGAGGTATTGTGTGCTGAGGGCAGCTGTATATTGGTTTGTTTTGACAACGAAAAACACGAAGTGATTCCAACCCCACAAGAGTGGCTAGACGCTCTGCAAGCGTATAATGAAAACCAGTCGTAGCAGTATTTGAAGTTACTATAATAAAATTAAATTGTATGAAAATAACTGATTATTTAGCACAAGACAAAACGCATGTTTCTTTTGAGTTGTTGCCGCCATTGAAGGGCAAAAGCATCGATACTTTGTATAATTTATTGGATCCGTTGATGGAGTTTAAGCCCCCTTTTGTGAATGTAACTTATCACCGTAGCGAATATATTTATAAGAAAAACGTAGATGCTACATTTGAAAAAGTTGTCGTCCGCAAGCGTCCCGGTACAGTGAGTATTTGTGCTGCAATTATGAACAAATACAAAATAGATGCAGTGCCTCACCTTGTGTGTGGTGGGTTTACGAAAGATCAAACGGAAGATGCGTTGATAGATTTACATTTTTTGGGGGTTAATAATATACTCGCGCTAAGGGGCGACGCTATGAAAAGCGAAAATCAATTCACCCCTGAGATAGGCGGTAATCATCGTGCACTCGACCTTGTGAGTCAAGCTATGAATATGAACAAAGGCATCTATTTAGAAGATGATTTGAGCAATGGCAACCCGACTGATTTCTGTGTGGGGGTGGCCGGATATCCTGAGAAACACGCTGAATCGCCGAATTTGAAAACCGATATTTTGCATCTCAAAGCCAAGATAGACGCTGGAGCGAGCTTTGTGATTACACAAATGTTTTGGGACAACAAGGCATATTTTGATTATGTGGCAATGTGTCGTGCGGAGGGAATCAAGGTGCCTATAATACCAGGTTTGAAGCCTTTAACTTCAAAAAAACAACTCACCACGATACCCAGATCTTTTAATGTGAACCTGCCTGATACATTGACCGACGCAATGTTACAAACCACTACCGACGAGCAAGCGAAGCAAGTAGGCTTGGAGTGGTGCATTATGCAGAGCAAGGAATTGTTACAAAAAGAAGTGCCGTGTTTGCATTATTATATTATGAACAATATGCCCGAGATACTTGATATATCAAGGGCTGTGTTATAAAAAGCAAATTGTAAACGATAGTTTATTTGTTGCAGATTATTTGCAAGTAACGTATGTGTAACTATAAACTATGCAGCTATTTGAACGTGTTTGGTGTTATTTTTTAGAGGGAATTATATTATATTTATTCGTAGGTTTATAAGTATGTAAACGCTTGCTATAATGGCGTTTTAGGTTGAAATAGTAACACTAAAGTGGGGGTAGTGTTTATTTTATTTGCTCTCCAATTACAATCACTTCTGTATCAATGAGAGGCATTTGATTCATTCGCAAATAAACATTAGCGGTAGCTAGCACGTCGCGTTGGCAGTACTCTACGATGCGCTGCAACCCATTTTCTAACCAATATACCTGCCCTACTAGGCTGCCGTCTATATCGTTTTTAGAGGTGGGTACATCAAGTACGTGTGCTAACAAGTCGAGCGAGGTATAATTTTTATAATCGCCGAATTTCCATAGTTGCATTGTGTCCACGTGGGTTATCTCCCAGGGCTTCAAGCCTTGAATATCAAGCAGTTTAGGCAATGTAATACTATTGGCCAATAAGCGCCTGCCTATGTAAGGCAGATCAAATTCTTTGATATTATGCCCACAAAACGAGGTGGTTACTTTTACTTTTTTTAATAATTCAATGAACTCAATGAGCAGGGCGGATTCATTGTCTCCATAAAAAGATTTTATTTTGAAAATACCCGCTGAGAATATACCTAGGCTGATGCATATTATTTTACCAAATTCAGCATAAATAGCCGCATTTTGTCGATAGCTCTCATCAAGTGGTTGTTCGATTTTGTTTAGATTTTTGGCTTTTTTGGCCCACAAGTCTTGCCATACAACAGGCAGCTCG
>JAYVJZ010000080.1:0-14035 GCA_043768865.1 Sphingobacteriales bacterium
TATTCACGTCTTTGAGTTTCAATAACATCATCTCTTGTACTTTATCAAGTTCTTTGTTCAGCGATTCCATCTTTCGATTAGCCTCAGATTCTGTTATTAATCCTTGTGCGAGTTGGCTTTCAAGTAAAAGTTGGCGCTGCTGTATTTCTTTGGTTTTGGCCATTATAGCAGAGTCTTGTATAACATTGATTTTATCTATTGAATTTAAAAAATCCATATAACGACTAACACTTGCCTCTAAATTTTTCTTCTGTTTGCCTTCAAAATCACCCGTAAAGAAAATATAAATCGACGTTAGTGCCAATAGCGTGATGATTAAAAAATAAATGAGTCGTTCTCTTTGAAAATTCATTTTGAATATGTCTATAAGTGAAATTACTTATTTTTTTAAGAAATATATTTTGCTGTGATTGTAAATTTAGAACCCTTGCCCAACTCTGCTGTTGACCATAATTTTTCACCACTTTTTTCAATTAACTCCTTGCTTATCAATAGTCCCAGGCCGGTACCAGTTTCCTTCTCAGTACCCGCTAAGGGCTCGCGTTTATCTAAATTAAAAATATTTTTTAAACGCGCCTCGTCCATACCAATACCAAAATCTTCTACAATTATATGTAATTTATCTTTTTGTTTTCGTGTAATTATATTGATAATAGCGCCTCTGAATGAATATTTTATTGCATTGCTTACTATGTTTTTTAATACATTTTCTATAATCCAAATATCCCCTTCTATTATATTTTCGTTTTCAAAATCTGTTTTAATCTCTAAGTCTTTTTCGCTTAAGCTTAACTCAAATTGGTGTATTACGTTCTTTATAACTTTATTTATTTCTATGTTAACGGGCGTGAAATTTATGTAATTCATCTGCAAGCGCGACCACTGTAGCAGGTTATCCAACAGTTTGAAAATATTGTTTGCACTCTTTTTCATCATATTTATGTACAACGTAAAATCTTCTTTTTTCAACGAATCACTATTCGATTCTAATACTTCTGTCAAGGTGATGAAACTACCTAAAGGATTTTTTAAATCATGC
The DNA here is from genome assembly GCA_043768865.1 of Sphingobacteriales bacterium. Lineage (GTDB taxonomy): Bacteria > Bacteroidota > Bacteroidia > Chitinophagales > JAYVJZ01 > JAYVJZ01. The sequence continues at coordinate 1,040 of JAYVJZ010000080.1, forward strand.
CCAATTACGGAAAAAAAACTATTTTTTTGGTGATTGATTTTCTCTAAAATACGTATTTGATTTTGCTTATCATCGGCGTTGCTTAATAATCTGTTCAAAGCAACTATTAACACAAAAAATGTTATAATAAAACAAATGATAGCCACCCAAGTAGTGTACTGTAGTGTTCTTGCTACTTTTAGTTGTTTTTCGGTTAATACATCGTTTTGATTCACTTCTAATATATCGAGCTTTAGTATTATTGATGAACGTGAATAAGATAGGCGGTAGATGTATATAGAATCTATAATCGTATTGTTGATGATACGCTCTGTGATGTCATAATAATTTGTTTTTGCTAATTGTAAATCTTGCGCAGTTTTCAGTTGATATGAGTTGTTTTTGTTCATTATCAAATCAATCAAAGCAGTAATATCAGTATCAAGCGAGTTCAGGTTTTGTAAATCAATTTTTGCGGGATTAGAATTTGTAATTAATTGATTATGAAAATTAGTAATTTTATACTTCAAATTTGTAATTTTATTTTTCATTTCGTGGCTTTTTTCCACTTCACTAAAATTACCATTTAAGTTCAAAAATGAAAAATAACAAAACGTTAGCACTATCGTAAGTACCACAAAAAGCGAAGATATTATTATTACTATACGGCGACGTTCTTGCAAAATAGTTTTTGTTATAATTTTATATTTTTTTCTTTTTACTTATCAAAACAAAGATAGGCTAAAATACTATTTTTAATCATAAAAAAGAAAAAGGAGGCTTACAAACCGCAAACCTCCTTTATTACATTTATGAGTTTTTAACTTTTAATTTTCTGTGCTTGGCGCATCGTCTGTAGTGCTTGTATTAGCAGTCTCATTATCAGATTTAGGTGCAACAGCTTTGCTACGTCGTGTCTTCTTCGCTGTAACTACTTTGAGTTCTTTGCCGTAAAGCGTATTGAAATCTACTAGTTCTATCATTGCCATTGAAGCATTATCACCCTGACGGTGTCCTGTTTTCAAAATCCTACAATATCCGCCGGGCCTATCTGCCACCTTAGCTGCTACCACACCAAATATTTCTTTTACTACCTCTTTGTTCGTAAAATAACTAAACAGTATCCTGCGAGAGTGCATCGAACTATCTTTACTTTTGGTTATCAAAGGCTCAACAAACTTCCGCAAAGCTTTCGCTTTGGCTAACGTTGTAGTTATTCTTTTATGAGTAATGAGCGCACTCGCAAGATTACGCATGAGGGCCTCTCTGTGTTCTTTTTTTCGCCCGAGGTTGTTGATTTTATCTCCGTGTCGCATATCAGTATAATTTTATTATTTTATAATTTCTTTACTTATTTTAAATCGCATTTCTACACTCTTATTTATAAGAGCTTGTGTTATTACTCTTCGTTCAACTTGAATTTTGCTAATTCCATACCAAAGTGCATTCCTTTTTCAAGCACCATTGCTTCTATTTCAACCATGCTTTTTCTTCCAAAGTTTCTAAATTTCAACAATTCATTAGTATCAAATTTTACTAAATCTGCTAAACAGTTTATCTTAGCTGCCTTCAAGCAATTATAAGCACGTACCGACAAATCTAAATCTTCGAGTGGTGTTTTGAGTAACTTACGCATGTGTAATACGTGTTCATCTATAACCTCCTCATGTGTGTCTATCTGTGCGTCAAAGGTAATATTATCATCTGTAATCAACATTAGATGTTGAATTAAAATTTTTGAAGCTTCTTTGATTGCAAATTCTGGATGTATAGTACCATCTGTTTTAATTTCCATAATCAACTTTTCAAAGTCTGTTTTTTGCTCTACACGTGTATTTTCGGTAAAATATGAAACGTTTTTGATAGGTGTATGTATAGCGTCGATTGCAATTGTCCCCAAATCAAATTCTCTGTAACGCTGCTCTTCCGCCTGTTGATACCCTCGACCTTTGTGTATAGTTATTGTCATGTCTAACTTAACACTACTATCCATTGTGCAGATTATCAAGTCAGGATTGGTAACTTCAAAAGAGGTAGTAAATTTTTCGATGTCGCTAGCACGTAAAGCATCTTGTCCTTTTACAGAAATAAAAATTTTTTCTGTATGTATATCCTGCTCTTGGTTTGCACGTTTTAGACGAACTTGCTTTAGATTCAATATGATTTCTGTCATATCTTCAATAACACCCTTTATAGTTGCAAACTCATGATCTGCACCGCTTATTTTCACTGAAGTAATCGCATACCCTTCTAATGAATTGAGCAATACTCGACGCAATGCGTTGCCGATAGTAACGCCATAACCAGGCTCAAGGGGCTTAAACTCAAATGTACCTTCAAAATCATTCGATTTCTGTAATACTATTTTATCTGGTTTGTGAAATGATAATATTCCCATATATAGTTCTTTTTTTAATTTAATTGATAATTCATTAGCTCGATATATATGCCGTGTGATGCTGAAGTAATATAAAAAACCTCATCTACAGACCATATTAATTACTTAGAATACAATTCGACAATCAACTGCTCCTTGATATTCTCAGGTATCTGAGCGCGATCAGGGTGATTGACGTAAGTACCCGTAAGACTACTTTCTTCCCATGCTAACCAATTGAATTTCATGCTTTTGGATTGTACTGAATTTGTAATTGCGATATTGCTCGTACTACGAGCTCTTACAGATATTTTGTCACCTGCACGCAACTGTGCCGAGGGTATATTACAAATTGAACCATTGACAGCTATATGCTTGTGCCCAACTAATTGGCGTGCAGCACGACGGGTAGGAGCTATACCTAGACGATAAACTACATTGTCCAATCGGCTTTCTAGCATTTGCAACATGATTTCTCCTGTAACGCCTGACTTACGAGCCGCCTCACGATATACTTTAGAAAATTGACGCTCCAACAAACCATAGGTCATTTTCGCTTTTTGCTTTTCTTTTAATTGAATACCAAACTCAGATACCGTCTTTCTACGCTTAGAAGAACCGTGCTGTCCAGGTGGATAATTACGTTTTTCAAACGATTTGTCATAACCAAATATAGCCTCGCCGAAGGTTCTTGCTACTTTGGTGGTGGGTCCTATATGTCTTGCCATAATCTTATTATTTCTAGTTTATTTTTTATAAATTACTACTTATATTCTAATTATTACTTCTAATATTATACTCTTCTTCGCTTTGGTGGGCGGCAACCGTTATGAGGAATAGGAGTGATATCACGTATGATGCTAACGTCAATACCCGATGCGGCTATAGCCCGTATTGCACTTTCTCTGCCCGAGCCAGGCCCTTTGACAAACACCTCTACTTTCTTCAAACCTGCGTCCATAGCAGTTTTGGCTGCTTCTGATGTAGCCAATTGTGCTGCATAAGGAGTATTTTTCTTCGAACCACGAAATCCTGCTTTGCCAGCACTGCCCCATGATATTACATCGCCTGCTTGGTTAGTAAACGAAATTATCAAGTTGTTGAACGATGCTGTAACGTGCACAAAACCCTCGGCTTGAACTATTACTTTACGTTTTTTTACAACTTTTTTTGCTGTTGATGCAGCCGGTTTACCTGTTTGTTGCTTTGCCATTTCTAATTATTTTCTAGTTATTAAATATTATTTTTATTTAGTTACTTTTTTCTTTCCAGCAACTGTCTTACGCTTTCCTTTGCGAGTACGAGCATTCGTTTTGGTACGCTGACCACGCAACGGCAACCCTTTACGATGACGAATACCACGATAACAACCTATATCCATCAAACGCTTGATATTGGTTTGAACTTCGCTTCTCAAAGCACCTTCTGTTTTCAACTCATCATTAATGAACTTACGAATCATTGTCAGTTGGTCATCATTCCAGCTACTCACTTTGTCGCTTTCATTAATACCACAATTAGCTAATATTCTACGTGCAGTGCTGTTGCCTATGCCATAGATATAGGTTAAACCTATCACGCCACGTTTGTTTCTTGGTAAATCGATACCGGCTACTCTTGCCATTTTATTCTAAATTTTATTTGTTAATCTTTACTTTTTTTAAAACTAATTTTTATCCCTGACGTTGTTTGAAACGTGGATTTTTTTTGTTAATAACATAAAGCCTACCGAACCGTTTGATTATCTTGCAATCGGCACTACGTTTTTTGATACTTGCACGTACTTTCATTGTTCTAATTATTTATTTTATTTATATTTATTTATAACGATATATGATTCTTCCTCTACTTAAGTCGTATGGACTCATTTCTACTTTTATCTTGTCGCCTGGCAATATACGTATGTAGTGCATTCGCATCTTGCCTGATATAGTTGCTAAAATTACATGCTCATTCTCCAATTTAACTCTAAACATAGCATTGCTTAGCGCCTCTACTATCGTACCATCTTGTTCTATTAAGCCTTGTTTAGACATTTATTTATGACAATTATATAGATTAATATTCTTATTCTCTGCTGCTTCAATAGCCTTAAACGTAGTTAAAATCTCTGACTTATTTCCAACTGCTACTGTGTGTTCATAATGAGCAGAAAGCTTTCTGTCCTGTGTTACACACGTCCAATTATCTTTCAAAATTTCGATTTCCTTAACACCCATATTCACCATCGGTTCTATCGCAATTACCATATTTCTAAGGAGCTTGGTGCCTTTTCCACGCTGCCCATAATTTGGTATTTCAGGTTCTTCATGTAGTTGCTTGCCAACACCGTGTCCACACATACTCCTGACCACACCATACCCAAACCTGTTTTCGCAATAGGCTTGCACCGCATACCCAATATCACCTACACGATTGCCAAACACAGCCTGATTAATAGCTAAAAACAAAGACTCTTTTGTAACTTTCAATAGATGTTTAACTTTATCCACCGGTTCACCAATCGCAAAAGTGTAAGCAGAATCTCCTACAAAACCATTTTTCGTGACACCACAATCCAAACTAATGATATCACCTTCTTTCAATACTGTGTTCACATTAGGTATTCCATGTACTACTACTTCATTTATTGATATACAAAACGAAGCGGGAAATCCCTTATATCCTTTGAAAGTCGGAACTCCACCGTTGTCAAGTATAAACTGCTCCCCTACGTCATCTAGCATTTTTGTGTTAATGCCAGGTTGCAATAGGCTCGTTAAATGTGCCAATACGTTACCAACTATCAAAGAACTTTCTTTAATCAACTCAATCTCTTCATTCGTCTTACAATATATCGCCATTTTCTTATCCTTGAGCTATAGAAACAGGTGCTACTTGTCTTCCTTTTATTCTACCAGTTTTCATCAACCCGTCATAATGACGTGTCAATAATTCATTTTCTATTTGTTGTAGCGTGTCCAACACTGTTCCTACCATTATCAAGATAGATGTGCCACCAAAGAAATTAGCGAAATTCTGTGTAACGCCCGCTGCACTTGCAAAGGTTGGAAACACGGCAACAATTCCTAAAAAAATAGCTCCCGGTAATGTTATTCTTGAAATTACTGCATCTATAAATTCAGCCGTTTTTGTGCCCGGCTTTATACCCGGTATGAAACCGCCGTTGCGTTTGAGATCATCACTTATCTGCATCGGATTGATTATCATAGCCGTATAAAAGTAACAAAATATTATAATCAAAAAGAAGAAAACAATGTTATATCCGAATGAAAAAACATAATTACCATTCGTAAGCGATTGCGCCCAACTAGCGTCAGGAAATGCCTGACCTAACAATGAAGGTAAAAACATCAACGCTTGTGCGAAAATAATTGGCATTACACCTGCACTGTTTATTTTGATTGGTAAAAATTGACGTGCACCCATAAACTGCTTATTGCCTACGATACGTTTTGCGTATTGTATAGGTATGCGGCGTGTGCCTTGCACTAACAATATTATTGCTAAAATAACTGCTATCAAAACGGCAATCTCAATTAAAAAAACAATCGGTCCACCTGTTTTGTTGAAACGTGAACCCGCTTCTTGAAAAAAAGCACCCGGCATACGAGCTAATATTCCGACTGTGATTATTAACGATATTCCGTTGCCTATACCGCGATCAGTTATTTTTTCACCTAACCACATTACAAACATAGTACCTGAAGTTAGCACAACCAAAGTTGATAGCCAAAACAAACTACTGTTTATTAGTATTGAGTTGGGAAACGTATAATTAAGATACGTTACATAAGCAGAGGCTTGAAACAATGTAATTGCAACTGTTAAATAACGTGTCAATTGATTGATTGCTTTACGACCGCTTTCGCCTTCTTTGGCCATTTTTTGAAAATAAGGGACTACTAACGTCAATAATTGAATTGCTATCGAGGCGGAGATGTAGGGCATTATACCCAACGCAAATATGGAAGCCCTGTCAAAAGCACCTCCAACAAACAAATTTAATAATCCAAGTAAGCCACCTGAATTCGATTGTGCATTAATGTCTGCACCGTCGATACCCGGCAACACAACATACGTACCAAAACGATAGATGAGTAAAAGCCCTAACGTAAAAATTATCCTGTTACGTAGTTCTTCTATACCCCAAATATCTTTAATCGTTTGAATGAATTTTTTCATAATTAATATTAAGCTATAGTTACTTTACCACCTGCTTTTTCTATTGCTGCAATAGCCGTCGCACTAGCAGCGTTTACATGCAATGTGATTGCCTTTGTCAATTCGCCGCGACCCAAAACTTTAACCTTATCGGTTTTGGCACAGATACCAAAAGCAGCATACATATCTAATGTAATTTCTGTTAAATTATGCTTTTCTGCCAAATGTTGTACCATTTCCAAATTGATTGGTGCATACTCTACACGATTAATATTTTTGAAACCTTTCTTTGGAATACGACGTTGTATAGGCATTTGACCACCTTCAAAACCCTTTTTGTTTTTGAAACCTGAACGTGCCTTGTCTCCCTTATGACCACGTCCCGCAGTCAAACCAGAGCCTGAGCCTTCTCCACGTGCTATACGACGCTTCTTTTTTACGCTTCCTTTTGCCGGTGCTAATTCATGTAAATTCATAATAATCCCGTATTTTAAATGTTTTCTATTTTAAGTAAATGTTTAACAGCATTTATCATACCCGACATTGCAGGGTTAAGATCCTTGATTACACTATGGTGCATCTTACGCAACCCTAATGCTGTTAATGTTCTTTTTTGATATTCAGGGCGGTCGATACCACTTCTAATTTGCGTTATTTTGACTTTTGACATACTATTATTTTTTAAACTTCAATTATAAAATTATACTAATTGCAACTTCTATCCGTGAAACACTTTACTTAACGGTATGCCCCTATCTTTCGCTACTGCTCGTGCATCACGCATTTTGCTCAATGCATCGAGTGTTGCTTTGACAACGTTGTGTGCATTAGAAGTTCCTTTCGATTTGCAAAGTACATCAGTGATACCAGCACTTTCTAGTACCGCACGCATACTACCGCCCGCTTTTACACCCGCTCCGTGAGCTGCCGGCTTTAGCAAAACAAAACCCGCTCCGTATTTTCCTATTTGCTCATGTGGTACAGTGCCATGCTGTATAGGTACACGTATCAAATGCTTTTTTGCATCATCAATAGCTTTGCTGATTGCCTCTTGCACTTCACGAGCTTTGCCCATACCCTGACCTACTACACCGTTGCCATCACCTACCACTACCAAAGCAGAGAAAGTAAACGTTCGTCCACCTTTGGTAACTTTAGTAACACGACGCATGTTTACTAATTTGTCTTTTAATTCTGTATCAGAAGGGCGTATAAATTGATTATTCATAATTATAAATTGTAAAACAGTTTTCGCTTATTTTATATGTTGTGTAATGCTATTCTTATTAAAATTAAAATTGAAGTCCGCCTTCACGTGCACTGTCTGCCAATGCTTTTACGCGACCGTGATATAAATAACCACCACGATCAAATACCACTAATTCTATGCCTGCTGCTTTCGCCTTTTCAGCCAATGCTTTACCAACGGCTGTGGCTTGCTCAACTTTGTTTCCGGTAGCAGCAATCATGACAGAACTTGTAGATACTAACGTTTTGCTATCATCATCGTTTATAATCTGTGCATAAATACCCTTGTTGCTGCGGTACACCGACAATCGTGGACGTAAAGCAGTACCCTGCATTTTCTTACGAATGCTTTTGCGTATTTTGTTTCTGCGTTGTAGTTTCTTTATCATAGCGAATATATTTCCTTTTTAAAACTTATTTTATTAATGATTACTTCTTGCTTGCAGTCTTACCAGCCTTACGACGTAGCACTTCGCCTGCGAATTTAATACCCTTACCTTTATAAGGCTCAGACTTACGAAAACTGCGAATCTTAGCACACAGCATACCTAATAATTGCTTGTCAACACACTCTAATGTTACCTTAGGATTCAAACCCTTTTCCTGTGCAGCTGAAACTTTTACAATTTTAGGGAAAGTCATCACAACAGGGTGAGAATAACCTAAGGCAAGCTCCAAGTACCCATTGTCATACGTAGCACGATATCCAACACCTACTAATTCAAGTTCGGCCTTGAACCCTTCGCTCACGCCTTTCATCATATTACTTATCAACGAACGGTATAAACCGTGCAAAGCTTTTGACTGTTTTTCATCATTGATTCTAGAAACGAGCAACTTACCATCTTCAGTAGATAATGTAATAGCTCCAACCAAAGCCTGCGTCAATTCGCCCTTTGGTCCTTTGACAGTAAGCACACCATTGGCCTCTGAGTATGTTACTCCTGCCGGCACTGTTACGGGTTGTTTTCCTATTCTTGACATACTAATTTTTATTTTGTTTCAATTAATTAATAAATATAACATACTACTTCGCCTCCCATAGCTTGAGTGCGTGCTTCCTTGTCTGTCATCAAACCCTTTGAGGTGCTAATGATTGCTATACCTAGACCGTTTTGCACACGTGGTAACATATCAACCCCTACAAACTTACGAAGTCCAGGACGGCTAATACGAACCAATGCTCTAATAACAGGTAGCTTAGTAATTATATCGTATTTAATGGCTATTTTGATTGTGCCTTGCTTGTTTGCTGAAGGTTCAAATTTATACTTAAAAATGTACCCTTTTTCATAAAGAATTTCGGTCATTTTTTTCTTCATATTAGAGGCAGGTATTTCTACAATATGATGATTCGCCATCTGGGCGTTGCGTATTCTAGTTAAAAAATCTGCAATTGGATCTGTAACGTTCATTTTGTTTTGATTTAATATTCTGTTTAAAACTTATTTTATAATAATGACAACTAGCTTAGATAACATTTTTCCCCAATCTCGAGAAATTATGTATAAAAAACTAAAAAATCCTACCAACTCGCTTTTGTAATACCGGGTATCTTACCCATCAACGCCATTTCTCTGAACTTGATACGAGATACACCAAACATACGCATAAAACCATGAGGACGACCTGTAATTTTGCAACGCTGCTTTTGACGATTAGGATTGCTATTGCGAGGTAGCTTGTCTAGGCCTTCATAGTCTCCAGCTGCCTTTAATTCTTTACGACGTGTTTCGAACTTTGCTGCTAAAGCTAATTTTTTACGTTCGCGGGCTTTTATTGATTCTTTGCACATAATGTATAATTTCTTTTCTTATTTATATTTATAATAAAATAGCCTAAGCTTCTACCATTTTTATTTGATTCTTAAAAGGCATACCCATCGCTTTTAACAACTCTAAACCCTCACGATCTGTTTTGGCAGAAGTTACAAATGTAATATCCATACCTGATATACGTGATATTTTATCAATATCTATTTCAGGAAAAATAATCTGTTCAGTTACACCCAATGTGTAATTACCACGTCCATCAAAACTCTTATCGTTTATACCTTTAAAATCACGCACACGAGGGAGCGCCACGGCTATTAAACGCTCAAGAAATTCGTACATTCTGTCTCCACGCAACGTAACCATACAGCCTATAGGCATATTAGAACGCAACTTGAAATTTGAAATATCTTTTTTAGAACGAGTAATCATTGCCTTTTGACCAGTTATAGTAGTCATTTCTTCTGCTGAAACATCTGCTATTTTTTTGTCAGAAGTAGCTGCACCAATACCTTGATTGCAAACTATTTTCAAAAGGCGAGGCACTTGCATCACGCTTTTATATTGAAATTGCTTGTGCAAAGCAGGTACCACTTCGGTGTTGAACTTTGTACGCATTAATGGAATGTACTTACTCATAGGATTACTTAATTATATCGCCAGATTTTTTGTTAATTCTTACTATTTTACCGTCTTCTACTTTACGTCCTACTTTTACAGCTTTTCCATCTTTGCCTGCTAGGGCAACATTGCTAATGTGTATAGGCGCTTCTTTCTTAATAATACCACCTTGTGGGTACTTTGCATTCGGCTTCGTATGACGACTAACCATGTTGATGCCATCTACTAGCACACGATTTTTCTCTCCAATTACTTCTCGTATCTTCCCCTGTTTGCCTTTGTAATCACCCGAAATTACAACAACTTCATCACCTGATTTAAGTTTGAACTTTGCCTTAAAACGGTCTTTTGTGTTCGTATTCATATTCTTAATTTTAATCTTACTTTTTAAATTTATAAAACCTCTGGCGCTAACGAAATAATTTTCATAAACTGCTTATCTCGCAGTTCTCTTGCTACAGGACCAAAGATACGTGTACCTCTTGGTTCGTCATTATTATTTAGCAAAACTACTGCATTTTCATCAAAGCGTATATACGAACCGTCAATACGTTTCACACGATTTTTGACGCGTACAATAACGGCTTTGCTTACGATACCTTTTTTGACGTTACCACTAGGTATCGCTTCTTTTACAGTTACTACTACTTTATCGCCTACTGAGGCATAACGACGACGCGTACCACCTAACACTCGTATAACGAGTACTTCGCGAGCACCGCTGTTGTCGGCTACATTTAGTCTAGATTCTTGTTGTATCATTGGTTAATTATTACTTAGCTTTTTCAATAATTTCTACTAATCTCCATGTTTTATTTTTGCTCAACGGGCGAGTCTCCATTATGCGAACTTTATCGCCTATGGTACACTCATTTTTTTCATCATGAGCCATAAATGTCGAAGTCTTTTTTACAAACTTGTGATATAGTTTGTGTTTTACTTTCCTTTCAACGCTTACAACTATTGATTTAGTCATCTTGTTACTGATAACCATACCTGTCTTCTGCTTGCGCATGTTGCGGTCGTCGATTACTATTTCTGGTGTTATATTTTCCATATCTTTTGTTATTTGCTTAGTTCACGTTTACGTTGTTCAGTCTTTATACGCGCTAATTCACGGCGCTGTTGCATGATAATCTTAGGATTTTCAAGCGGTGTTATCGCATGATTAAGCTTATCGGTGTAGAGCTTTGTACTGTTATCTTTTAACGTTGTAACCAACTCCGCATCGCTCATTGCGACATAATCTATTTTTACTTTTTTTGCCATTTTATTGAACTTTATTCTGATAATAATAATCTAATTATTTCGCCTCTGCACTATAATCATGACGAACTACAAACTTAGTCGGCACAGGTAGCTTTTGAGCGGCAAGACGAAGAGCCTCTTGAGCAACCTCTAGCGGTACCCCCTCTGCCTCAAACATAATTCTACCACGCTTCACTACACAAACCCAATGATCAAGAGCACCTTTACCTTTACCCATTCGCACTTCGGCTGGCTTTCTAGTTATCGGTTTATCTGGAAAAATATTTATCCAAACTTTACCTTCCCGTTTCATAAAACGTGTTAAAGCTACACGGGCTGCTTCAATCTGACGACTTGTGATCCAATGTGTTTCCAAACTTTTTAAACCAAAGGATCCAAAAGCAAGGTTTGTACCACGTTTAGCATCGCCATTGAAGGCACCTTTCATTTTATGCTGTTTTCTAAATTTAGTCTTTTTGGGTTGTAACATCTCCGTACTATTTTACTTGTTATCGTTATTTTAAAAAAATGTATTTACTCTTAGTTTCTAGGACCTCTTCTATCTCCACCTCCAGCTCCAGTGTTACCTCCTGGTCTGCGACCACCTCTATCTCCACCACGGTCGCCTCCTCCTCTTCTTCTGTCATCACCACCTCCTCTACGGTCATCCCCTCCTCTGCGATCGTTGTTTCCAAAACCATCATTCTGTTCTAAATTAGGTGAGAAATCTACCTTACCCAATACTTCACCCTTGCAAATCCAAGTTTTGATTCCAATCTTGCCATATACTGTCAATGCCTCTTTCCAAGAATAATCTATGTCGGCGCGCAATGTGTGTAGAGGTGTTCTACCTTGCTTTATCTCTTCACTTCTAGCCATCTCAGCTCCACCCAATCGACCACTTACTCTTACTTTTATCCCTTCAGCACCCAATCGCATTGTGGACTGAATTGCCATTTTGATAGCTCTTTTAAAATTGATACGAGCCTCAATTTGCTTTGCGATAGTCTCCCCAACTATATTTGCATCTAACTCAGGACGGCGTATCTCCATTATGTTGATTTGAATATCCTTATTCGTAATCTTTTTCAACTCTTCCTTCACCCTATCTACTTCTCCGCCTCCTTTCCCTATTATAATACCAGGGCGTGAGGTGTGAATAGTAATCGTTATACGCTTCATAGTCCGCTCTATAACTATCTTTGCTATGCCCCCTTTTTGAATACGTGCATTTAAGTAATCTCGAATTTTCTCATCTTCGATTAATTTTTCTGCAAAATCTTTTTTGGTTGCATACCAGTTAGACTCCCAGCCTTTGATGATACCTAGACGAATACCTATTGGATGTACTTTTTGACCCATATTCTATTATTAATTGTTTATTACTTTTTGATCTACAATGATAGTGATGTGATTGCTACGCTTGCGTAAACGATACGCTCTACCCTGTGGTGCCGGCAAAAAACGTTTCAACATTCTACCACCGTCCACAAATACTTCCTTTATTACCAACGTTGTATCTTCTGCTTTTTCACTATTCTTTTGTTCCCAATTGTTGATAGCCGACAACAACAACGTACGCACCAC
>JAYVJZ010000081.1:0-15110 GCA_043768865.1 Sphingobacteriales bacterium
GAACATGCTATAAAGGGACAGGCTATAAACGCTTTCGTCTGCTTGATTGTAATGGATAATGAGCGTATCGATAGTATTAAAAATGAAATTCAAAATAACATTATTAATGCCATAGGTAGCTTTGCTAAACCCGAAAAAATTATACTCATTGGGGCACTGCCCAAAACAAGAAGTGGCAAGATTATGCGAAGAATATTAAGGAAAATAGGAGAAGGCAAACTGACCGAAATAGGCGATATATCTACTTTGATAGACCCAAATGTTGTAATTGATTTAATAAAAAGTTATTCAAATAATTTATAAACAGTATCAATAAATTGCTTAAAAATTAATCGTGATTATCTACCTACTATGCTTGTAAAGCAGCTATATTGATTTCATTTCTCTGATGCAAATAATCCAATTATTATTGCATCTAATGACTATACTATTCAGCTATACGGTGCGACTAGTGCGGGTTGTGTTAAAAATAAAAAAACTTCAAATGTAATGATCAAGTTTGTTTTATTGCCCCAACCTACGTTAGTTGTAGCAATATAAACGAAAGCATATCAATCAACCTATTTTGACCTAATTGTATTGAATTACAACTATTAAATCAACTACTATTAAGACTGACTTATCAAATGCAAACTACGTCAATGCGAGCGTTTATCAATTTGAAATAGAATAATTTGCAAATTAAACTAAAAAAGCAAACCGTTTGAATAACGATCTGCTTTGTTGAACATGTACTGCGGGCGGGAATCGAACCCGCACTGCCATTGCTGGCAACAGGATTTTAAGTCCTGCGTGTCTACCAATTCCACCACCACAGCGTTTCTACACATAGCATATAACAAAAAAAGCAGGTAACCCTGCTTATAACTGATACATGGAGCGGAAGACGAGACTCGAACTCGCGACCCCGACCTTGGCAAGGTCGTGCTCTACCAACTGAGCTACTTCCGCATTTTTTCGGTGTGCAAATATACATTTATTTTTTATAATTACAAATAATATTTACGAATAATGAAATTCTTTTTTATCGTTGATAATACTAACTTGTTTGCTTGAGCTTGCTTTGCAATAGCCTATTACTTGTGCCTCCAAACATAATGTAGTTGCAATGTTGATGATGCTATCGGCGATCGATTTTGGGCAATAAATCTCTAAACGACAACCCATATTATACACCTTAAACATTTCGTTAGTATAGTCAGTAGTTTCATTATTTAACAATTTGAAAATTGGAGGTACAACCAATAAATTATCTTTGATAACATGGATTTTGTCAATGAAATGCAACACTTTCGTCATGCCTCCGCCAGTGTTATGAATGATGCCATGCAGTTGATTTGGATATTGTTCAAAGATTCTTTTTAATAATGGCAAATACGTGCGCGTAGGCGACAATAGCAGCTTTCCGATAGGTAGCGATGTGGTTGAATCTATATCGGTGAGCCGATGTTTGCCAATATATAAACAATCTGAACTGTTGATAGGGTCGTATGATTCAGGATAATTTTCATAATAATATTTATCCAACATATCGTGCCGAGCTGAGGTGAGACCATTGCAGCCTATGCCTGAATTATACTCACTTTCATACACAGCTTGCCCATAGCTGGCTACGCCGACCACCACATCGTCAGGTTGTATGTTAATATCTAAAATTGAAGATTTTGCAACTCGAGCAGTGGCGGTAAAACCAACATCTAACGTCCTACAAACATCTCCTACATCTGCCGTTTCACCACCCGCAAAATGCAAGCTAACACCCTGCAATTGCATGATGTCGGCGAGTTTTTGCTGTGCCTCTATTAACACTTTAAGTACTGCCGCTGTGATATGATTTTTGTTGCGCAATATTGTTGAACTCAACATAAAATTATCGACTACACCGCTACAAGCCATATCGTCAATGTTCATCACCAAAGCATCTTGCACAACCCCTTCAAACACTGAACTGTCGCCAGTTTCACGCCAATACAAATACGCTAAAATAGTTTTTGTACCCGCAGTATCGCTGTGCATTATAGTACAAAAATCTTCATCATTTCCTAACACATCAGGCAATATTTTGCAAAAGCTATTTTTAAAAAGTCCTTTATTTGTGTTTAATATTGCAGCGTGAACGTCTTGCTTATCGGCCGATACACCTCGTTTTAAGTACATATTTTCTTTCATACAAATTATAAATTTGATTTTATAAAATCAGCAAATTTCGTATATAAATAAAACCTCGTATTCCCTCCACTAATTCCATGATTTTTATTTGGGAATGTCATTTGCTCGAACATTATATTGTTTTTATATAAATTATTCAGAAGCATGGCAGTATTTTGATAATGCACATTGTCATCAGCCAAACCGTGCACTAGCAGTAACTTTCCTTTAATGTTTTTGGCATAAGGCAATACCGATGTGCTATCATATCCGGCTTTATTTTCTTTGTCGGTGAGCATGTAACGCTCCGTGTAGATGCTATCATAATACCGCCAATCGGTAACGGGGGCAACACTTATAGCCATTTTAAATAAATCAGGAGCTATGCCTAAGCATCGCAAACTCATATAGCCCCCAAAGCTCCAACCAAATATGCCAATACGCTTCGCATCGATATACGATTGCTTAGAAAGATATTTAGCCGTTTCGATTTGATCTTTAGTCTCGAGCACCCCTAATTTTTTGTAGGTTGATTTTTGAAATTCTGCGCCTCTGCCGCCCGTCCCACGCCCATCTACACAGGCAACTACGTACCCATTTTGTGCTAAATAATTATAAAAAAATAGATCTGCCCCTTTCCATTCGTTTTTTGCTTCTTGCGACCCCGGACCACTATATTGCACCATAAAAACAGGATATTTTTTATATTGAGAAAAAAGTTTTGGCTTCAATATAAATCCGTATAATTTAGACTTGTCAGTGGTAGTAACTGAAAACGGTTCTGGGTATGAAATATCTAGAGTAGTAGCTATTTTAGCTAATTCTGCATTATCAACTAAAGTCCTTATTTTCTTACCATCGCTCGAATATAATTCATGTTTTTCGGGCTTGTTGAATGCTGAATGTGAATAAAGTAAATAGGCATAATTCGCACTGAACGATGCACTACTGCACCCAATCTCGTTCACTAAAGGCTTGCCTGATTTATCGTTAAGTTTAATACTAAAAACACCTCTTTCAACTGGTGATTTTTCAGCACTTTGGTAATAAAATATTTTATTAATTTCATCATACCCATAAAAATCTGTTACCTCCCATTCGCCTTTGGTTACTTGCTGCAACGAACCGTCATTGCTATTGCCAAGGTATATATGGCGATACCCACTTTTGTCGCTTACCCAAACAAAATTTTCATCATAATTCACCGATTCAAAATAATTATTAATTTCTATATATTCTTTGCTTTTTTCAGTATAAAATGCCTTCGCTTTGCTCGCTACGTCGAGGGTATTATTCAATTTAAATAGACTCACTTCGTTTTGCAAACGGTTGATTTTAGTGAAGTATAGCCTATTAGCACTTTTGCCCCAACTAAAACGAGGCAAATAATCTTCTGTTCCTTTAGTATCGTAAATGATTGTCGATTTTTCAGCAATCAGTGAATATACTTGCAAAGAAACGGTGGCGTTCTTCTCTCCTACTTTGGGGTATTTATAGGTATAATTTTCAGGATATAATCCTTTAAAAAACTGCACTGTGAAGATATTGACGGCACTTTCGTCAAATCGTAAAAAAGCCAATTGCGAGCCGCTACTGTTCCATTTCAACCCTTTTACAATTTCAAATTCCTCCTCATATACCCAATCGGTGGCCCCATTTATAATCTCATTTTTCTTGCCGTCTGTGGTTATCTGTGTGGTTTTGTCAGTAGCTAAATCTTTTATGAATATATTATTATCAATAACATACGCAGCCTTAGAGGCGTCAGAACTTACGTCCACATTCATTTGCTTTGCATCTATATTTAATGCACTAGTTTTGTTTGTTTTGATACTATAAATATAATTAAAAGCAACGGAGGACCTTCTGTAAACGGGTGATAACTCTGTGGTGATAATAATCGCAGTCTCCGCATCGTTAAATTCATATTTTGAGAACTTGCGAGCCGCCTCGGGCAGTTGTTTTGAACGCAACAGAGTATCGACCGCCTTGCCGCTTGCAAAGTTGAATTTTGTAATCATAACGCCCGCTCCGTCTTCCTGTAGCTCGGTATAATGCTCACCATCTTGCATTGAATAATATCCATCGACACTCTCTCCAAAATATTTATACTCTTTCCAAATATCAGCTATTGTGATATTTTTTTTTTGAGCTATCGACGGCAATGTGAATAGCAGTAATGCAATTCCTAAAAAACTATTCTTCTTCATGTAATAATTGTTCATTTTTATTTCTATTTATGAAAGTGATTGAAAATAGCAGGATTAAAACTATTGCAAAAATAAATACCCAACTGTCGCCGTACCGAGTATATATAGTTTGTATTTTGTTTAAATAAATAGTGTGTTTAATGGTATTGGGCTCCCAATAAGAAGTGCTTTTGATTAAATTGCCCATGGGGTCTATGAAACAAGAAATACCTGTATTAGCAGAGCGCGCACACCATTTTCGTGTTTCTATGCTTCGCAATGTCGCATATTGGCAATGCTGCAAATAGCCAGGCGTCTCACCCCACCAAGCGTCGTTGGTTACAATAAAAAAAGCCTCTGCACCCGCTTTCATATAGTCGGTTACAAATTCGCCATAGACGCTCTCATAGCATATCACGGGAGCTATTTTATGCCCTGAGCTGTTACTAAAAACTCCCCTAGTGTCTTGTGTGCCGTGGCTTCCCACCATTCCACCTAAATTAATAGAAAGTGGTCCTAAAAATTTAAAAAAACCTGGATACGGCATACGTTCTACGCCGGGCACTAATTTTGATTTCTTATAAATTTCAAAATTCGTATTTTTTCGTAACATCAAAGCCGCATTATATACATCATAGTAGCCATCGCCTGCAGCTCGCGCTGTGCTTGTCTTTGGCTCATCATAATAATCAAGCAGCGTAATCCCTGTTACTAACGTAGCGTTATTGGTGCTGTCTATAAAATTTTTAACAGTCTGCATATACGTGGGCTCGTAAAGGCTTTCTATCCATGTTGGAGTAGGTATAGCCGTTTCAGGCCAAACTATAAAATCTGTATTTTCTGTTACTTGCCTTTTGGTTAATTTTATGAGATTGCTCATCTGAAAAGGCACCGTTGCATAATCGAACTTTTCATCATAGGGGTCTATGTTCGGTTGCACTACTACCACCTCGCTCGTAGTGCCTTGAGTAATGGTTTTTTCTGCAGCCTTACCAACAATGTAGGATACACCAAAAGGTAATAGTAACGCCACTAGCGCAGGCACAAGCATAAATAAACTATTGCGCCTCACATCTATACTACTGAACTTATCAATAAAATAAAAAGCAAAAACATTGACCAAAAGCACCCAAAATGAGCCGCCCAAATGTCCGGTATATTCGTACCATTGTATCCAATCGGGTCGATTTGCAAATACATTGCCTAGCGTCAGCCAAGGCCAACTTAACTCCCACGTCAAATGCAATTTTTCAAATACAAGCCAGCCACTTACGAATGCGAACATGCCATACCAAAAGTTGGTTTTGCGTTTAATGTGATTATACACTAACAACGGCAGGTATTGCAACAAACTATTAAGTATAAAAGCTGCGATACCTCCTACTAGCGTTGAATTAACCACCCAAAAAGTTACACTTACATTCCAAAACAAAAGTGTTATGAAAGCGTATTTGAAAAATCCTTTTTTTTGGTGTAATTGTAAATCAGCTTGCACCATCAATAATGGCACAAATGCAATAAAAATAAAAGGTGTGGCAGGCATAGGATACCAAGCAAGAAAAAATAGAACTCCGCTGAGTAGGGATAGCAACAAACGATGGCGTGCAGAGTACATGAAAGGTTTTTCGTCTTTTTATTAATGGCTTATATAAAAACTAGTTGCAATTTGCTACTTTTTTTTGACAATTAAAAATAAAAAAATCCCTTGAAGTTGTGTCTTCGAGGGATTTTGAATAAATAGTAATAATAAAATACTTGTGCCTTATATTAATTTGCTACTTTATTGATTTTTATGAAGCTACTCATTGACATTCCTTCTATGCCCGTAAAATATACAGCATTTGCTAGGTTGTCAAGGTTTACATTTATAGTGTTAATGCCTTGGGTGAGCGTTAGTTTTTTTGCTACTTCTACCCTACCTACTACATCTATAATGCTAATAGTATATTCGCCTGCCTCAGCCGTTTCAATCTCATAAGTTAGTTGGTTGGTGAATGGGCTTGGATATACGTTGAATGAAGAAATAATATCGCATTTATTCATAACCGATAGTACCTCTGTTGCCGTAGCTTTGCCGTCAGTTGTATGGATTAACAATCGATAATAACTTTGGTTTTGTAATGCGTATGAATCGGTAAATGTATAGGTATGACCACTAGTTGTAGCACCTTGCGACGCTACCGTTTCAATTGTTGTATAATTCACGCCGTCTGCACTGCGTTGAACATCATAAGAAATAATATCACTTTCTGTAGCTACTTTCCAAATAAGTGTAGCTGTTTTACAATTTCCTACTGCATTAAAAGCCGTCATCGATATTGGCAATGCAAAATCGAATTGCAATGCAAATTGCTGCCCGCTGCCTAGTACAACATCATACGAGTCAAGACCTCCAATAACCGTTAGGTTAGTGGGAGGTAAAACTTGAACTGTATAATTACCTTGGTACAAATTATTGAAATAATACGAACCCGGTCCGTCCCAAAGATTGTTGCCATTGTCGTCAATAAAAACCTCAGGGGCATTGTAAGTAAAATCACCGTTTAGGTCTGTATATTCACCGATTTCGGGGATACCGTCGCCGTCGTCGAACCACGGTCCGTCGTTGGAGTCGTATACTCCATTGAAACCACCTCCGTCTATAAATGCTTCCGTAGGTCCAGTAAAGGTAGTAGTGGTATATAAATTCCAGATGCCGTCGCCGTTGTTATCGTCGTATGGCTCTCCGATATCCCAATTATTATTTCCATCTAAGTCTAAATATTGTTCAAAAAGCAATACAGTTACCCCCGGCATACCTTCTGCCAATGATGGAGTACCTGATTCGTCGCTATCCAAATATACAAAATTGCCAATAGAACCTAAGTTAAGTGGAGGGCATGCGGCGATAGTAAAAGATACTGCACTCGAGCTAGTTGGGCAAGCGAAGCCTGCTGTCGTTGGGGTCGGATTCGATACAACCCATTGATAGGTATATGAATTATTACCCAAACCTGTAACCGATGTAGTGGCATTGTTTGGCAATGTAATGTTATCTCCAATATTGCTCGACACCTCGCTCCATGTGCCAACAAATGGCGCACTCACCGCTGTGGCTGAGAGTGTCGTAGCAGTAGATGAGCAAATAGGCGAAGGCGTAAATCCTATAAAAGATGCTGGCAAGGTAGGCAAAACGCTGACATTAACTGTGCTTGGCACGCCAGTCGGGCATACCCCACCAGACGTAGGAGTTGTAGTATTAGCAATCGTCCAAGTATAACTATAAAAAGCCCCATCTGTTAATCCTGTTACCGAAGTGTTGTTGCTGTTCACGTTTGATACTGTCGAAGTACCTGTTTCACTCCACGTTCCTACCTGACCTAACAGTGTCGCTGCATTGCTATTGAGGTTAGCAGACGTTGTTCCTGCACATACTATTTGATTGAACCCCGCACTCGCAGCAGGTACATTATTCAAAACATTGATAGTAACAGTAGCCGATGGATTGATGCATGACCCTATTGAAGGTGAAGTCAAGTGGCTGATTGTCCACGTATAATTATAACTGCCGCCTGCTGCTAATCCTGTTGCAATTGAGTTTGGATTGTTAATAGAACTAACTGTAGTTGCATTGCTTTCAGACCACGTACCCAAAGTACCCGAAGGTGCTGCAGCAGCTGAAAGAGCAACTGTATTAGCGTTTTGGCAGAGTATCTGAGGTGTTCCAGCTGTGGTTGATGAGAGACTAGGCAATATTTGGTAGATTGTTTCATCGGAGGTGCTTGGGCATACTAGCGACAGGCCAATCGGTATGGCAGTCGATATAGTCCAAGTAAATGTGTACGTTGCATTGTCTGCCAAACCTGCATTTACGGTAGTTATATTTTGGTCAGGAAACTGAATATTAGGCCCAGTGGGCGATACCGTCCACAATCCCACCATGCCTGCACCAGGATTGTTACCAACTAAATTGAATGTGGTCGTACCCGGACAAAATACTTGATTGATTCCTGCATTAGCTGCAGGTGCACTCGGCAGAACGGTTATTAACGTAGTGGCTGATTTGCGACAAGGGCTTGCTCCCGTAGTGGGCAGTGTGTTGTTAGTAATACTGTAAGTGAAAATATAATCGCCGGCTAGTGTCAATCCATTCACCGACCCAGCATTAGTAACACTAGCAACAGCTCCTAACGGCTGCGAACTAACCGCCCATGTCCCCGTCTCATCTATACTAGGTACATTGCCGATTACGTTTGCCGTCAGCGCATCTCTGCATACTGTTTGATTCGCTCCCGCATTAGGTGTCGTAACATCGGGTAGCACCACGACTGTTCTTACGTTAGAGACCGTTTTGCAGACGATACCTGCAAGTGTTGACAAAGCCGTAACGTGGTAGTCTGTAGTTTGTGTCAAAGGACCAGGATTGAAGGTACTTGAAGTCGCACCAGCTATTGGCGTCCAACTCAGCCCTCCGTCTGTGCTCTGCTCCCATTGCAAGGAAAGTATAGCAGCAGGTGATGCAACTGTTGCATTAGGTGCTAAGGCAGGAGTAGTTTGGGTAAAAGTAGGTGGATCTTCTCCATAACATAGTGTCGAGCCTCCGCCGATTACCTCTGCTACTATGTCATTGACTACTACATTGACTGCCTGCGAAATCGATTTAGCATTACATGCCGTACTTACAAATGTTGCTGCATTGCTCCAAGGATTCCCCACTGTGAGTGTTGGCAAAATGCCGGCTACATCGCCCCACGACACATTGAGTGCAAATACGTCATACGTACCGGGAGTTACATTAATAAATGAACCCGTGGGATCTACCGAAGCATCAATAACAGCAGATATATTCCCACTCACGTCATTGACCAAAACGTACCAATGTTGATTTTGTACATTATACCCCGATGTGCCCCAAATAATGTTGCCGGTGTGTGTCGTTGGATCAGCACATACTAGCGTTTGAGAGGCAGGGCATACAACCACTGTGTAGGGTTCTGTCCAGCATATATTAAATCGATTATTGGTCGCATCGGCGGTTGTGAGTGCTGCTAGAGTGGTTGTGCCTGCCATGAAAGTTGGTACTCCACTAGCGAGTTGATAGACTATCTCTACGATACTACCGTTAGCCGAAGCAGTGAAAACGCCCGTCGCATTTGAGCTGATTATTACTCCTGCTCCATTTATTTGAAGGTATTGAACTGCATATCCCACAGGCAATAGTGTTGCATCGATGTCTGCATATACCTGTCCGCCGACGCACGTAGTGATTACTTTGCGTATCTGTGCGTTGCCCTCTAACTGAAACAGGGCTAGCATCATTACGAGGAGCAAACTGCTTATTTTATATTTAAAATTCATAAGATTTTTTTAATTTTTGTTAATTGATTAATAGGTAAAATCTTATAGTATTAACGTGGAGTGCCTGTTGTAGATGCAGCAGGTGGACAAACAATAGTGCAATTAACAGGAGCTGTTATAGGATATATAGGACTGCTACACGCCGGCAATGCACCGGGGAAGAAAGCAGTAAAATTGTCAATAGCCCCGTCAGATGGCAAATTGTTGATTGTAACTTCTGTAACGCCGTCAGCATCAGGTACAGTAAAAGAAGTGCCAATGTTGGTTCCGTTGTTTGCTATTTGAAATTGTGCAGCGGCAGGGTTGGCTGTGAGCACTACAAGCGTAACGCTATAAACACTATTGCCCGAAGCATTTACACTACATGTAGTGGCACAATCAGACTGTATAGAAATGCCGCATACAGGGAGTACTATTGGCACCGAACACGTTGCGCCTGTACTGAACGGCAAAGAACCCTGCGTGCAAGCTGCATCTGCTCCTACACCAGTGTTGGTAACGGTTATCGCACCTGACACTGTGCTCGGGTTCACGCGCACCCCTGATACTATCAACGTTCCGCTGTTTGCGGTAGTAGCCGCTGAACTAATAACGCCGCCACTACTCAATGTTGCTCCACTTAGTGTGAACGTAGTCCCTAGTACCGTGTTTTCATATATTATGTAAACAGTTGCCTCATAATAATCATCGGTTGATACAAGTGGTGTGCCGTTGTCGTTGCAAAGCATCGGTGATACTATCGCCTCTATTATGTTGCAAACCGAGGTACACCCATTTTGATTAATGTTTTGTACTGCTGTACATGCTAAATTATCATTGAAAATAGCAGTAATATCAGCATTTTGCACTCCTACTACTACTACATTTTCAAACGTAAAAGAACCTGATGCAGTTCCTATTGGGGTAGATGTAATAATAGCTCCTCCTACTGAGGTAGGGTCTAAAACGATAGCACCTCCTGCAACAACATAATCAGTATAATTGACTGTAATGTTATAAGTTACTTCATCGTCTGTGTTGTCGGCAGGCGTTCCGTTGTCATAACAACAAATTAATGTAGGAAGTATAGAAGTGATAGCACACGGCAATGGGCAAGCTGGAGTAGTCAAAGTAAGTGTTGGTGTGCCACAATTCGAAGCATTGCTGAAAGTTATCGTAAGACCACCTGCAGCAGCACCTGATGCTGCGGTATAGGTTCCTGTAGCTGCATCAAAATTTGCAACCAAAGCACCTCCTGTCGGTGCAGAAGCCACCATAATATCAGTTGTACAGTTTTTAGTAACCGTAACGGCACAACCAACGGCAGCGGCTGCAGAACCTGCTTGTACTTGTGGATTATTAGTTAAGGTATAAGTACCTAACAAAATATACGTATCGTCGGCAGTTGCGGGAGTTGCGTTATCACAAATATGATATGCGTATTGCAAAGGTGATACAACATCACATGTTGTATTGGCAGCAAGGGATATTAAAGTCCCGTTGGGAGGGGTAGTTCCATCAACGGCAAGAGCAGCAGAGTAAACAATAGTAGCCGTAGGGTTGGCGGTTGCTACTGCTGCTTGCCAAGTAGCAAATACAGTACCTGTTGTAGTAGCTCCTCCGCAATACGTGCCTGCACCGTTGGTAATAACGGGGCAAATACATGGTTTGTTTACTGTAAGTGTAGCATCGCACCCTGGCTGTGCAGCAGTGCCTAAAGTAACGTTAATAGATGCTGTTGCACCAGGAATATTTGATATTACAATACTACCATCTGCTGCTATCGTTGCAGCACCTAATGTGCCTGCCGTAGTAGTTACTGCAAATGATGTAGGTGCTGCATTGGTTAGACCGTCATTGGTATAGAGAGCAGCAAGCGGTTGCGTATTCTCGCCTGCGGGGGTATTGCTAACATCGCTACCTACTGCTGTTGCATCTTTTATTGCATTCCATGTAGCAGTCGATATGTTGGTAGCAGGAATAGTAACGTTGTACGTGCCATCAGCATTACATACTACTGTTGCAGTGCCTAATATTGGTTTTTCATAAACATCTACATACGTTTGTAATACGTCAGCACAACCATTAGGATCAGTGTAAGTATAAGTGATAGCGTGCTCGCCAGGGCCTGCGGCTGTTGGATCGAATTGTGGTATAACACCTACTACTACCGGACCGTTAGCAGTACCTGCTCCTGCTATGGTAGCGGAGCTTTGAAGAATATAATCAACGGTTACATTGTTAATGGCTATTGGTGCAGTTTGAGCAGGACTAGTATAATTATTTGGATTTAAAAACAATACATTTGCATCTGAAAAGACACTTGCCACAGCATTCGTATTTGGCACAAGTGCAGCTCCACCTGAGGTTGCACCGTTTAAAACGGTATAATTACCAATAAAAGGGTTTGTTATCCAACCATCACCAAAAGCATCTCCTAAAACCATCGATATTGGAGCTGTGGCAGTACTAGCTCCCACAGTATAAGTTCCAATAGGTTGAGCTGCAGTTGATAGTAAAATATCTGAAATTGGAAATGTAAAAGGAGTAAGGGAACCAGCAGCACCTGCCAATGTACCTTGATCTAAAAACCCAATTAATGTACCTGTTGCATCGTATATAGCAATACCCACTTCATCGGCAAATTGATCTACATTGATAGAAAGTGTAATTGAACCAAATGCCAACTCGCCGGGCGCTGGGGTAACTGCAATATCCACTGCTGTGGCATCTTCGCAAAAAGGTGCACCTGCTATTGCAATCGTAGCATCGGGCTCAGCGGGTATATCGTAGGTAAACAATTCTGCATCGCAGGTAAGGGCAGCACTTGCAGTTGCATTCTCTACCGAAATATCTAAAGTAATTAATGGGTCGTGTGTTAATGGATTAGAAGACGGAGTATATGTAATTACATTCGTGCCATTGCCCGTAAGCGAGCCAGGCAGGGCCGCTGTATTAGTTATCGTTATAATATCATTAGGGCAAGCACCTGTAATGGTCCAAATACACGCATCGGTAGTAACAAGAGGAGCTTGTGGCTCAGGATATACAACTGTTGAAACCACATAATCGCCGCAGGCATCGTTGTATTCGCCTCCTGTACCATCGCCGCCTCTATCTATGTCGTAATCAAATACAATAAAGTGCATGTGATAATACACGGGGTCGCACGAGTTATTGGCTTGTACCCCAATATTTTGTGGGAAATCGGCACACGTAGCATCAAAAAAAGAACTACTCAAAGTTGGATTATTTGCTATAAAATCAGCAAATTCAAGTTCGCCATCAGCTGCTAAAGTAAAGACGGGGACAGCAGCAGTAGGGCTTGTAGATACTTCAAGCCATCCATCTACTAAAGTACCAGATACTCCTGCTACTCCAGTAAAAGGCTCCGGAAAGCCACATAAAGGTCCTGCCTCGATTACCCAATCCTCTTCACTTGGGCAGAGGTCGGCACCCGAAGTGAAATCGCGTGTAGGGCAGATAACTAATTTATATTGTACTCCAACTGCGACAGATTCAAGCGAAATATCTCCCTCATTAAACGGTGAAGTCACTGACCCTGCCACACAAGCAGTACCTTGACAGTCGTCTGATTGCAAGGTAGTTGCCCCTGTTGAATTATAAATTCCATTAGGACCTTCACTATAATTATACAAAGTTACCGAAATAGATACATAGTAAGTAGCACCGGGTGTTAAACCACTTGGGTTTGCGCAGTTGCATACCAATGTACCCGCATCGTCATACACAGAAATAACATAAATTGCTCCACTTGCATCAGTGATTCCATCTGATGATCCAGGTACAGTTTCTGTCTCTAAAGTTGATGTACCCACATAAATTTTTGCACTTGTAGCATTGGGATCTGAATTTTGCACCCAACTAAATGAAAAATTAGAGGATTGACCACTTGACGCACCCAAAAGTGGACTTGCAGCAATTGTTTGATATGGACCACCTATTGATGATGTAAGATCTGCATACGATGCAGGGGGTGCCAACGTTGGTGTTATAGTTCCGCAAGATGCTACATCATAAAATGCTGCATTTGCAATTCCCCCTGCTGATGCACCGCATTGCGCAGAGGTATTGTTAAACGAAAATGCACTAATAAATAAGGTTACTAATAATAATATTTTTTTCATAGCTTTTAGTTAGATGTTTGTTTAGAAAAATGAGGATATGATTTTTTCAAACCAGCGTTATTTGGGTTACTTACAAGCACTGAATTTGTTTTTAATCCCGTTTTGTTAGCCCCTTTTATTGTTTTTTTAGAACCTGTGGTCGCTACCACTTTAGCCTTCGCTACCGGCTTAGCTCGATGTGTAAAGCTAATCTCTTGAGCTTTGGGTTTTGCTTTTTTGCCATCAACGGATTGAGCTAAAGTAGCTGTGCTGTTGCTTGCTAAAGCAGCTAAGAGCAAGAAAAAAAAGATTTTTTTCATTTTTAAAAAATTAAGTTGTTATTTATTTTTGATAATTGTTTCTGAAAATTGTGTTCTATACTTTGATTATTATATTAATATTCGGGTATAAAAATAGTATGTTTTTGTTTAAAAAACTTTATTTTCAACTTTTAATTTTGATTCAACTTAATTTTAATGAACTTTTGATACCATTTATGGAGTTTGTTGCACTTAACGTGTGATAATTAAGTGAGGTAAAGAGCTTTAATTATAAGAAATGTATTTGTGTTTATAAGTACATGTTATATCGATGGGTATTGATTTTATTGTATATGAACATTTTGATTCATTGGCTAGTGGTGTGTTTTTAATTGATTTATGGGCTGTGAGGGAAGTAGTTTTTTTTTAAATTTTTTGATTAATGGTCTTAATTCTATTAAGTGGGGGTTGTGCAGTAGGAAGCTGATTGCTGGCCAAATGCCGCCCGTAGGGTTAGCGTGAGGGCGGCGGCGTAGCTCCTTTTTGCGGGGTTGTTCCCCTGCAGAAAGAGCGGGAGCCAAAGACCGACCGAGCACGGATAGGGTGCTTGTGAGGTACGAAGTTGCTTTGCGAGGGCACGCCCTACTTCTTTTGATTGTATTTTAATAGTTATTGTTGCTGTGCGAGGGCTCCCCTTTGAGTGAACTATTGTAGTAGTTGTAGCGACATCGTCGTTTGATTTTGCTTGTTGCAATTGTCAATGAGGCGGACGCCTGCGAGTGAGTCTAGGCAGTCGATAACGCTGTGTTTGGTGTTCGGTTGAGCGGACAAAATGGGGTGTACATCTATTAGTTTCGCTTGTTTGCTATCGCTCATAGTGTTGATGTTTGTTAGGTTGTTATTGGTACTATTTAGTTATTTATTTTGTGATTATTTTATTTTTGAACATGGTTGGTTTTACAGCTTGTGAGCTTATAATACTATAAAATATGGTGCAGTATCAAGGAAAAAATAAAGTTTTAAAGGTAGTATAAGAAAATAATTTTGTTTTTTAAATCATTATGTTAGAT
>JAYVJZ010000082.1:0-3781 GCA_043768865.1 Sphingobacteriales bacterium
ATAGAAATTCAAATATTAGCCGATAATCACGGCAACGTAGTGTATCTAAACGAACGGGAGTGCAGCATACAACGTCGTCATCAGAAGTTAGTTGAAGAAGCCCCTTCAGTGTTATTAACCCCAGAATTACGAAAAAAAATGGGAGAAAGTGCGGTGTTTGTTTCTAAGGCTTGTAACTACTCAGGCGTTGGTACTGTTGAGTTTTTAGTAGATGCAGACTTGAATTATTTTTTTTTAGAAATGAATACACGTTTGCAAGTAGAACACCCTATAACAGAACTAATAACAGGGGTGGATTTGGTGGAACAGCAGATAGAAGTTGCTCGCAACAAGGTGCTATCTATCAACCAAAACGACATCTCAATCAATGGTCATGCTATTGAATTGCGTGTGTGTGCAGAAGATGCTCGTAATAATTTTTTGCCTGAAGTGGGGGTATTAGAAATTTATAAAAAACCTGATTTTGATTTTGTACGAGTAGATGATGGCATTGAGCAAGGTATGGAAATACCCGTTTTTTATGATTCTATGATTTCAAAATTGATAGTTCATGCGCCTAATCGCAGTGAAGCTATTGAAAAAATGAAACAAGCAATTATGCATTATCACATCGTAGGAGTGTCCAACACGCTTGACTTTGGGGCTTTTGTGATGAATCATAAAAATTTTATTGAAGGCGATTTTGATACTAATTTTATCAAAGAACATTTTGACCCTGACACCCTTACAATTGATATTAATGAAAAAGAAAAACACGCACTAGCTTCATTATTAATGATAGTTGATACAAAAAACAACGCATAGTACCTTTGAAATCAACAAAAAATAACGTATGCTTTTTTCTATAATTACTATTTGTAAAAATATTGAAAAATCATTTGAAACGACCGCTGACAGCATCATTAACCAAAATTTCAAGGATTTTGAATGGATAGTAATTGATGGTGGTAGCAATCAAATTTCATTGAATAGTATCGAAAAGTATAAAAAGAATTTTGCTCATTACGAAAGTGAAAATGACAAAGGCATATACGATGCTATGAACAAAGGGTTGGCTCGTGCATCAGGCGATTATATCTTGTTTATGAATGGTGGTGATGCATTTTTTGATAACAATGTACTCGGTATCATTCACTCAAACATCTTCATCGACGCAGGTATTGATGTTTTTTATGGGAATGTTTGCGTAGCTTATACTTCTTTTTTTAAATTCAAAAAAGCACGTAATTTTTATCATTTTTCTACTAGTTTGCCTACGAGTCATCAATCGTTTATAATCAATAAAAAGGCTATCGCAACTTCTTTTTTTGATATTTCGTACAAGTATTGTGCAGACTTTAATATGATTTATAATTTATTTCATCTAAATCATAAATTTAAAAAAATAAATGTAACAATAGCAACAGTAGTAGCAGGTGGCGTTTCAGACGTTAATAGAATTGCTGCAATTGAAGAATGTAGAACCATTGTAATGCAGCGTAACTGCACAATTGGCACTAAAATTCTTTTTACCTTTGCAATATCAAAGGCCAATTTAATCTTGTATTTCAAACGAGTTTTTAATAAATCGTTTGTTGAATTTGTAACAAAATATAAGTAAGGATTGGGTTACTTTGCCTTCTCTTTTTTCTCATTATCATTCCACAGTTGTTCAAACGATTTGGGTGCAAGTTGAATCATAGAACGATTGTTACCCCAAGAGGTTTTGAACATTAGAGATAACATTTTATTTTTTATTAAAACACCTCCTCTGTTGATACGCTTGCGTTTGAGCATCAAATACTTGAATACTCGCCACGTAAAACGTTCACCTGTTGTGGTTATTTTTTGCTCGACGCTATCGCGACGATTGTATAACAACATATTGTGAAGATTAATATGCATAGGACACGCCTCTGTGCAATTGCCACAAAGCGATGACGCAAAAGAAAGGTGTCTAAATTTTTCCATGCCTTCGAAATGAGGACTTATTACAGACCCAATAGGGCCTGAGTAGGTGGTATCGTAAGTGTGTCCGCCGATGTTTTTGTAAACTGGACAGGCATTGAGACATGAGCCACAACGTATGCAGTACAAGGCTTCACGTTGTTTTATTTGTGCTAGCAACTCACTGCGCCCGTTGTCCAAAAGTATTACATACATTTCCTTTGGTCCATCTATTTCTTTGCTATGCGCTGCTCCAGTAAAAATTGTATTGTAAACTGTAACGTTTTGACCTGTCCCAAAAGTAGCCAATAAGGGTAAAAAAAGAGATAAATCATTAATAGAAGGCAGTATTTTTTCGATACCTGCTATTGCTATATGCACATCTGGGAACGTAGTGGTGAGGCGAGCGTTGCCTTCGTTTTCAGTAACAGAAACCCCTCCTATATCAGCTAACAAAAAATTAGCTCCTGTGATGCCTACCTTAGCTTGCGTATATTTTTTTCGTAAATTCCTTCTTGCGATACCTGTCATCTGAAGTGGCGTCAACCCAGGTGCTTCGCCTAGTTTAGTTTCAAATACGCGAGCACAATCTTCCTTACTTTTGTGCATAGCAGGTGTAACAATGTGGAAAGGCGTTTCGCCATCTAATTGCTGTATATATTCTCCTAAATCGGTTTCAACACTTTCTATATTATTTTTTTCTAAGAAATCATTCAAATGTATTTCTTCAGTTGTCATACTTTTGCTTTTGACCACTGAGCTAGCCTCGTGTTTCTTACAAATCTCTAAAATAAAATTTTGAGCTTCAGCAATATCGCTTGCCCACAATACTTTTCCGCCTCTTTTAGTGAAATTGCTTTCAAATTCTAAAAGCATAATATCTAAATTTTCAATAGCCTTCCATTTTACATTTTTAGCCAACTTTCTTGCTAATTCTAAATCAATAAATTGCTGTTTTCCATTCACTACCGATTTGTCATACTGACCTATATTGTATTTTAATTTGCCTTTGAATTCCGCATTGAGTGCTTTAGAAGCTGATTTGTCTAAAAATGTTTCTAGTTGTAGATAAGGCATAAAATGTTCTATTATTAGGTTACAAATTTACAAATAACTGACTAATTTTTATATTTAATTAATTGATAGTTTATAATTACTAATGAGCTATTTAATTGGAACAAGATGGAGTAGGATTTTAATAATAATAAACGTATTTTTGACGAATGAATGAAAATTTAAAAATTTTAATTTTACAATTAGCTGACGACCATTTAATACTCGGGCATCGCAACAGCGAGTGGACTGGGCTTGGGCCTATCATGGAAGAGGACATTGCTTTTTCGTCAATGAGTCAGGACAAAATAGGACATGCATTATCGTTTTATGAACTTTTGAACGAGCAGTTAGGCATGTCGGATGCTGACACTCTTGCATTCAAACGTATTGAACAACAATTCACCTGTTGCCATTTTGTTGAGTTGCCCAACGGGGAATATGATTTTAGTTTGATGCGACATTTTTTGTTTGACCACGCTTGCAATATTCGCTTCGAAATGTTGGCTCTGAGTAGCTTTGAGCCGCTTGCTATGGCCTGCAAAAAAATGCGTAGCGAGGTTAAATATCATATTATGCACGCTAATACTTGGTTGAAGCAATTAACTATCAAAGGCACTGAAGAAAGTAAAATACGCATGCAAACTGCACTCAACGAATGCTTTGGTTACGCTCTTGGAATGTTTGAAACGAATTGTGATGAAAAAAGTATAATTCAACAAGGTATTTATGAAGGTGAAGAAGCTGTCAAAACCCAATGGCTCGATGCCATTACTGCCATTTTATCTACTTGCCAACTAAC
>JAYVJZ010000083.1:0-11260 GCA_043768865.1 Sphingobacteriales bacterium
AAATATTGGGTATATAATTCTCGTGTTTGAGCATTAATAATACCTGTGCTTACTAGCAATAATAACGTAATAAAAATAGCATTTTTCACAAAGTGAAAGTACGTATTTAAAAACGAAGTAAAAAATAAAATTCTTATATTATTAAAACCATTTATTTAAAAAAATATCTTTTGCATGATATGTAATAATAATAGAAGCACCTGCCCTGTTCATTGCCGTCATATTTTCTAAAACAAGCGCTGCCTCCTCTATCCACCCCACGCTAGCAGCAGCTTTCACCATACTATATTCTCCTGATACATTATAACAAGCAATTGGCAAATTAGTATTTTTAGAAATTTGATTTACAATATCCAAATACGCTAAGGCGGGTTTAACCATAATAATATCCGCACCTTCATTGGTGTCTAATGCCAACTCTAATAACGATTCACGGGCATTTCTAAAATCCATTTGGTATGTTTTTCTGTCCCCAACGCCAGGGGCACAGTTAGCCGCCTCTCTGAATGGCCCATAATACGCTGAGGCATATTTAGTAGAATAAGACATTATAGGCAAATCCGCAAACCCACTGCTATCAAGCATCTTGCGGATAGCGCCAACCCGTCCGTCCATCATATCGCTAGGGGCTATCATATCAGCTCCAGAGCGTGCATGACTCAAAGCCATAGATGCTAGCAAGGGCAGAGTTGATGATGTATCAATTTTATCACCTATAACCAAACCGCAGTGTCCATGCGTGGTGTAGGCACAAAGACACACATCAGTGGTTATAAAAATATCCTGTTTGAATGCTTTTTTCAATGCTTTAATACTCGTGTTCACAGCATTGTATGCTGAGCAACTGCTTGCTGCTGTGGCTGATTTATCATCGCCATATCCAAAAATTAAAAACGACTTTAACCCAGCTTTTAATAGCATTTCAGTTTCTTTCAATAGTTCATTTTGTCCCAACCTAAATATACCAGGCATTGATGCAATAGCGCTTTTTTCATTTTCGTTGGCTGACACAAAAATAGGATACATGAGCTGCTCATAACGAGGCGAATATTGAGCTATCATATCTCGAAGATGTGTGTTGAATCGTAAGCGTCTAGGCTGACTATTTGATAAATTATTTACAAACATTGGAATATAAAAAATATTAAAAATGAGGGAGCTTAGTGAGGAGTGAAATGCTATGAACATTAGCTCCTACGTGATAAGGTGTGTAGGCATATTGTATGCCCCATCGTTTTGTTTTTATGGCAAATCCCATCGTAAAACCACTGAGACGTTTACGATAAATAGCCCCTAATTCGCTTCGACGAAGGTGGTTATATCCGGCTTGCAACTGCAACCATTTATTTACTTTCAAATCGCCTCCAACTGACAAATGATTCAATACTTTGCTTACGAAATAGGTTTTGGGTTTTGTATTAGGATCATCGAATAAATTGGTGGCAACATTGGCTGCTGGGTCGTTGTAGCGTATATCAAATTGATTGAGATGATGAATAGTGAGTGATATCTCAAGAGGTAAATATTGCAATCGCTTGCTCAGTCCTAATTTAATATCATAATCGAGTGGCTCTTTTGTGTTGGAATACGAATCTAACATCACCCCAACTTGATCGACCAATAAAGTAAGCATAAAATTATGCGTCGTGTCATGATAGGTTATGCCTAAGTTACCCACTAAGCCTGTCGAAATATAATTATCTAAATTGCTATTAACAGCCTGAACACTAACTCCTATGTGCGTTCTAGGCAATATCGGGTAGGACGAAGCAACATAAAAAGTAGCCTCAGTATTAAAGACATTACCAATATTTTCGCCAAATTCGTTTGTTCTTGTTTGCTTTTCGTGGTTTAAAAAATATACTCCTGTTGCAAAATTTACTTTTGATTTGGGTAATGTGTATGCAAATGAAGCCCCACCCCAGATGCTTTTGGCTATGTGTCGCGTTGCCAATAAATAGATGTTGTGAGAATGTTTGGCTGCTAACAAAGAAGGTTGTCCAATTATAAAACCTAGATCAGCATTTTGTAATGCAACTACATCGCCTCCCATAGCTGCTTGTTTGACAGATGAGGGTAGATTTAAAAAATTATAAACTCCCTGTCCGCCCGTTATCTGAGCACTACAATTGTGGAATACAAAAGTAAAAATAATTACCAGAAACGCTATTTGTTTCAATCTATTTTAGAATTTTGATTTTAACATAAATACAACAAAGCGAAAGTAATATAAACTTTAGAAAGTATTAAATATCAATTTCTTTGTTAGTTAAAAACAAAAAATTTGAAAGCATCATCAACGCTCTAGCACCGACGTTGCTATTATATTCGTCCTCTTCGGCGGTTTCATTAACTTCTACTAAATCAAAAGAAATAATTTGCTTGTGGTTTGCACGTATTCTATGCAACAAATAATGAATGTGAGAGAGCTCGAAACCACCTGCGACAGGAGTGCCAGTGCCGTTGCAGAGGTGCGGTGAGAGACCATCAATATCAAAACTTACGTGTACTTTATTAGGAAGAGCAGCTACGATTTTTTCGCATTGTTCATGCCAAGTAACCCCTTGATACAACTCATTTTTAACATTTTCATCATAAAAAATTTGTACTTTTTTTGATGAATTAGCCGTATCGATTTCAGCTTCACAATAATCTCGAATACCAACTTGCACAAGGGTTTCAATGCCTTGTAGTGGCAACGCATTATACATAACTGATGCATGAGAGTAGGTAAAACCTTCATAGCATTTTCGCAAATCACAATGTGCATCTATTTGCAAAATACCAAAGGAATTGTGTTTTTCTAACAATGCTTTGTATAACCCTAGAGGAGTGCTATGATCGCCACCCAAAAGCGCTACATACTTATTGTCATTTATTATTTTTTTGGTTTTTTTATACACCCAATCGTTCATCATCTCGCAGTATTGATTCGTTTTATTCAAATCGATTTGTATTGCATCGCTTATTTCTTTACCTGTTTCGGCCGCTTGTATCACGTTTAAAGCCAAATCCCTAGCTATTTTATTAGTATTTTCAATTGAAGTGGTGTCATCTAAGCATAAATAAATTCCTCTTTTCCATTCATTTTTTGCATACATAGTATAACTATCAAGCTGCTTAGAGGCTTTTAAAATTGACCTCGGAGCACCCGCAGTTCCTGGCTTATACGATGTCGTAGCGTCCCACGGCACTCCTATTATTATCAACTCACTTTCATTGTAATCAAACGGAAATCCAAACAAACCGTTGTCGTTTAGGCTCACATCATTTGGATTATAAGTTGCTAACTTTTGATTCCGTTTAATCTTATTATTATTCATCATTAATTTTATTGATACTCAATATTACATCTTATTTTTGCAATATCAAAATGTAACAATGCAGATTGATAATCATTTAAAACCTAACCCTTATTCTATTATGCAAATTAATTTTATTGCCGTACTAGTAGCGGCGTTGCTGCCGATGTTGATCGGGTCAATTTATTACAATCCTAGCGTGCTGGGCAAGCAGTGGATGCAGTCCTCAGGCGTTACAGAACTACTTCTCAAACAAGGGAATATGATACTAATTTTAGGTAGTAGTTTTCTTTTTAGTTTATTTTTGGCAATGTCGATGAACACTTTAGTGATACATCAAATGGGTTTTATGCAAACGTTACAAAGCGTAGAAGGCATCAATGATGCTAGCAGCGATATTGGCAAATACGCTGCTGATTTTTTTAGCAAACATGGCAATAATTTTAGAACATTCAAGCACGGAGCTTTGCATGGAGCTATCAGTGCACTGTTTTTAGTACTACCTTTAATCGGTATTACGGCTTTGTTTGAACGCCGTAGTTTCAAATATATTTTCATTCATCTGGGGTATTGGTTACTTACTTTTATGTTGATGGGTGGTTTAATTTGTGCATGGAAATAATCCCAACATATTGCAAAATACACTATAATGTATTTGGATTTTTTAGAAAATAGAAATTTAAACGTTCGGTAAATATATCTATCAAAAAATAAATAGGGTAGAGCTAGAAGTACTTTACAATTAAAAGCTACGCATGTACTTTTTGATTTCGATGGAACTTTTATTGGCATTATCATTTATATAAACGTATTACGTTGTTCCATTAAATTGTAATAAAATATTTATATTTCTATTGGTTTTTGTTATTCAATTTATGCTAATTTTGTAATGAAAATAATTAGTAGTTTGAGCTATTAATGTAGTGATGAGTAGCCGTTGAATACAAACTAAAATTAATTTTCAAAAATCAAACCAATCGAATAATAAAATTAGTAATGAAAGGAATTATACTAGCAGGAGGCAGTGGGACTAGGCTTCACCCGATTACGAACGCAATCAGCAAGCAGTTGATGCCTGTATATGACAAGCCGATGATCTATTATCCGCTCTCAACCCTAATGATGGCAGGCATCAGAGAGATTATGATTATTTCTACCCCACATGATTTGCCACACTTTGAGCGTCTGCTAGGTGATGGAAAATCGCTCGGTTGCGAGTTTGTGTATCAAGTTCAAATGCTACCAAATGGCCTGGCACAAGCCTTCGTATTAGGCGAATCTTTTATAGGCGATAGTGCAGTGGCACTTGTGTTGGGTGACAACATATTTTATGGTTCTGGCATGGGCGAACAACTTAACACCTGTCTGCAACCCGAGGGTGGCATTATATTTGCATATCATGTGAGCGACCCAGAGCGCTACGGTGTAGTAGCTTTCGACAATCAACACCGTGCGATAAGTATAGAAGAAAAGCCCACTCAACCCAAAAGTAACTTTGCTGTGCCGGGTTTGTATTTTTATGATAATGATGTGGTACATATTGCTAGTAACTTGAAGCCCTCTGCTAGAGGCGAATATGAGATTACAGATGTGAACAAAATATATCTAGAAAATAAAAAATTGCAAGTAAAAATACTAGATCGAGGTACTGCGTGGTTGGACACAGGCACTTTTGATTCGCTCATGCAAGCATCGCAATTTGTACAAGTATTAGAGCAGCGACAGGGTCTGAAAGTGGGCTGTATAGAAGAGGTCGCTTATCGCAAAGGATTTATATCACAAAGCCAATTGCATCAACTTGCGCAACCGTTACTAAAAAGCGGTTACGGCAATTATTTATTAACTATGTAAAAAAGCAATTTTTATTTTTTTGAATTGCTATATACTAAAAATTTAAACACTATGCTACTAAAAAAAATTACTCTAATAATCATGGCATCATTCGTTGCCACTTGTTCTATTGCTCAACCTTTTTTGAAAAAAGATTGGAACGATTGCGTCATGAAAAATTCATTAGGCGGAGACACTTCAATAGCAATGGACATTGACAACGACGGCGTCAATGATTTTAGTTATTGGTCTAGTACTAATTTTTATTCTAGCAACAACGCAGCATTTGTTGGGGTTTTTAATGGCAATACTGACAAAGTAAAAATAGTAGAACAAGGCTATGAAATATCATCAACCTCTGCTTTACAATGGCACAGCCTAGCAATGTCTATGCCTAAAGAAGTTGATGCACAATATTTCACTGCATTTACGTACGATGACAATACAATTAACACAACACAATATGTGTATAGTGGCGGATTCATACCGATAAAAGTTAATAACAAATATGGGTATATATTATTACGAGGTTGCAATGGTTCTGTAGATGCTGAGGTGCTCATAAGCGTTCTAAATACAGCACCTAACACCCCCTTGCTGACAGACGGGCAGCTAACAGTAATCGATGAAATCAACAGACCCGAAATAGCTACGTACTCAAACCAAATTTTGCATTTACGCCCTATTGAACAACTCACTACACACTATTATATTTATTCAATCGATGGTGCATTGGTAGCAAATGGTGCTTATAGTGTTGAAACACAACTTGATTTAAGCAAGTACAATCAAAATATGCTTATCCTTACAATCATCGACTCACGAGGCAATCAATTGAGCAAGAAGTTGATGAAATATAACTAAAAT
This sequence comes from Sphingobacteriales bacterium, assembly GCA_043768865.1. Lineage (GTDB taxonomy): Bacteria > Bacteroidota > Bacteroidia > Chitinophagales > JAYVJZ01 > JAYVJZ01. The sequence continues at coordinate 6,000 of JAYVJZ010000083.1, forward strand.
ACAATAGTACGGTTGCACTTAGCTAGTGATTGATTTTTTGAAAAAATTAGTTTTCAAAAAAAATATTTATTTCAAGTTGCAAGTGCTATTTTAGCATCTTAAATTCATATTATAATCAGAAAAAATTATGAGCAATATTTTGTTAGATGTACGCAACCTTGAGACTCAATTCAACACTGAAGAGGGTTTGGTCAAAGCGGTTGATAATGTTAGTTTTACGCTACATCGTCGAGAGACGGTGGGTATAGTGGGCGAAAGCGGCTCAGGTAAGTCAGTTACCTCCTTATCAGTAATGGGATTGATACCTAACCCACCGGGGCGTATTACGGGTGGCGAAATATTGTATTTTGATAAGAAAAAAAATGCAATGATTGATTTAACAAAAGTAGAGGAGCGAGATATGCAAAGCTATCGCGGCAATGCGATTAGCATGATATTTCAAGAGCCGATGACTTCACTCAACCCGGTGTTCACGTGTGGCGATCAAGTGGTAGAAGCGATAATGTTGCACCAACTAAAAACAAAAAAAGAAGCAGAGGCAATGACCTTAGCGTTGTTTGAAAAGGTAAAATTACCTTCTCCTGTGCGCATTTTAAATGCCTACCCACACCAGCTCTCAGGCGGTCAGAAGCAGCGTGTGATGATTGCAATGGCTATGAGCTGCGAGCCCGATATTTTGATAGCTGACGAACCTACAACCGCACTCGATGTTACCGTTCAAAAAACGATTTTAGAATTGATGTACGACCTCAAACAAAAAAACGATATGGGTATTATGTTCATCACCCACGACCTAGGGGTGATTGCCGATATTGCGGACAAGGTAATAGTAATGTACAAAGGTAAAATTGTAGAACAAGGTACTGTATTGGATATATTTAGCAACCCTCAACATCCCTATACCAAAGGATTATTAGCTTGTAGGCCCCCGTTGAATAAGCGTTTGAGCAAGTTGCCAACGATTGCAGATTTTATGAAAGAAGATGAACATGGAGCGATTATTGAAAAAGCGAACGACATAGCTGCCGTGATAGAAAGTGTTGTGATTACAGAAGATCAAACCCGGTTGAGACGTGAGGCACTGCTAGTTCAAACGCCCGTGCTACGTGTTGAAAATCTTCAAGTTTGGTTTCCGTCAAAACGCAACATAATGGGCAAGACAATTGAGTTTGTAAAAGCAGTTGATGATATTAGCTTTGATGTATATCCTGGCGAAACGCTCGGCTTGGTAGGCGAGAGTGGCTGTGGAAAAACTACAACAGGCAGGGCTATTTTGAAATTAATAGAACCTACGGGAGGTAAAATAATTTACCACGGTGAGGATTTAATGTTAAAAAATGCTGACGAGATGAAGCCATTACGCAAGGATATGCAGATTATATTTCAAGACCCTTACTCCTCCCTCAACCCCCGTATCACTATCGGTCATGCTATTATGGAACCTTTGCAAGTTCATAAATTACATCATGATGACAAAGAACGTAAAGATAAAGTTATAGAATTATTGCAAAAAGTAAATATGAAACCTGAGCATTTCAATCGCTACCCACACGAGTTTTCGGGTGGTCAACGGCAACGTATTTGCATAGCGAGAGCCTTGGCATTGAATCCTAAATTTATAATATGTGACGAGTCGGTGTCGGCTCTCGATGTATCTGTACAAGCACAAGTGCTCAATTTATTAATTCGACTGCGAGAGGAATTTAAGTTTACGTATATATTTATATCGCACGACTTGTCGGTGGTCAAGTTTATGAGCGATCGTATGGTAGTTATGAACAAAGGTAAAATAGAAGAAATGGGCATAGCAGATGAAATATATAATAATCCTCAAATGGAATACACCAAAAAGCTCATCAATGCGATACCTAAGGGCAATATTGATTATATAAAAGAGCGTTTGGCACGGTAGTAGAACGGGTGCAATTTTTATATCTGTTTAGTAGTTTCTATAAATGAAATGCCTAGTTTTTCTAAATCAGTTAAAATGCTGAAACACTCGCTGTGAAGTGGACGTAGTACCCCTCTCTGGTTTATTTTATTTTCCAAAATCATGGTACAATAAATGGCCGCAGGCAACCCCACCGTTTTAGACATTGCTGTGTGCTCGGCGTCGTCCCCTTTTAAGTAAAGACTAGCATTGAGTGCATATTTTTTGTTCTCAAGCGAATATTCAAACTCGTGCTTCATCACTACCAAATCTCTATCCTCAGGCTGCATTTTCCACTTTTGGGTTATAATATGCTGAAGTATTTCTGCCGGACTTGCATACTCAAATTCGATTATCTCGTCGCTCAACAACCCTAACGACAACAATTGTTCTTTAGCAGAGAGTATATTATTGATTTGCAAAAATGATATAAATTGAGCAGTTGCATCGCCTGTGCTATAAGGCAACAATGACAAAGTCAACTGACTTAAACTCATGCCTTTCGTATTTTTAATTTGATAACTGTCGTCCGTATAACCAAGCAGCGCCAAGGCTGCCCACGCGTTGCAATACCCTTGATAACGCAAAGTTCCACGCAACAACGTAGCACAATCCTCTAACCCATAAAGCGGCAAATAACTGAGGCTATCTCTATTGGCATACCCTTCAAAGCTACCATACTCAGCTAGTTCTATTTGCCATATTTCATTGAATATTCTATGCGAAGGTATAAATTTATTCACCTTGTCAGCTCTATATTGAGCTGTGGCTTTGCCTGCTAGTACTACGTTGCGTGGGTTCCAACTTATTTTATAATGCCACGCATTAGTATCGCTCTCGGGAGCTACCAAACCACCACACCAACTTTTGAAACTAGTAATCAACCCCCCTTTGTTTTTGATTTCAGCTATGATTTTCATCGCACTTATGTGGTCAATGCCGGGGTCAAGCCCTATTTCATTCATAAAAATCAACCCGTTCTTTTGCACTGCCTCGTGCAGGCGTTCAATACCCTCGCTTATGTAAGATGCTGTGATTAAATGCTTTTTTTCGTGCAAACATTCTTCGGCCACAAGGTAATGCAAATCGGCAGGCAACAACGAAACTACAATAGTAGCCTGCCGAATAAGAATATTGCGAGCCGCAGCATCGTTTACGTTTAATGCTAGCGCCATTCCCTTTGGGTGAGCGTTTATTTTTTGTTCAGCAGCAGCCACATTAGTATCGGCTACCCATATTTCAATATCTTTATTTTCAGCATACTGCAACAAATACGTAATTAATTCCCCTGCACTGCGTCCTGCGCCTAATACAATTATTTTTTTCATAGTAAATTATAAGATTTTGTTAAGCAATATGTTCAGATTTATTAGCCCAATTAGCTATCGCATCGATACGTTGATTTTGCATACAATTAAAATGTAATTTAGGGCAAGTATCGAACCCCAAATGCGAGCAGGGACGGCACTTCAAACCCTGCACCTCAGCTATAATACTGAGCGAAGATGGCATAAAAGGGTACATGCCAAAAGCAGGAACTGTATTGCCCCAAATAGAATAAATTCTTTTGTTAAAAGCGGCGGCTATGTGCATCATACCCGTGTCGTGGGTGATAATTTTTTCAGCATTTTTAATTATATAAGCAGATTGCAATAGGCTCAACTCACCACATAGATTTATACAATTAAGTAATTGATTTGCAATGTATTGTGCTGTATTTATTTCCGCTCTACCTCCAATCAACACCACCGGCTTTGCTATTGATTTGCACATCTCCAATAGACGCTCCTTGGGTAACGATTTAGTTGCCTTTAGTGCACCCACCACTACGCATATATACTGTTGAGAAGTAATAGGATGTTGATAATCAAAGCCCTGAGGTAGGTAGAAATCCAAAAACAAACCGTCATTTTTAACATCAAAACTATACAAACAAGCAACACATTTATCAGCAAAATGCACTTGCTTTTTAGACGTGTTTTTAGTTATGCACATCCATCTTTTGGCTAATGAATTTTTAGAAACACTAACCGTTTTTTTATTTAATACTAGCTTTATGATAGTACTTCGTAGGTTATTATGCAAATCTACCACAGCATCATATTGTTCTAGTTGTAATTTTTTAATAGTTGTTATTAGATTAGTATCCAGCGTTATTACTTTATCAATATGTGGATTATGCACCACCAAATCAACAAATTGTGGTTTGGTTAGATAATGCAAAATAGCCTTAGGATAACGCACACGCAGGTTGCGTATCGCCTTCGACGTCATTACAATATCACCTATTGAGCTGAACCGTATGATTATAATTTTATTCATTTTTATCTATAAAAAAAGACCATCATCTGACGGTCTTTCAAAGCATTGGTTTTAGGTTTATTGCTTTTGTAGGTTATTTATATTACAATTACACAATCAAAACATTACTTGGTGGCAATTTTAGTTTCTATTCGCACTAAAAACTTTTCCGCTTCACGTCCGTACGAAGTTAATGAATATTTCTTGGCTACTGTGGTATATGCATCTTTAGCGTTATCCAATTGATTGAACTGCTCGCAGGCATTGCCATACTTGATCCAAAACATCGGAGCTGTGAGTTCATTGTCGCTTGCTTGAGCAGCTTTGCGGTAGTAGCTCAGGCCATCTTCTGTTTTGTTTAATTCCATATACGCATCGCCAATAGCACCGAATGCCATAGGTTTTGTCATCATATCGGGTGCTGAATAGCTTTTTAACATTTCAATTGCATCTTCAAATTTACCTATATTGAGATATGAAATACCTGCATAATATTTGCTTAAATTAGCCGATTTAGTACCTGAATAATTATTAATAATATCCGTGAACCCTTCGTTTTCGCCATCTCCATTCAATGCAACTACAAAGCTGTCTTTTGCAAAATAATTTTGAGCATGAAACAATGCGGCCTGCCCTTCTTTCTCCTTTTTAGGCAAATATAATTTACTATACGCCAAGTATCCAATCACAATTAACAAAATAGCTATAGCTAAATAATGTAATGGCTTTTCGTTTTTACGATAAAGATTTGTAGCTGCGGTCAGGATATTGGTCTGCTTTGGGGTTGATATATCAACAGGAGTAGTGCTTTCAGCCATAATATGAATACGTGTTATTTATTTTTTAATGTTAATTTGTAATGAAAGGATAATCGCCTATGTAAATATCATTGAACATTTCGCTATCGTCTGGATACGGACTGTTTTCAGCGAACTCAACACACTCATTTATTTCGACATCTATGGCTGCATCGATAGCGTCGATTTGAACTTGAGTAGCGATTTTTTTGGTAATAATATGCTGCAAAGTA
>JAYVJZ010000084.1:0-15340 GCA_043768865.1 Sphingobacteriales bacterium
GCGTAGCTGAGGTTTCGCTTAGTACGTATTTCGTTGAACAATCGGTCTCCTAGTATAGTGAAAGCCATTCTGAGTGCAGTAGCGTCAGGGTTATTAAACTCAGGTGCGTTTATGATGCCCATCATATAATTAGTAGCTAATTCTCGCTCTTCGATGTCTAAGCCCATTTTTTCAATTTTAATTTTCTTGAATTTAGGTTGTAATAGTTTGCTAGTAGGCAATGCACCTAGTTGGCTGATTTTATTTTTTGCTTCTATTTCAGTAATATTACCCACTATCACAGCAAACATATTTGCCTTGTTTTTTAATGAAATATAATATGTTCTTACTTGATCACTAGTTAGTTTTTCTACGGAGGCCTTGGTGCCTTCGGGGCTGTTAGCGTAGGGCGTGCCAGCATATACTAGATTATTTACCATTTCGCCGATGCGGCTGTCTGGGTCGCTTTCACCATTTTCGATACCAGCCATTACTTGTTGTTTTGTAATCTCAAATGTGGTTTCACTTTGAGCAGGTTGCAATATTAATTCACATAACATTTTCCACGATTGTTCCCAATTTTCTTGTAAACACGTCATGTTGATAGACGAAAAATCAGTAGTACTATTTACGCTAATCCGTGTGCCTATTTTATCGGCTGTTGTTGTAAAATCATCTTTATTAATAGTAGCTGTACCGTCGGCGGTTAGCCATTGTAATGCAAGATTTTCGATGCCAATATTATCGCTAGTTTGATTGGAGAGCCCACCTTTGAAGTACACGGCAACGCTAATAATATTTTTAGTAGAGGGTTTCAATATTGTCTTGACACCTGCTGCGTCGAACTCTTTTATTTTATTCTCAATACCTTCAATCTTCTTTTCAATTTTAAGAGGGAGTTCTTTTTGCGCGTATGTGTTAAGCGTTGTCGTTAGTAGCCAAAGTAGGGTTATAGTTATTTTATACATAAGTTAATTTTATTTAATAAATTCAATGATGATAGGGGTTACAATCCAAATATTGCTTCGTTAATATTTAATTTTTCTTTAGTAGAAGTGTTTACTAAAATCCCATAAGCAGCAGGCTTTTCGTTTATATACGTCCGCACATAACTTTTAATATCATCTCTCGTAATTGCTTTTATATTAGCAATATAATTGGTGTAATAATCGATGCTCGCTGAACACCACCAAAACGTAACTGTATGTATGAAATCACTAGTTTTTTCTTTGCTATAAAAATCATCAATAGCCAATAATTGCTTTGCATTAGCTAGCTCATCGTCAGTATAATACGCATCTGAGTCCCACATTGCAACATGCTCTTTTATTTTTGCAATACATTCATTCAGTTTGCTAGGGTTTGCAGCTACGAACATCTGTATCGGGCCTGTGTGCTTGCACGTTTGGTAGCTCAAATTTGCATTGAATGCAAGGCCTGAATCTATCAAATCTTTTTGCAACTTAGATGATTGTTGTCCAAGTATGTACGAAAACACATCAGCTGCGTAGGTTGATTTTAAGTCAGTGCGGGTATCAGGGCCTTGCCAACCAATAGTTATGAAAGGCACACGGGCGTTATCGTTCACTACTATAAAAGGTTCATTTTTGGTTAGCTTTTCAAACTCAGGTATAGGATACTTTTGAAAAACATCGTAGGTTGAGGCTTGCCAATCGCCGTATATTTTTTCAACTAATGTATGCACTTCTGTATGATTCACATCGCCGGCTATTACTATTATTGCGTTGTTAGGATGATAAAATTTATCCTGAACAATTTTCATTTTTTCAGGGGTAGCTGTGTTGATAATATCATGATCACCGATTACATTTTTTCTACAATAATTATCTTTCCATAGCTTGTGATTCAAGGCATCAAACAGAAAAAAAACTGGGTTACTTTCATTGCGTTGAAACTCCCCATCTACTACAACATTTTCTTTTTTCATTTCTTCTTTATCAAACAAAGGGTAGCGTATAGCTGCGTTTATAAACCTCAGCCCTTCGGTTAGTTTGGTGTTGTTGAGGGTAACATAATAATTCACGCGTTCGTTGCTCGTAGTGCCATTGAAAACGATACCAAGTTCGTTGACTCGCTCTAAAAATTTTTCTTGCGAAGGGTACTCTTTGTTAGCTTTGAAGAACATGTGTTCGTATAAATGCGAAAGCCCATTGTAATCTTTGGTTTCAGTATAAGAACCGTTTTTAACGCATATTTCAATAGTGGCAAGTGGCACGGTTTTATCTTCAATTACCAATACTTCCAAGCCGTTGTTAAGTTTTTTCATAAAAAAATTAGAAGGCAATTTGTCCCCTTTTTCTTCAGCAAAAAGTGGAGTAGCAAGTAGCAGTAGGTAGCAAAATAAGTTTTTTTTCATAGTATTTTTTTTCAGGTTCATCTTTTATTTGAATCAACTATTTTTTATAATTAATTAATTTCAATAAATATAGTTATGTATTTTAATTAATAGAATATATTTTTGAAAAATGTTAGTTTTAAGTACAAATTTAACCATGAATACCAATCCTATAGTTTCTATTTACACAGACGGTTCGTCGCGTGGCAATCCTGGCAAAGGCGGCTACGGTTGTATATTGTTTTTTAATGATAAATACAAAGAATTGGCAGGCGGCTTTCGTTTAACCACTAATAATAGAATGGAACTAATGGCAGTTATAGTAGGTCTTGAGGCATTGAAAGTGCCTTGTCAAGTAGTGGTCGTATCTGATTCTAAATATGTGGTAGATGCAGTAGAAAAAAAATGGTTATACAATTGGATAAAAACAGGATTTAAAGGAAAAAAAAACGAAGACTTGTGGAAGCGTTATTATACCCTTTCCAAAAACCATATAGTACAGATGCAGTGGGTCAAGGGGCACAACAATCATCCACACAACGAGCGTTGCGATCAATTGGCTACGCTCGCAGCTGACGGTACATCACTTGAGATTGATTTTGGATACGAAGCCATTAAGTCGATATAACTTATTTTATGATAATAATTTTAGCTTCTACCTCATAATTAGTATAATTTTTTAACGTAAAATTTGCCTTCTCACCATACAATATTTTTAATCGTTCAATCGTATTTTCAATACCAAAACCGCCGTGGTACTTGTTTTTATTGATTATTTGACCTGTGTTTATAATGCTAATTTCGAGGTTTTCATTCTCATAAGTAATTGTAACTTTAACACACCCACCTGAACGCAATTGACTGATGCCATGCTTAATTGCATTTTCTACCAATGTTTGCACTAGCATAGGCGGTATCTGCTGCTGCATAGCACTTTCAGATATAGTTAGGTCATATTCCAATCGCTCTTCAAATCTAACTTTTTCAAGTGAAAGATAGTCCCTTACAATTGCTATTTCATTGTCTATCGTAATCGTTTTTACACGTTGCACGTTGAGTGCAGAACGCAGAATATTAGACAGTTGCCCAATGCTCTCTCTAGCTCGAGTTGGATTTTCGTCCACCAAAGCACGAACGCTATTGAGTGCATTGAATAAAAAATGCGGATTCAGCTGTGAACGCAGTTGTTGCAGTTCAATTTCTTTGTACTTGCCTTCCAATCTCACACGCTCTATTTTTGCGATTTGTAGATTCTCAAATGCGTGATATATAAAATAAATCAAACTCCATATCAAATACCACAAAAAATATATGATCGTTGATTGATAAAAAATAAGTACAATATTTTGTGGTATTTCGTCTATCGGCATAGCTTGAAACTCAGCAGGCGATAGTATAAAATTGATTATTCCAATAATAGTAAACCCGCCAAGACTCAATAATGTCATCACAAATGCAGACGGAAAAATATACAATAGCACTCGCACAAAGGGTTTCTGCAACCAACGATACTCGAGTATGATGCTTCTAAAAATATGAGTAATACCGATGCCCATCAGCACGCCCGTTACAAAAGTTAAAAATGTATAGGGAGTTGGTTCGTTTTCCATCAACCGATTGGTAACAAAATCGCTCAACGCAGCCAAACTCCAACCTATAAGTTGGCATATCCAATATATTTGTATTCTTTTTAAACGTTTCATAACTATGCGAAAGTACTTTGATACAACTAAATTATCATTACACCACCACCACAATCTTTAGTTATGTTTTAGCAAAAAAAAACTCCTTGCTTTGCAAGGAGTTTTTGAATTGTTATCTTAAAAAATAAACTACTAGTAACGGTAATATTCTGGCTTGTATGGCCCTTCGACAGGCAAGTTGAGGTAGTTTGACTGTTCTGTAGTTAATACATCTAGCACAACTCCGATTTTTGACAAATGCAAACGAGCAACTTTTTCGTCTAAGTGTTTAGGTAAAACATACACCTTGTTTTCATACTTGTCTGTATTCAACCACAACTCTAGCTGAGCAAGGGTTTGGTTGGTGAATGAGTTACTCATCACAAACGAAGGGTGGCCTGTTGCACAACCTAAATTCACCAAACGACCTTCTGCTAACACGATTATGTCCTTGCCTTCTATTGTGTACATATCTACTTGAGGTTTGATTGTGTTCTTACTCTCGCCATAGTTTGCGTTCAACCATTCCATGTCTATTTCAATATCAAAATGTCCAATATTACATACGATAGCCTTGTCTTTCAAACTACGAAAATGTTTTTCAGTAATCAAATCTCGACAACCCGATGCAGTAACTATAATATCAGCTTCTTTAACAGCATCTTCCATTTTCTTAACTTCAAAACCGTCCATAGCCGCCTGCAACGCACATATAGGATCTATTTCCGTAACTATAACACGCACACCTGCACCTCGCAAACTCAATGCACTGCCTTTGCCAACATCGCCATAACCGCCTACTACCGCCACTTTGCCAGCCATCATCACATCAGTAGCACGACGTATCGCATCTACCAAACTCTCCTGACAACCATACTTGTTATCAAATTTACTTTTCGTTACAGAGTCATTGACGTTGATAGCAGGTATAGGCAAAGTACCATGTTCCATACGCTCGTATAGCCTGTGTACACCTGTAGTCGTCTCTTCGCTCAATCCTTTGATGTGTTGAATCAACTCTGGGAACTTGTCAAAAACGGTGTTGGTCAAATCGCCACCATCATCTAAAATCAGATTTAAAGGACGGTCAGCAGCACCAAAGAATAGCGTCTGCTCGATACACCAATCAGCCTCTTCTTGCGTTTGGCCTTTCCATGCAAACACACCAATGCCTGCTGCTGCCATAGCCGCCGCTGCATGATCCTGCGTAGAAAAAATATTGCAAGAACTCCACTTCACCTCAGCGCCCAAATCTACTAAGGTCTCAATCAACACTGCTGTTTGGATAGTCATGTGCAAGCAACCTGCAATACGCGCACCTGCTAAGGGATTTTTACCCTTATACTCCTCACGAAGTGCCATCAAGCCAGGCATTTCAGCCTCTGCCAACATAATTTCTTTTCTGCCAAACTCTGCCAAACTCATGTCGGCTACCCTGTGTTTTAAACTAAAATCAACTTTTTCTAATACTGACATAATTTTTTTTTTATTATTTAATGATTGTAATTAATTATAAAACTTGATGCAAAAATAAGGTACAATTATATTAGTACTACCATTCAAAACTATAAATAAATTAACTATAAACAAAAATTATAATCCAACATTCGTTACGTTTTCAAAATAGCTATGCCTGTGTCAGTCAATAATATACACAACATGACAAGCCAATAGTTTAATTTAAATCTTCTCAATAATCAAACAAAAGACGGTATGTCAATCATAAATCGGCATCATATCTAAGATACTATTTGATTGCAAATCAACACTCAACAAAAAAAGAAGAGGATTTCAAAGCCTGATGTGAATCCTTTGTAATCTAAGATAAGTTGGGCGTGCCCCTTGCCCAAAAGAAATTCTCGCTATTCGCCCCAAACATACGTAGGGCAAGGGTCGGTCTCCTGCTCCCGCTCCCGCTCTTTTATGTGGGCGGCAATACCGCTCTCCATAAAAGGAGCTTCGCCTACGCCCTCACGCTTTCCTTACGGACGCAGGGTTTTACCACTTTTTTTTAAATAAATAATACCAAGCACAAACGCTTGCTTATATGTAAAATTAATCGAGGAATTGAAAGTCGAATTAAAGTAATATTTCATCATCATATTATGTAAATAAAAGTGTAAAGCAACATTTAATTATGCCTAATTATAGCCAAAATTATAATCGACAATCAAGGTAGATATTGAGCCACAAGCAACACTAAAGTTAAGAAAAAGCATGAACAAAAAAGCACTATTTGGTATTTTTTGAAACTGCCTCATTTTTGCAACAAACTTTATTATATCAAAATGTTTCGCAAAACTATTGCATCAAAGTAAGTGGCGAAATGAAACTATACCTTTTTAAAAAATCATTTTTTTTGTATTAACAATTATCTATTCTACTTTTACAAAAATTTAATTTTCTAACATGACTTTTTCTTTACTATTGATTTCAGCTTTATATACAGGTTTGAAACACAGCCACAGCGGTCTTCGCTACCTTATAATTATCGTTATTTTTGTAATTATAATCAAGTCGATTATGGCTTTGGTTCAAAAAAAATCATACACCCGTTTGGATAGAACTTTAAATTTGATTGGTATGAGTCTAGCCCATACTCAGTTGGTGATTGGGATTGTATTGTGGTTTTTAAGCGATGAAGTAGCCGAGGGCATACGCTATTGGAAATGGGAACATCCGATATCAATGATACTTGCGATAATCGCCTTTACGTTAGGATATTCAGTTGCCAAACGTGCAGTAGATGACCGCCAAAAACACATCGCCACCGTTAAGTATTATATAATTGGCACGGCATTGGTAGTCATTACGTTAGCATCTAACAATTTGTTATTCTAATTTTTTTAAATTGATACATTGAAAATAGCACTACTTTTTTTATTAAATTTCTTTTTTTTTGCTGTTCATGCTCAATCTGATTGGCAAGCCAAACCCAACATAGACGGCACATATCGACTTGTAGTTGCATTCGCAAGTAGAGCAAGCGGTCCCGATGCAGAAGGATTAAAACGAATACAAGAATTAATTAAAGTTTATGAGAATAAATTTAATAAAAAAATTAGCTATAATATAGGTAGATATGGACGTGAGGGAGAAACAGACTATTCTTTTGATTTGAATAATTTGTCAAAAAAACAAGTTAAAAAGTTTGTAGCAGTTCTTAACAAAGAAATGAGAAAATATAATGTAGTAAGTGTTGGAGAAAATATGATACCAATGTCCGAAAAATTCAAACGTAAAGGATAATAATTATCATTTTTTTTGCTTATTTTTGACCAAAATTATAATATGGCCAAATCATCTTTTTTTAAAAAAATATTAATAGCGAATAGAGGAGAAATCGCATTGCGAGTAATACGAACTTGCAGAGAGATGGGTATCAAAACAGTGGCAGTTTACAGCACAGCTGACAGAGATAGCTTGCACGTGAAGTTCGCTGATGAGGCGATATGCATAGGACCACCTAAGAGTGCAGATTCGTATCTCAACATTACCAATATTATGTCTGCGGCAGAGCTTACTAACGCAGATGGCATTCATCCTGGGTATGGGTTTTTAGCTGAAAATGCTTCGTTTGCTAGGACCTGCAAAGATTATGGAATCAAATTCATAGGGCCAACACCCGAGCAGATATCATCGATGGGGGATAAGATTACAGCAAAACAAACGATGACAAATGCTGGAGTGCCTTGCGTGCCTGGGTCTAAAGATTTGATTTCAGATATTACAGAAGCAAAAAAAGAAGCTGATAAAATCGGGTATCCTATTATGCTCAAAGCCACTGCAGGTGGGGGTGGCAAGGGTATGCGTATAGTATGGAACGAATCAGAGTTTGAGGGTCAGTTGGATTCTGCAAGCACAGAAGCTGGTGCGGCTTTTGGCAATCCTGGGGTGTATATGGAAAAGTTTATTGAAGAGCCAAGGCATATAGAGATACAAGTAGCAGGCGATAGTTATGGCAAAGCGTGCCACCTTAGCGAGCGCGATTGTAGCATTCAACGCCGTCATCAAAAGTTGATAGAAGAGAGTCCTTCACCGTTTTTAGATGAAAAACTTCGTAATCTAATGGGCGATGCGGCGGTTAAAGCATGTGAGAGCTTAGGGTATGAAGGCGTTGGTACTATTGAGTTTTTGGTCGATAAGCACAAGAACTTTTATTTTATGGAAATGAATACACGCATACAAGTAGAACATACTGTTACAGAAGAAGTAATTAATTTTGATTTGATTAAAGAGCAAATTAAAATAGCGGGTGGTGAGCCTATATCGGGCAAAAATTATTTCCCCACTATGCACGCAATAGAGTGCAGAATAAACGCAGAAGATCCGCTGCGTGATTTCGCTCCGAGTCCAGGTAAAATCACGCAATTGCACACACCCGGCGGACATGGAGTTCGGGTAGATTCACATATATATGCAGGCTACAACGTCCCACCTTATTATGATTCGCTTTTGGCAAAGGTTATCACCGTGGCACAATCACGCAGTGAGGCAATAGACACGATGTCCAGAGCGTTAAGTGAATATGTAATAGAAGGCGTAAAAACTACAATACCTTTTCATAGGGCGATGATGGAAGATGAACGATTTATTTCTGGTAATTTCAATACGGGTTTTTTGAACGACTTTGATTTTGAAAAAGTAAGAAAATTTGTATAACACACCTTAATTAAATAAAAGATTTACCTCAATAACAATTTAAAATTATATACATGAAAAAATTATTTTTATTAACTGCTTTAGCATCTATAGGTCTATTGATAAGCTCTTGTCATAGAGAGGGTTGCCCTGGCAAAATCACACAATCCAATAGCCAAACACCTGCTTGTTAATTTTTATTTTTTAACTTTATGGATTGGATAGAATTAACCACTCAAGAACAATTGCAAGGTATTGCCAATGCCTCACATCCTGTACTTATTTTTAAGCACAGCACTCGATGCAGCATTAGCGTAATGGCCAAAAACAGACTCGATGAACATGCAATCAACTCTTCCTTTGAGTTGCCTTGCTATTATTTAGATTTATTAAAATACAGGGAGCTCTCTGATAGCATTACAAATCAATATAAGGTATATCACGAGTCGCCCCAAGTGTTATTATTAGCGGCTGGCGAGTGTCTGTATGATGCATCGCATCAGGAAATAAGAGGTGCCGAAATCGACGAGCAACTAGAACTTATTTATAAACATTAAACAAGAAAAAAAATCTAAAGTGCTCTCATTCATTTTTTCATTTCAATTTTTAAAAAATTTGTTCACCGCAATAATAGTTTTTTTGTTGTTGCTGCTTGGTACCTATTTTTGTTTAAACTGGTACACCAATCATGGTGAGGAGATAAAAGTACCCGACTTGAAAGGGCTCACCTATACGCAAGTAGTTGCGAATTTATCACACTACGAGCTAGAATTTCATATCAGTGATTCAACATTTTTGGAAGGCAAACCACGGGGTATAATACTAGATCAATACCCTGAAGCAGATGCTAAAGTAAAGCCGGGTCGCAAGATTTATTTAAAAATAAATATGTATGCAATACCTAAAATTAAAATGCCAGATGTCGTAGATGCATCGTTCAGAACTGCTCGCGAGTTATTAGAAAGTTATGGATTGAAGCTCGGCAAAGTATCATACAAACCCGACGAGGCGGAGAATGCAATTTTATCAATGTCCATAAATGGCAAGCCTGTAAAAGCCGGCGATTTAGTGTATCGCACTTCTTTGGTTGATTTAGTAGTAGCCGACGGCTTGGGCAATACGCAAATACCTGTGCCCAACTTAATTGGATTGACGCTAGATGAAGCAACCTTTTTGTTAAATGGTTCGTCATTACAAATAGGTGCTTTGGTGTATGATGCCGATGTTACTGACAAGTCAAAAGCGATGATATACAAGCAAGACCCTGAAGCCCCTGAGGTAGTTGCGTTGAATGATAAAACAGCAGAAGAATTGAAAGAAGAGGCCAAGAAACAGGCACTCGTGGACAAGTTAAACGAAGGCAGTGATACCAAAGCACAGAATCAAGTGAAATATGAAGTAGTAAATGATACCAAACAAGGGTACATTAAATTAGGCGAATCGGTGACATTATTTCTATCTAACAACGTGCTACCTGCCGCTACAACGACTGATATACCTGATGTAAGCGATGAATTTAATTTTTCAACTACAGATACAATTTCTAATGAAAATGATACAGTAACAGAGCCTTAAATAAAAATGACACAAGCAAAATTAAGTACTAACATACTTTCAACTATCAATAAATCGTTATTACTTTTTGTTTCTAACTCATTAAAAAGTATGCCGGTTATCCTGCTGATATTTATTTTATCTCATCTTACTACTTTTAGTCAGGAGCGACTGATTGGTATGGGTTACAACGGCGATTTAGTATTCAATCAAATCAAAAACAACCCAACTTTTGTAGCTAAGTTAATGACAGTTGGGCTTCCTTATATCGATGATTTTTCTTACATAGGCCCTAAACCAAGTTCTTTTTTTTGGTTAAACACTAACGCATACATCAACAACACTTACAGTAAAGATCAGCCTACTTTTGGGATGGCAACCTTAGACGGGCTTAACGCAAAAGGCCTGCCGTACAATGCAATACCTTTTTCACACGGATATGCCGATACGCTTACTTCGCAGCGCATCAATCTATTTCCATATAACAAAAGCGATAGCATCTATTTAAGTTTTTTTTATCAACCACAAGGGCTCGGGCAAGATCCTCAACCTGAGGACAGCCTCATAGTTCAATTCAAGGCAATTGGAAATGTTTGGAAACAAGTATGGGCAGTAGCAGGGCAGCCCTTGCAGCCCTTCAAAGTAGCTATGATTCCGATAGATACTTCCATGTTTTTTTATTCATCGTTTCAATTTCGTTTTATTAACAAAGCTACGCTATCTGGCAATAATGATCATTGGAATATTGACTATGTAAAAGTAGCAAAAAGTAGAACTATATCTGACACCTTGGTTAATGATATAGCCCTAACACGTCCGCCAAAGGGTTTTTTGAAGAATTATTACAATATGCCCTACAATCAATATATACAAGATACAACCAACGAAAAAGGCATACAAAGAGTGTATTTAAAGAATAATTCATTGTTGGCGGACAACTGCCAAATAGCCTGCGAAACGAAGAATATCACATTGAGCACGGTTGATTATCTTAACACAGGAGTGTCCAATATTGTAACTGGAGGAAGTGATTATTTCTTTGATTTTTCTTCGCCGTTCATCAACATAGCCGCACCCGTTGGCACTTCGGCTATGGTTATACAAAATAAATATTGGTTGGACCCGGGTGCAGCTGCAGCCAATGTTTTCAATGACACTATCTATCAAAAAATTGTACTTAGCAACTATTATGCAACAGACGACGGTTCAGCAGAACGTGCCTATTCGCTGTACGGTTCTGCTAGTAAATTAGCCTACAAGTTTAAGGCCAACATCACAGACAGTATGCAATACATAGCTATACATTGGGCCCAACTCAACAGCGATGTGAGCAATAAGTTGATTAATATTACAGTTTGGAGCCACATAGACGAAGACAATAGTGGCGAAGGCGATGATACCCTAGCCGTATTCACGCTTTTGAAGCCAGATTATATTGACAGTTTAAATGGTTTTGTGTATTATCCTATACGTCGATTGATACCTGCGGGCGATTTTTATATAGGTTTTCAGCAGATTAGCCCCGATTTCTTAAACGTCGGGTTTGACACCAACACAGACGCATCGTCTAAAATATTTTATAACTCTGCAGGCGTTTGGGCAAACACCGCTTTTGAAGGGGCACTTCTTATGCGTCCCTACATGGGTTCTTATTTTGCAAACCCCAATTTAAATATTTACGAAACCAAGAAAATACTATCATGCTACCCTAATCCAACTGAAAATTTTTTACATATCAACTTAGACCAAAGCATCGATAGAGTCGAGATTTATTCAATCGCAGGCTCATTAGTTGCTATTCAAAAAAATAAAATAATCGATGTACGCGAGCTAAGTAGTGGATATTATTTTGCCAAAATTTATACTAATTATGATATTAATCCGTTATATATTAAGTTTATTAAAAAATAAATTAAACCAATCGAAATCAATGGAAGATATTACCTGTGAAGAGTTAAAAGCACGAATGCAATCGGGGGAAGCCCCTTTAATAATCGACGTTCGAGAGGCGTTTGAGTATGATGAATTTAACATAAAAGCAAAATTAATTCCCTTAGGGAATTTAATAGCAAGTATAGACGAGCTGCCTGAAGACAAATCGACTGAAATAATATTGCATTGCAGGAGTGGTCAGAGGAGTGCTGTAGCCAAGGAAATACTATTGGCTCAGGGGTTTATAAATTGTAGAAATCTATTAGGCGGCATGGTGCAATGGCAAGCTCAATTATAACACTTTTGAAATATAAAATGGCATTTCTGTTATCTATAACATCGTTTCTTTGTAGTGTTTTCGCCTCCTCGTTTGCGTTCAACTCCGCATCTGTGGTTGAAAGGTTATCTGCGGTTATGTCGAAGAGTGCGACTGTTGAGACACGTTTTCAAGTTCCCGTCGGCTATCATAGAGTAGCAGTTGAGTCCCACAGTTTTGCATTTTATTTGCGTAATTTTAACTTAAAAAAAGAAGGGGAAAATGTATATTTGTTTAATGGGCAATTGAAAAACAATCAAAGCAAACCTGCCGCCGTTTTGAATATCGATTGCGGTAAGCAAGACTTGCAACAATGTGCAGACGCAGTTATGCGCTTACGAGCCGAATATTTATTCTCACAAAAAAGGTACGATGAAATTGGATTTGAATTTTTAAGCGATAAAAAAATTCATACACTCAAAGGCTTTACAAGTCAATACAACGAGTATACTATTTTTTGCACCTACATGAATCACGTGTTCAATCACGCAAACACACGCTCGTTGCATCATCAATTGAAATCAAAAAACATAGCAAAAATAGCCGTCGGCGACGTGTTCATACAAACCGGTAACCCATACGGTCATGCCGTTATAGTAATGGATGTGGCAATTAATAACTCAAAAGAACCGGTCTTCTTATTAGCTCAAAGCTATATGCCCGCACAAGATATTCATATTTTAAAAAATACAACTATTCCGTCGCTTGGCGCGTGGTTTACTTTGCCTCAAAGTGAAATTATATCAACCCCCGACTGGAATTTTACAATTAACGATTTGAAAGCATGGTAAGTTTATTAATCATATTATTTTTGATTTCGTATGCTTGTATGCTGCATACGTACGTATTTTTTCCTTTTGTTTTGAGGTTATTAAGCCGCAATAAAATGGACGATACATTTGAATTAAGCAAACCGTTTACGCCACAGGTGTTGGTATTGCTGCCGATTTTCAACGAAGAAATAACGTTACACAAGACAATTGAATATCTAAAAAACCTAGAGTACGATGCTGCTAAAATACATTTTGCATTGGGTTCAGATTGTTCAACTGACTCCTCAGACGCTATTATTAATAAACTAATTGCAGGGGTAGATAATTTTTCATTCGATGTTATGCAGACAAGAGTGGGAAAGCCAAATGTTTTAAATTATTTGGTTGATAAGTACAAACAAGATGCTGAGATACTTATATTTCTTGATGCAGGGGCTTTGTTGGATAGCGAAGTGATTTTACATTTAGTCAAAAATTTTGCTAAAAAACAAACAGGTATCGTTGCAGCTAACTTTAAATACAAACCTGATCCTAACAACAAAGAAGTGGCCTACCAAGAGCAACTGTATATAGATCGAGAGAATGAGATTAAACACATGGAAAGTGTGAATTGGGGCAGTGTGATGGGAGTGTTTGGTGCTTGTTATGCAGTTAGGACCTCATTGTTCAAAGCATTTCCACATAATTTTATAGTCGATGATTTTTATATCACGATGCACGTACTCAAAAATGGATATCATGCTTTGCATGAGCCCAAAGCACTTGTTTTGGATTATAATAATAGCACAATGCAAAATGAGTTTAAAAGAAAAGTACGTATTTCAATCGGCAATTTTCAAAATTTAGCAGAATATTTTGATATGTTATGGCAACGTGGGTGGGGCGTAGGGTTTAGTTTTTTTTCTCACAAAGTATTACGTTGGATGGGGCCTTTTTTAATCATCATGATGTTGATTTCTAGTCTATTGTTAGGGCCTCATTTTATGTTGTTTAAAGCCTTGTTTGCAATTCAATTTATATTGATGCTCACTCCATTTATAGATTATGTGATGAACAAAATGAACTTACAGTTTTATTGGCTACGCAATATTTCGTATTTTTATTTTATGAATTTTGCATTGCTTGTAGGATTTGTAAAATACCTAAAAGGTGTCAAAAGCAGCATTTGGCAACCCTTAGGGCGTTAATTTTATTGACGTTGCAGGTGGTATATTTTGTTACAAATCAAAATAAATACATTCAATAAAATCTTTAACTTATTCAATCCAATACTATTTTAAAGAAATTAAATCAGCATTGTTGAGCTGCATCAAGCACCCCATGATAAGCTCCTAATGTGTTCAACTAAATCAATACCAAAAACCAAAAAAAAGCAACTCAATATAGTAAGTATAGGAGTTGCTTTTTTGTTATTTTCAAGTTGAATTTAAACTACAAATATTTGAAATTAAAGTTTGGCTTCAAAGCTAATAGCGTGTGATAATACATTCGTATCGAGTTTTCAATATCATCGTGATGTGCCGTCTCTACTGTAGTGTGCATGTAGCGCAAAGGCAAAGATATTAACGAACTCGGTATGCCCTGACCACTAAACGCAAAGCCATCTGTATCGGTGCCCGTGCTTCGGCTTAATGCCTCCATTTGAAATGGTATATTGTTTTTATTGGATACGTCAATCATTAAATCCAATAGTTTGTTATGAACGGCAGGAGCTACGCTCAACACAGGGCCTTTGCCCAATTTCACCTCGCCTTCAACTATTTTGCTTATCATTGGGGTAGTGGTATCATGACAAACGTCAGTGATAATTGCACAATTAGGTTTCAAGCGAGCAGCTATCATGCTCGCACCATTAAGCCCTACTTCCTCTTGCACGGCGTTGATAACATACAACGTGTAGGGAAGTTTTATTTTATTTTCTTTTAATAATCGAGCTGTTTCGGCAATCATAAAACCACCCATTCGGTTGTCTAATGCACGGCCAACATATAACTTTTCATTCATTATCATTAGCTCATCTTCATACGTTATCACATCACCAACGGTGATTCCTTTTGCTTCGACTTCTTTTTTGCTAAAACAACCACAATCCAAACAAATATTCTTT
>JAYVJZ010000085.1:0-21423 GCA_043768865.1 Sphingobacteriales bacterium
GGTCGCTTGTAGTTGATGTTGAGCACAGATGACATCTTGTCGCCATAACGTGGCTGAAATCCACCACTCGAAAACACTAACGATTTGATGAGGTTAGGATTATAAACGCTTAACCCCTCTTGTTGGCTCGCTGAGACAAGCTGTGGTTTGTATATTTCAAAATCATTGATGAATATCAAGTTTTCGTCATAGTTCCCCCCTCGCACTGCGTATTGTGAGGTTAATTCATTGTTGCTAACTACGCCCGGCAGGGTTTTGATCATGCTCGCTACTCCATCTCCCGCAGTCGCAATATTATCAATATTTTTTATGTCTAAACGCTGCATTGATACTTCGTTGCGGTGTGTTTTAGTTCGTATCACAACAGGAATTCCTATGTCTATAATTTGTTTTACAAGTTGAATAGTAATCCTTGTATTAGCTTCGTTTTTGGTAGTAATGTCATATAGCATTTCTTTGTAACCAACACAAGTCAAACGAAGGGTAAACGTTTTGTTGATAGGTAAATTTAATAAAAATGCACCTTTTTCATTCGTCTGAGTAGAGGTTTGATTTTGTAAATAAATATTCACATAAGGTATTGGGTTGCCACTGTCATTGAGCACCTCACCTTTGATTAAAGTATTCTGTGCTAGTGTTTTATTTACAAAAAATAAACTAATACTTAAAAACCATATCAACAAATACTTCATTAGAATAGTTATAAGTTTTTTAATTTTAATATTGTTTCAGCAGGTTGATCAGAAGTAAAAACGGTATTGCCAGCTACTAGTATGGAAGCACCTGCGTGTATTATTTTTTTTGCATTTTCAATCGTTACGCCTCCATCTACTTCGATCAATGTAGTAACGTTTTTTTGTACTATTAATTGTTTGAGTTGTTTGATTTTGTCAATAGTGTATTCGATGAATAATTGTCCACCAAAGCCGGGATTGACGCTCATTAAACATACCACATCGCATAAGTGCAATATGGGCTCAAGTACGGCTACCGAGGTACTTGGATTCAATGCTACACCTGCTTTTGCACCCTGTTTTCTTATAGAAGTTAGAGCGGCATCTAAGTGCATTACAGCCTCATAGTGTAAGGTTAAAACGTCAGCTCCTGCGGCAATAAAATCATCAATATATCGCTCGGGTTGCAGCATCATCACATGCACATCTAACGGCTTCGTTGCATGTTTTTTTATTGATTTTACTATCGGTAGTCCCATAGAAATATTAGGTACAAATTGGCCATCCATGATGTCGATATGATACCAATCAGCAGCACTAGTGTTGAGCCATTCTATCTCATTTTGCAGGTTGGCAAAGTCAGCACTGAGCAAAGACGGGGCGACTAAAATCATTATAATTATTACTTTTTTTAATACTTGCAAAAATACTTAAATTAATTATGTTATCTATTTTTATTTTGATTGCTTCACGTTATTTATACCTCGTTTTTATTCAAAATGTTTATATTTGTATGGTGCTAAAGTGTTAAAAATTATTGTATAATTTGTCTTGCTTAATCCACACTTGGGCAGTTCAAAATAAGTAAAATGTATCTTTACTTTTATTTGTTTAAAATTAGTACAATCCTTAATTATTCAAAATAAATAGTTCGCATAGATGTTAAATGTTACAGAAACTTTTTTGCCAGATATCAATCAATACATAGAAATATTGAAAGAGGCTTGGGATAAAAAATGGATTACCAACAATGGTTCGCTTGTTGTTACGCTAGAGGAGCAATTAAAAAAGTATTTAGGGGTGAAGCATTTGCTTTTTACCACTAACGGCACAATAGTTTTGCAAATGGCTTTAAAATCCCTAAAAGCGGCTGCTGATAGTGAGATTATCACCACTCCGTTCAGCTATGTGGCAACTACTAATGCGATATTGTGGGAAGGTTTGCAGCCTGTTTTTGTTGATATTAATGCAATTGATTATACGATAGACGTAACTAAAATCGAAGCTGCTATTACTCCTAAAACAGTTGCTATACTGGCCACCCACGTTTATGGCAACCCTTGTGATGTCAAGGCTATTGACATTATTGCTAAAAAATATAACTTGAAAGTAATCTATGATGCAGCTCACACATTTGCCGCTACTTATGAACAAAAACACATATTACAATTCGGCGATATAGCCACTTGCAGCTTTCATGCTACTAAGGTTTTTCATACAGTAGAGGGTGGATGTATCACTACTAACGACGATGCAATAGCCAAGGATTTGTACTTAATGCGACAATTTGGCCACATAGGCGACGCGTATTATTCGGTAGGTATCAATGCTAAAAATTCAGAATTTCACGCAGCTATGGGTATTTGTAACTTGCTTCATTTAGAAGAAATTTTAGATGCTAGGCAAAAAATAACTGCTCTATACGATAGCTTATTTTCTACTATCAACATTAGCAAACCAATTGGATTGGTGGGCACACAAACTAATTATTCGTATTATATCGTGAGGTTTAGCGATGAACAAGTGCTAACGAAGGTTAAAAAATCGCTTGAGAATAATACCATAAATACACGAAGGTATTTTTATCCTTCTTTGAACACCTTGCCGATGCTTAAAAATCATCAACATTGTCCAATAAGTGAAGAAATAAGCAAGGCCGTATTAGCGTTACCACTCTCTGCGAGCACAACAGAAACAGATGTTTACAAGGTTTTTGAAATTATAAAACAAGAGCTATGTTAGTAATAGGGGCGAAGGGTTTTGCTAAAGAATTGGTACTAATAATTAACAAAAATGAGTATCCTAATCTTGTTTTTTTTGATGATATTTCAACAGACTTGCCAACATTATTTTTTAATAAATTCCCTATACTCACCTCAACTATTGAAGCTAGTAATTATTTTAAAAATATTGACAATAGATTTATTTTGGGCATCGGCAACCCAACTTTACGCTGCAAATTAGCAGAAATGTTGATAAGCTATGGGGGTTGTTTAACTTCTATATATGCTGCCACCGCCCTGGTGGGTGGGTTTGACAACACAATAGGCGATGGCGTAGTGTTGATGCACAATGTAATAATCGAAACATCAAACTCAATAGGGCAGGCGTGTTTGTTGCACAACAATGCCTTTGTAAGTCACGATGTGGTGATTGGGAATTACTGCGAGATATCACCCTCTGTCAATCTTTTAGGCAACGTAACAATCGGTAATCTAACTTCGATCGGCACGAATGCCACTGTGCTCCCTGGCATCACTATTGGTAACAATGTTATAGTAGGAGCGGGGAGTGTTGTGCTACACGATGTGCCTGATAATGTAATGGTGGCAGGCGTTCCAGCTAGTATAAAAAAAGTAATTTAAGTACTAATTTTAACTCAAATAAGTACTTAAATTTTTCAATTTTATTTCGTTGTCGAACAATTGAACAGCACTTTTTTTGTTAGATGCGGCGATTTTTTTATCAAATTTTTGTAAATCTTCATTTGTTATACCCGCAGATGAATAAACCTGAATAGCATCAGATGTTGTCAAAAGTTGGTGCAACGTATTTTGTTTCTTCAAGAATACTTGTTTTTCTAATGCCAATGCAATCATAATGTTGCCTGCACCTTGCGATCGATTATGATAAAAAAATACGGCATCGCAAGTAGCCAATAGTTCATAATATGCAGCGCGTGGAATGTAAACGAAAAGTGGTTGAAATTTTTCTTTAAAAAGTTTTTTACCTAATTCAACAACCGTTTTTGTGTAAATTTTATCTACGCTTTCATCGCCATAATTCAAGGGTGAAATTATTTTTTCTATACAATCGTATGGCAATTTACTCAATGTTATCAAGGCATCTAAATGATTGTTAGTAGTAGAAGCTGAGTTGCCTAACCATATAGTAAAGGTTTTTTTTTGAGCAGCGTATGCAGTTATAGTTGGTTGGTCAAGAGCACTATTAGCACCTACTTCATAAAAAAAATACACAAATAGTGCATTGCAATCAAAACGCTCTTTTATCCACTCGAGATCATATGAATTAAACCCCATGAAATAACTAATTCGCTTCAACGCAGCAGCTTTTAATTTTAGTTGTTTGTGAGCACTCGTGCCACTATAATACAATTGACTTTTAAAATTGCTAATACCCAATCGCAAGCCGCCTCCAATAGCTGCTACAGCTAGTATCTTCGCCTTAATCAATAGAGCTTTTGCGGTACTAAAAACAAGGATTTTCTCCTTCTTTTGGCTTCTACTTTTTAGGATGAATGTTAAATTTTCAGCATCATAATTAAACTCTTGATATTGTTGCGACGGGGTGGCAACTATATCTGCTCCCCAAAAAAACAACCCAACTTCAATTGAAGATGAGAGGTATATCATCAGCCTTGCAGCATCTGCACTCAACCAATGTATCCACAGTTTGTCGTTAGCATTTATTTGCGATATGGTTTTCCAAAATCGTATTGAACACATCGGCAAATGCCTTGCTAGTGGGTTTTTTACGAATTTTAATGCAGTTGCATTTGAGTTGATAATGTAAATATTATTCGTAGGTGCAGCCGCTTCAGCATCGTTGATGAAGTCATCTATAAATTTTTCATCGACCATTATGTGATAATTCATATATTTTATTTCTCTGAATTATTTAATTGCAGTTGCACAATACCCTATCGTGTCTCTGTTATTTTTATCATATTTATCAAGCAGAGGAGCAATTATTTGACCAATAAACCAAATTGGAATAAGAATAATAGTTATCCACTTGCCTAGCTTATTGCTGTATCTGTATGTGTTATAATTGAATCGCAAGACCCAGCTTACCCAAAATCCACTCACGGCTTGTATTTCTATTTGCTTAAAGTTAGCCTTGGTTAGCAAGTGCTTTAAGCCGTAATTAGTATATCTAAAAAAATCAAATGGCTCTTCATGTACATGCCAAATGAAAGGCACTGTTATCATAATGTTAGCCCCTGTTTTCATTATTCTATTGGCTTCTTTTAAAAACATCAAAGGCTCGCTGAGATGCTCAAGGGTCTGCAAGCAAAGCACCGTGTCAGCTACTGCATTTTCGATAGGCAATGCTTGATTGAGGTCGGCTTCAATATGCATATTTTTTTTGTGCAATGTGTTGCCCCAATCTACGCCGATGTAGTTGATTACGAATGGTTTAATATCTTCATAATAAGGTTGCGTTCCACACCCCAAATCGTATAAGCTCCCACGATATAGACTCGTGTTTTCTAGTATTTTGTTGTTGTTTATTTTGCGAACTAACCAATTATGCGACCAATAATTTATCCGAAACATTGCGTTTGCACTTTAATTTATTATTGTTCAAAAATACATACCTTTGTTTTAATTTAACTTGTGTTTTTAAGTTAATTTAATTTATACTAATTAATGGGAATCATCACTAAACAAGGCACGCAAGCGACGCTCTCATCGTATATAGGATTGTCGCTTGGTTTTTTTAGTTTTTTAGTTTTGTTTCCTTTATTACTTTCTAAGGAACAAATAGGCCTGATTAGGGTGATTGAAGAAAGCACGGCTATCCTTGCAACGCTTGCATTACTTGGCTCGCCGGGCATTGGCGTTCGGTATTTTAATCAATTCAAAAATCCCACAAATGGCAACAATGGTTTCTTGCGATTATTGTTATTATTTCCTTTGATAGGTATTTTTATTGTTGGAGTAGGTATGTATTTACTCAGCCCGACCTTGCATAAAATGCTCCCCGACCCCTTACTGCATCAATACTGGGGGTTTATACTTCCTATTACTATTGCCTCCATGTTTTTCATTATTTTAGATATTTATTGTCGATGCAATTACCTCTATTTTATACCAGCTTTTTTGCGCGATACAGCCAAAAGGATTATCATAATTATCGCTGCATTGGCTTTGTGGTTTGGTTTTGGCACATTCAACTCGCTCGTAATATGGGTTGCAATAGCTCATTTTATTATCTTGTTAATTTTAATAATTTACATGTGGAATGCAAAATTATTAGATTTCAAAACCTCGCCTTTTAAGTTTATAAACAAAGATTTAAAAACTGAAATGGTTGATGTGGCTTTTTTTCAAACTATGAGTGTTATTGGAGGATTTCTATTAACAAGGCTAGATACATTTATGGTTCTCGCTATCGCAGGCCTTGCTGACACTGGGGTGTATAGCATCTCTGCTAAGTTGGTTTTGTTGATGGACTTGCCTCGCACGGCTATACAAGTGGTGGCATTGACGTTAGTTGCTCAATCTTTTAAGGAAAATAATATTGCCAAAATAGAATCATTGTACAAACAAACTTCATTGAATCAATGTATAGTTGGATGTGTTTTGCTTTTGGTTTTGTGGTGCAATATTGATTCTATTTTTGCAATAATACCTAATGGAGCGGCTTTTAAAACTGGTAAAATTGTGATGTTATACCTCGGCATTGCAAAGCTGATAGACATGAGTTTTGGCGTTAATTATGAGATTTTAGCGTTCTCTAAACACTATCGTGTCTCGGCTTTTTTGAATTTATTATTAATGTTTTGTGCCGTTTTTATTAATTATTTTTTCATAAATAAATATGGTTTTGTAGGTGCCGGAATGGCAGCTATTATTATTGTTTTGCTTTTTAATTGTGTACGAGGAGCATATCTATGGCATAAACTTAAACTTCAACCATTTCACAAAAACATAGTGTGGGCGTTGCTCTCGGGTACAGTAGTTGGGGGTTTAGATATGCTCATACCGCATTACAACAGCTCAATAATAATTGCATTAGTAGATGCTTTTTTTCATAGTGCTTTCATTATAAGTGCGTATTTATTTTTGATAATTAAGTTTCAACTATCAAGCGATGTAAGTGTTTTTTATTTTAAAATTTGGAATAGAATAAAATTATTTTTTTAGATTTTGGATTTTATTTTTGACAAATACAACGCCTCGTACTGCGGTACTATTGCATCGATGCTAAACCGCTTGGCTTGGGCTAATGAATTATCTTTAAATAATTCTAAGGTAGATTTTGTTTTTATAATTTTTAAACAATTAGTTGCCATGCTTTCAATATCGCCTACGTCAGACAAGTATCCCGTTACACCTTCGATGTTCACCTCTGGCAACCCGCCTGAATTGGTAGTTACACAAGGCACACGGCAAGCCATAGCCTCTAAGGCAGCTAGGCCAAAGCTTTCTGTCTCTGACGTCAAAAGAAAAACATCAGCTATTGCGAGTAGCTTTTCGATTGCATCTTGCTTCCCTAAAAATTTTATATAATCGTCTAAGCCCATCTCTCGAGTCAATTGTTCTGCATGATACCGCTCAGGGCCGTCGCCTACCATCAACAATTGCACATCATTGGTTTTTATTATTTGTGCAACTATTTTTATACAATCGTTCACACGTTTCACTTTCCTAAAATTTGAAATATGCATCAAAATAGGTGCTCCATCTGGCGAATATCTTTTTTTAATTACCTCATTGCATTGCGGTTTAAATCGCTCAAAATCCACAAAATTGTATATAACTTCAATAGGTCTTCGAATGTGAAAATATTTTTGAGTTTCAAATTTCAAATGCTCTGATACAGCTGTTACACCATCGCTTTGGTTAATAGAAAACGTAACTACAGAGCTAAATGTAGGGTCTTTACCAACTAAAGTAATATCGGTTCCATGCAATGTCGTAATCACAGGAATATTAATGCCAAACGATGCCAAGACTTGTTTCGCCATATATGCAACTGAGGCATGAGGGATTGCGTAATGCACATGCAAAATATCGAGTTGTTCATATCTAATAACGTCCACCAACTTGCTGACCATTGCACTCTCTAGCGGAGGATAATCAAACAAAGGATATTCAACAAATCGCACCTCGTGATAAAATACATTTTCATTAAACACATCGAGCCGTATAGGTTGTGCGTAGGTGATAAAATGAACTATATGTCCTTTTTTTGCTAATGCTTTTCCTAATTCAGTTGCCAATACGCCACTGCCGCCATAGGTTGGGTAGCACACTATTCCTATTTTCATTTACTTATATTTATGTTTTCAATTGCGTTTTCTATTTCATATTGTGCTATCTGATAAGGATAATTACAATACGCTTCATTGTCCTCATTCATCGAATACCCTGCTTTTATTGCTGCCAAACTTGCCTTTAAGTGGGTGGTCGCTTCCTTTTTTTTATTTAATTTATAATTACTCGACCCTATATAATACAAGGCATCAGGGTGATTATTATACTGTTGTAAACATGCCGCTAAATAATAGTTTGCCGTAGTATAATTATTCAATTGATAATAAGCAATTCCAAAATATAGCAAAGTATTGAAATGGATATCGTTTTTTTTATTTTGCATTTTTTGCGTTGAACTGTCTTTTTTTAGATGCACAATTGCTTGATTGAAATCTTTCAAACCGGTGTACGATAAGGCTAAATAAAAACTATACGTATGGTCCATCAAGCCTCCAAAGGGTTTATTTTTTTCGGAATTTTCAAAATCAATTATAGCACCCGCATAATCTTTGGTAAAAATAACTTTCAAAAAACCTCTATAATCAAGCCATTGCCCTTGATTTAGTGCTACCGCTTTGTCCTCCAAAGGCATTGCAACCGCATAGTTGCCGTATTTGATGTGGGGTATCGCCTTCTCCCGATACGCCTCTGCTATGTTTGGGCATAAGGCTATTACTGTATCGCAATATAAACCCCAATCGGCATGATTGTAGCCCTTTTCCCATGCAAGAGTTTCTAGATATTTGTGTACAATACTATCTTCGTATTTTTTGTCAAAGCATTGTCCCACAAGGGTTTGCTGACTTTTACATCCACCCATTAATCCACTAATTACGTAACTAAGGAATACAATGAGTAATCGTTTCATTTTCAAATTTAAAGCTAATAAATGAATAATAATTGATTGGCTGCCCAGATTCGTCATAAACAATTCTCCAACGGTCCAATGTTTTAAAAAAACCATACAACGCTAACACTAATTTGGGATCGTGCTTTGTAACTTTATAAGAGGCATCTGCCTCTAGTAATTCTACATATTTTGGCGTGCCGTCGCAGGTAATAACATATCGAAATGTGATGTATCCGCTATTTTTTAGTTCAACATTTTTTGATTTTAAATAGTCGTTAGCGTAGCTTACGAGAGTCTCCGATGCCTTTGGATATTTTGCTTTTAAGCTATAATAATAGCCTGACATTTCTTTTTTGCAGCCCGCAGGCAGCTGAGATATTGTATCTAAATAAAGTGCATTATTTTTTTCAATGTACTGTTGTGCTTGCGTTTCCGACGTAGTCATAATTATAAAAACAAAAAAGGCATACAATTTTAAAGGCATTTTAGCGTATTTATTTTTAGACTTCATCGACTTTTTAAAGTGATAATAATTCTTTGGCTGCCAATGTACTTTTTTCACTAAGCACATCACCACTTACCATTTTTGCAATTTCATTTATGCGTTCTTCCTCGTTCAATTGTTTAATAAACGTTTGTGTTTTTGAGTTTTCATGGCTTTTGAAAACAAAGAAATGACGACCATTACGAGCCGCTATTTGAGGTAAATGTGTAATAGTAATTATCTGTTTTTTCAAAGCTAATTGCTCCATCGCCTTGCCCACACGCAGCGCAACCTCACCACTAATGCCAGTATCTATTTCATCAAAAACAAGCGTAGGCATATCGAGTTGTTGAGCAACCATACTTTTAATTAACAACATCAATCGAGCTAATTCGCCGCCAGATGCGACTTTGCGAAGTTCACTAAGAGGTTGCCCTTTGTTAGCCGCAAACAATATTTGTAGGCTATCGCAACCGCAAGAGTTAAGCGCAGTGGTCTGCATTTCTATTTTGCATTGAGCAGTGCCCATCAACAACTCCTTTAGTTTTTCATGAAGAAAGTGTTCGATTTTTGGGATAACTATGGTTCTTTTTTTTGTTAGTGTTTTAGCATTTTCTATTAATTTATTTTCTAGTTTTTCGACAATGTTAATTTTAGCTTTTATCTGTTCTGTATAGTTTTCGGTTAGCTCCAAGGTTTTTTCAAACTCATTTCTAATGGCTATAAGCGATGCTAAATCATTGGTTTTATGTTTTTTTTGTAGTCTGTACAACTCGTTTATACGCTCCTGCGTTTTGGCTAATTCTTGATCATCGGTTTGTGTGTTGTTGAGTTCATGTTGCAAATCGTTCGCCATTTCCTTCATCTCAATATAAGCGGTATTTGCTCGTTCACGGTAGTTATCAAAACTAGGCAATAGCATCGCTAGGCCTTTCAACGTGTTTTCAATAGTGGCTAATAAGTCAATCGTAGTATTAGGTTCATTCAACGATTGTAAAATTACATTCAATTTTTGTTGAATAGAATCACTATTAATTAAAAGCTGTAATACCTGCTCCGCCTTGGTTTGCTCATCTTCATCTATCAATTTTGCATCTTCTAGCTCTTGATATTGAAATTGTAT
Organism: Sphingobacteriales bacterium; assembly: GCA_043768865.1. Taxonomy (GTDB): domain Bacteria; phylum Bacteroidota; class Bacteroidia; order Chitinophagales; family JAYVJZ01; genus JAYVJZ01. The sequence continues at coordinate 10,418 of JAYVJZ010000085.1, forward strand.
ATAATCACGATCTTTTAACGCCAATTGTTGGAAATTTTGAAGCGTTTCTATTTCTTTTTTAAGATTTTGAAACTCATCAAATAGTATCGAATATTCCTTCACTTCATTCAATTGATTAGCAAATGCATCGACTAATTTTAGTTGGTAAGAAGGAGAAAAGAGTAACGTAGTTTCGTGCTGCGAATGCACATCTACTAATTGTTCACTTAGCATTTTAAGTACAGATAAAGTAACTGGAGTATCGTTCACAAAAGACCTCGAAACCCCCGTAGGGCTTAATTCTCTTCGTATTATAGTAAACCTCTGATAGTCAAGTTCGTTCACCAAAAAAAACGAAGTAACGTCCTTATTCTCTAAATCAAATATACCTTCGATGATGCATTTATTTTCAGGATTATAAATAGTACTTGCCTCGGCTCTGTTCCCCAATATCAAACCTAATGCTCCTAATAAAATGCTCTTTCCCGCTCCTGTTTCACCCGTGATAATATTCAAGTTTGGCTCAAAATGAAGCGTTACTTCATCTATTAAAATGTAATTTTTTATGAATAATTTTATAAGCACATTTTTCTTTTTATGTTATACAAATATATATTTTAAAAGGTAGAGAAACTTTATTTATTTCTGATACTTTTAATGAAATTTACGTGAATTATCGTTGCATTTTCTTTTTTTTAATCAAATTGTATCGCTTTTGTAGGACTTATTTTTTGGATAATCAAAGTAGGAATTATAAGCGATAAGAGAGTTATAAATACGACACCAACATTGATTAATATCAACATGTTGAAGTCAAAAACAACTGGAGCCACTTTGACATAATACGACTCCTGTGGCAAGGTAATAATCTTACATTTTTGTTGAATCAAACATAGCCCAAAGCCAAAAAGATTGCCAAAAAATAATCCCCAGCCTACCACTCGAAATGCGATATGTAAGAATATTTTTTGCAATACAAAGTCCTTCAATCCCAGCGCCTTCAGTAGTCCTATCATATTAGTTCGCTCAACTATTAGGATTAGTAGCATGTTAGCCATGTTCACTATCGACACTATTATCATCAAAATCATAATGATACTTTCATTAATATTTTGCAATGCAAGCCAGTCGAATAAGTTAGGATTAAGCTCGCCCATACTTCGACAAATTTGATTTTGAGGCAATATATTTTGCTCTATTTTAAGTGCTATTTTGTTCATGTTTTTGTAATTATCAAAGTGCAACTGAATACCGCTCAATAACGTATCGCCATAGCCAGTTAGTTTAGACAGCACAGTATAATCAACAAACGCAAACACTTCGTCATACTCCAAAAGTCCAGTGTTGTAGATGCCTTTAACATAGAATTTCCTCACCTTAGGTGCTTGTGCTTGTTCTATAAAGTACACAATCACTTTATCATTTAGCGTAAGTTGCAATCGGCCTGCAGTGTGTTCGCTTATCCAAATCAATTGATCTAAAGTATCGCCTGTTTCATACCCACTACCTTCGCTTAGATAGCGTGTCAGACTAGGTAGTGCACCTTGTGGGCGCCAGCTTTTTAGAACTATTCCTTCAATGTTATCTTTGGTTTTTATGATTCCTGCTTTTTGAATGTAGGGTTCAATTTTACTAATTTCTTTTTCATTTTTTAATTGATTACTATACAAATCAGTGTTGCTAATCGGCTTGTCTTGTAATGAGGTGTTGTTGTCCAAATTTTTTATTTGTGCATGTCCCCACAGATCAAAAAGTTTACTTTTGATTTCAATTTGAAACCCATTAATCAACGAATTAGAGATAATCATTACACCCAAACTCAATGCTAGAGCAGTTATCGATATTTTAATAATAAACGACCCAATACTGTTATTTTGATTAATACTGATCCGTTTGGCTATCCAACTAGCTATATTCATACTACAAAAATATATTTTTTTATGCAGTATTTTCGCATTTCAAATTATTAATAATATACCTATGAAAATTATAGAATGTCCACGTGATGCGATGCAAGGATTTCAAAATTTTATACCAACTGAAAAAAAAATAACCTACCTCAATGCCTTGTTAAATGTTGGTTTCGACACTTTAGACTGTGGTAGTTTTGTGTCACCTAAAGCTATACCTCAGTTAGCCGACACACACGAAGTGCTGCAAAGTTTGTCTATCAGCAACACTCGTCTTTTGACTATTATAGCTAACGAGCGAGGAGCTTTGGAGGCTTGCAAACATCAAAACATTTCGTATTTGGGTTTTCCATTTTCACTTTCTGAGACATTTCAACAACGCAACACAAATAAATCGATGCTACAAAGTTATGAACTTATCAAAAGTATAAAGCGTATTTGTGATGAAAACAACAAACAATTGGTTTTGTATTTTTCGATGGGTTTTGGTAATCCTTATGAGGATATTTACTCTACTGATTTGCTAAAATTTTGGGCAGAAAAAATGATTAATTTAAACATATCTATCATCTCAATAGCCGATACTATTGGCATAGCTACTCCTGTTTTAATATCTTCAGTTTTTAATGAAATAGTTGCTACATATCCCACTGTTGCGTGGGGGGCACATTTTCATAGCAACGCAATTACTACTTTCGGTACGATTGAAGCCGCTTACAACGCAGGTTGCAGGGCTTTTGATGGGGCATTGAAAGGTCTTGGTGGTTGTCCATTTGCAGCTGATGAACTAGTCGGCAACGTAGCTACCGAGATGTTAATAGATTTTATGGATGCTAAAAATATAAAACTAAACATTAATAGAAGTGCTTTACAAAATGCGTTAAGCCTTGTTGAATCAACGTTTGAATGATGTTTATTTTAGTTATTGAAGTGCTAATTATACTTTTTTTTAAAATGTCATCAAATTGTAGTTTCATTATTAAAAATCTTTTAACCAGTTTTTTCTATTAACAATCTTAACATATCGGGTTGATATTTCTTATCATAAATTTATAGCTTTAATTATTTTTTTCAATCTATTGATTTATTGCAAGACCTTGCTGTGATACACACTACGCAAGGTATTTTTTTGTTTTAATCAAAAAAAATTCTCTTTTTTTTGATTGTAGTTAATTTAATTTTTATGTAAAAAATAACTACTAGAAGCAAAATTTTGTCCGTCAATTAAAATTATTAAAAACCAAAAGAAATAATTTTTTCTTACATCAATTCAATGCAGCATTGCTATAAATTCATCAAACAAATATCGACTGTCATGCGTGCCAGGACTGGCTTCAGGGTGGTATTGAACACTGAATGCTTTCTTGTTTTTAACTTTAATACCTTCAATACTATTATCGTTAAGATTGCGATGTGTAACTATGACGTCGGGGTTTGTTTCGCATTGGTTTTCAACTAATGAAAATCCGTGATTTTGAGAAGTCATCTCACAGTATCCTGTTATTTGATTTTTAACAGGATGGTTGAGCCCTCTGTGCCCGTTGAACATCTTGTACGTATCAATGCCTAATGCACTTCCAAGTAGCTGATTGCCCAAGCAAATCCCAAATATTGGTGTGTCAGTGTGTAGCATTTGTTTTACTAGTTCTACTGCATAAGGCATAGAAGCAGGGTCGCCCGGACCATTGCTTAAAAAGTATCCATGCGGATTGAATTCCTGCAAAATAGCGAGAGTGGTAAATGCCGGAAACACGCGCACGTGGCAGCCCCTAGCTACCAATGATTTTATTATGTTGGACTTGATGCCATAGTCCATTGCAGCTATACGAAGAGCGTTGCCTTCGCCCATTTCGTACCCTATCTTTGTGCTAATTTGGCTCGATAGCTCACGTCCTGCCATTGTAGGCGTGCTGTTTAATTGTTCTTTAAGCGTGTCTAATGACTGTTCCTCGGAGGTTATGATTGCATTAATAGCACCACTTTTGCGTATGTGTTGCACTAACGCTCTAGTGTCTATATCGCTAATAGCGACTATGTTTTCACGTTCTAAATAGTGTTGCAAATTGCCTTCACTTTGGTGCCTTGAATGATTGATAGTAATATTTTTCATCACCAATCCAGCTATTTTAGCACCCGTGCTTTCTACTTCGTCAATGTTAGTTCCATAATTACCAATATGCGCATTCGTAGGTAAAATTATTTGTTGAAAATAAGAAGGGTCTGTAAATATTTCTTGATACCCTGTCATGCCTGTATTGAAGCATATTTCGCCTGTTGTAGTGCCTATTTTACCAGCGGCCCAACCTCTAAAAAGTGTGCCATCGGCAAGTAAAAGTGTTGCTTTTGTTTTGGGTGGTTTGTTTAAATTTTGCACAATTTATAGTTTAGCAAATATACAGTTTTTTCTTATTTTTTGATTAAATATTCTATAATGTTACAACAAAATTATTGCTAATCAATTTACTTATCATAACTAAACTTTTGCTTTGCTAACTTTGCAGTAGTATCAATTTAACTTAATATGTTCTAACCCAACTCTTTTTTTTTAGATTTTATATATTTTTTTTTGAATTAAAATAGGGTATAAAACTTGTAACTTTTTAGCTACTATAAGAACAAAATTTTTAATTCAAATGTCTAAAATCGACAGGCACTAATTTGCTAACACCCTGCTCAGCCATAGTTACACCATACATCACATCTACGCTTGCCATTGTTTGTTTGTTGTGCGTAACTACTATAAATTGTGAATTAACAGAAAACTCTTTAATGATTTTTGCAAATTTATCGATATTAGAATCGTCGAGTGGGGCGTCCACTTCATCAAAAATACAAAATGGGGCAGGTTTAATCAAATAAATAGAAAAAAGCAAAGCAGTAGCAGTAAGGGTTTTTTCTCCGCCTGAGAGTTGTGAAATATTTTGAGGTCTTTTGCCCTTTGGTTTTGCGATAATATGTATAGGACTATCAAGCGGATCGCTCGGGTTTTCTAGCAATAAGTCACATTGATCTTCTTCTGTGAATAGCGAGCGAAACACGTGAATAAAATTTTCTCTTATTTTTACAAATGCGTCCATGAAATTTTCTTTTGCAACCGTGTCAATTTCCCTTATAGTGAGCAGGAGCGAATTTTTAGCTTGCTCTAAATCATCTTTTTGCATAATGATATTGTCGTAGCGTATTTTCATTTCATTGAATGCCTCAATAGCCATAGGATTGAATTCGCCAAAGGTATCTAGGCGCTTTTTTGCTGCTTCTACTTTTATTTTTTGTTCGGTTTCAGAGATGTGTATAGTCTCTTTTTGTAGCGCTTCGTTGTTTAATAAATCATTCAAATTTATATTAAATTCTATGCTCAATCGCTCTCTCACGCTTGTCAATTGTAGCTTCATTTCATTTGCTTTTTCTCTTAAATTAGCCAATTTTAAGTCCGTTGTTTCTTTGTTTTTTATAGACTCACGTAGTACTTTCTCAAGTGCCATAATTTCCGCCTTACCACTATGGTATATCTCTTCTTTAGCAGTTAGTTTTTTTGTTTTAATTTCCTTGTCTGCATATAGGTTTTGCAGCTGTTCAAGTAGTGTCTTTAGTTCAAACTCTTTCTCCAAATAGTTTTGCATCATATCGTCTAATTGTTGCTGATAAGTGGCAAGATTTTGTGTTAATTGTAGTTGTTGTGCGGCCTTGTTTTGCTCGTTGTTTTGTAGTTGTTTTACTTTGTTTTCTTGTTGATGAAATTTTATATTCTTTTCGTTGTTTTCATCTTTCATTTTATTAAAATAATCAGATGCAATTTTATAAGCTGTATTCGCATTTTGCAGGGCAATATTTTTATTATTTTTATTATTTTGAACATCATAATATGACTGCTGCATAAGCGTTATTTGCTCATCTAACCCTAATATTTCTTCATCTAATTCATTAAACTTAACATCAAAACTCGAAAGAAAATGTTGCACCTGTTCTATTCGTGTTTGCAGTTGCAATACAAGATTGTTAGCCTGCGTAAATTGCTGATTTGCTTTTTGTATTTCAAGGCTTTTCGTTTGTTGTTTTTTAATGTTCAACTCCTCTTGATTTGCAAACAATTTTGTTTTTATTTTTTCCATTGCAGCTACCTGCCTCTCTATTGTTTTAGTTAGCGTTTCTAGCTCTTTATTTTTCCCTAACTTACTTCCTTTCACAACACCCGAAGCACCACCTGTGAGGCTATTGCCGCGCAGTATAAGTTTACCGTTTTCTGATATATAAGTAGTATTTTTTTGAGCTAATTTTATATCCCAACCATCTGGTACAACATACGTGTTTGCAAACAAAAAATCTACTAACCCTTGGTGTTTATCATCGCATTCTATGTGCTGTAGCAGTGGTTCTAATCCTTGATGATTAGCTATTGAAGTTATTTTTTCAAATGCTTCTGTTATCAAAAAGTTCGCCCTGCCTTTATTTTGATCATGCAGCATTGTTATCGCATCTACCGCCGTGTCGATGTCTGTAACCACAAAATAGGTAAGATAATTTTCTAACAAAAGCTCAACTAAAGTTTGGTATTTAACCCCACAAGCTAGCACGTCGCCTAGCATTGGCAGTGTTTTATAATTCGGTGTTTGCTTCAAATATTTTATACTATCAGGATACCCTTCTAGACTCTCTAGCATACGTTTTATTACATTATACTCTGTTTGTGTTGATGTCAATCTACGATTCTCATCGTTTAATAACTGCCTATCTTCATCTATTATTTGAGTTAATTTTATTAAATCATTTTGCAGTGATTCTTCTATTTTTTTCAAAGAATGTAATGCTGTTTCGCTCTCATCTTTCACCCCAATCGCCTCATTCATTTTTGTTTTTAATGTTTCGATTTCTAGTTTTTTTGTTGTTGCTTCTTCTCTTCTTAGGTGAATATTTTTGATAATATTATTCTTAGAACTTTGGCTTACTGCAATATTTTTTTCTAATGTAATATATTGATTTTCAGTTATTTTATAATCATTTTGTAGTTGTATAAATAATTCGTTTTTTGCTTTTGCATCTACTTCTGTTTCATTACGAACGGCAATTGATTTTAGTAGTTCAACTTCAGCTATTTGCAGGTATTTAATCTCTTCATTTATTTGATCTGCTAAGTGTGAAGTATCGTTTTGATTATCTTTAAGCAATTGTGTATCTCTGTTATTTTGTTGATTTATAGCTACTTTTTTTTCATCGATAAATGTTATATGTTGTTTTAAAACGGCACGCTGACTTTCGGCTGTTCGCAGCTCATCTAACTTCAAATTATGTTCTCTTTGAACATTAGAAAGGTCAATCTCGTCGTTGAGTGTATCTGTTTTTTGTTTCTCTAATGTACTTTCCAATGTATGAATTTCAATTTCAATTTTTCTTTTAAAATCTACTTCAGTTTCTTCTAATTTAATCATACTTTCACTGTCGCTACCAAATTCTTTTATGGCCACCAATGCATACTGAATACTCAATTCTTTATACAATGCCTTTAGTTTATAGTACTGTTGTGTTCGCTTGCTTTGTTTCTCTAATTGCTGCAAATTGGTTTCAATTTCATACAGCAAATCATTGATTCTATTGAGATCAGAATCAGTTGCATTGAGCTTATTTAATGTTTCTTTTTTGCGCACCTTATATTTAGAAATTCCAGATGCTTGTTCAAATATTTTTCTCCTGCTATTATCAACATCTTTGAGTAAATCATCTACCATACCTAGTTCAATTATAGCATAACTATCACTATTGATACCTGTATCTAAAAATAAATTTTGAATGTCTTTCAATCGACATATAACATCGTTTATCTTATATTCGCTATCGCCACCCCTATACAGCACTCGTTTTATAGTTACTGTTTGAAACTCAGTAGGCAAAATATTTTTTGTATTTTCAAATGTTAATGATACCTCTGCCATGCCACTAGGCTTTCTATTTTTAGTACCATTGAATACTAGATCTTCCATTTTTTCTACCCTCAATCGGCTTGGTTTTTGTTCTCCAAGCACCCATCGAATCGCATCAATAATATTACTTTTTCCACAACCATTAGGGCCTACTATTCCGGTAATATTATCATTAAAATTTATAATAGTTTGATCTGCAAAACTTTTTAATCCTTTAACTGATAATTGTTTTAAACGCACAAGATTGATTGATTTATTTTTATAATTTTACTTTGCAATAATACCAATTGAAAGTCAATGATGAGTAGTGTTTCGATAAATATTTTTGTGAATAAAACGATAGAACTATGTTGATAAGTACACTTTTATTAACATTTATTAAATTATTTTATTGCAACTTTTTATTTAATTGTCATAAACAAAATATTCTTTTTTTATTTGTTAATTCAAAAAAAAAGTATCAAATTTGCACTCCCAATTGAATTATCTTATACTATTGATTATTAATAAATTATACCATGAGAAAAGCAGATTTAGTTTCACGTATATCAGAAAAAACAGGCATCGCCAAAGTAGATGTTTTAGTTACAGTAGAGGCTATGTTTAAAGAAATTAAAGAAAATTTGAAAAACAATGAACCCGTTTTTGTGCGAGGTTTTGGTAGTTTTATTATCAAAAAAAGAGCCGCTAAAACAGGGCGTAACATTAAACGTAACACCTCAGTAGAGATACCTGCCCACAACATACCTGCGTTCAAGCCTGCGAAAGTTTTTATGGAGGCGATTAAAAAAACCGTTTTATTAGATTAATTTCTAACAATTACGCATACGCATGTTAAAAAATAAACAACAGTTACTATTACTTGCAGCCTCTATTTTAGGAGTTGTTATATTGTTTTTTGGTACTAATATCACTAGAACCAAACAAAAGGGCGTGGCCAATAGAGATATTGCCTCTTCGGATTCTAGCAGCAATTCTTCAAATGTCAATTGGACTACTGTCGAAACGCTTGCTATGGCTACGTTGAGCGGAAAGGATTCAACACTGCTCAATCAAATAAATCAATCAAATGATATCAATAAAATTATATCATTTTGGGAAAGTAAAAATAACGTGTTGATGGCGGCGAATGTAGCCCAAAATGCGTCGCGTTTGCAGCCCAACAATGATTCGTTAGCTAACATAGCGGGTCTAGTATTATTAAATGCTACTAAAACTGCACAGGAGGAGCAACATTCCTTTTTGTACAAAGAGGCAACTGCATTTTTTGAAAAAGCTAAATCTATAGATTCAACTAAAATAATTTATACTGTAAATCTAGCCAAAAGTATAGTAAATAGTGGCGATCAACCACCTATGGAGGGTATTAAATTATTGCTTGATGTAGTTCGTAATGACAGTACTCAATTAGAAGCAAATTTAGAATTAGTTCGATTTGCGATGGTAAGTGGGCAGTTGGATAAAGCCCAAATACGCTTAGAAAATTTGAAAAGAATGTACAAAAACAATTTTAATGTAGTACTTTTACAAACTAAACTATATTTTGCGTCTAATAAAACAAATGAAGCACAAGAATATTTAAAAATGTGCTTTGATTTAGCGAAAAATAATGAACAGAAACAACTAATCAAAAACGAATTTCAACTACAATAAACAATATTTTTAACCATAAACAAAGTACCCTATTATGCCTTGCGGAAAGAAACGTAAACGTCACAAAATAGCGACACACAAACGCAAAAAGCGTCTTCGTAAAAATCGTCATAAGAAAAAGAACCGTTAGTAGCATTAGGTTACGACTTGTTTTGCGTCAAATTTATATTTAATACTTAACTTTTTTTTTAAAGTTTTTTTAGTATTAATTTGATCCTACTTTTCTTACACACCCTACAAATCCACTTTGTTTTGTAATACAAATAAAGTGGATATTGTTTTTTATTTAACTAATCTTTTTATTTGTAAATTAATGTACAATTGTCTCAGCAATTAATCATACAAAAACACCAAAGCGGCATAGATATTGCCATATTAGAAGACCGCAAACTAGTAGAATTACACAGAGATTCAAGTGTAGATAGCATAACAGTGGGCGATATATTTCTAGCCAAACCACGCAAACTTTTGCCTGGTCTCAATGCTTCGTTTATCAATATCGGCAGTAATAAAGATGCATTTCTTCATTATACAGATTTAGGCATACATTTCAAAAAGCAGATAGAATTTGTAGAGGCGGCGATACAAAAATCGGATGCAGCTGCGATATTTGAGAAAATTATTCTCAACGACGCTTTGCAAAAGGACGGAAAAATAGTTAACGTTCTTCCAAAAAAAACTATGCTTATGGTACAGGTTGTCAAAGAGCCAATAAGTACCAAAGGGCCACGTATAACCACTGCTTTGAGCCTCGCAGGGCGATATGTAGTTGTGATACCGTTTGATGCTAACACCACAATATCGCGCAAAATTTCATCATTAGACGAACGTACTCGACTTAAAAATATTTGCGAAGCGTTGCGTCCCGCTAATATGGGGATAATAGTAAGAACCGCAGCAGAAGGGTGTTTGACTATCGATTTGCAAAACGATATTAATGATTTATTACTCAAATGGCAATCGATATGTGATAAATTGTATCAAGCAAATACGGGTATTAAACTATTGAGCGAAGACAACAAAACCACGACGCTTTTGCGTGATTTGATGAATTCTAGTTTTGATAGAATATGGGTTAATGATGCGATAATTCATAAAGAGATAGAGTTATTTCTCTCAAAAATTGAAATGAGTACTACTGTCAAACTTGATTTATACGTTTCAAATAAGATAACGCTCTTTGATCATTTAGGCGTTAATCAACAGATTAAAGGGTCATTTAGCAAGCACGTGAATATGGAAAGCGGCAGTTATTTGGTTGTTGAAAAGACAGAGGCTATGCATGTGATAGATGTGAACAGTGGGCATCAAATGACGCAGCTCAGTCAAGAGGATAGTGCCTTGCATATAAACAAAGATGCGGCCACTGAGATTGCCCGTCAGATACGTCTGCGCGACCTCGGAGGGTTGATAGTTATTGATTTTATTGATATGAAAATGACCACAAATAAAGCGATTTTGTTGCAACATTTTAGAGATAAAATGAGCACAGACAGGGCAAGACATAGTATTTTACCATTGTCTAAATTTTCTATTTGTGAGATTACTCGAG
>JAYVJZ010000086.1:0-3967 GCA_043768865.1 Sphingobacteriales bacterium
TCCTATAAAAAAAATACGATATGTTTTTGAACATAAGAATACGATATGTTATATGTTGTTTAGTTGATATAAATTTGCAAAAAATAAATAGTATATTTATGGAAACTACAACTGTTCTCAAATCGCCTATTACCATCACCGATACTGCATTTGCCGAACTTAAAAGAATAGTAAAAGACCAAGAGATAGACCTTAGCACAATGGCCTTGCGTATAGGTGTGAAGGGCGGAGGCTGCTCTGGCATGAGCTATGTGCTTGGGTTTGACAATCCCGAAGAAGCCGACACTCGCTACGAACTAGACGGTATGCCTATTATTATGAACAAAGCCCACGGCATGTACCTGGTCGGTATGCAAGTAGATTGGATAAACGGCCTTAACAACCGTGGATTTCAATTCAACAACCCCAATGCTTCAAGCACGTGTGGATGTGGTGAAAGCTTTGCGGCATAGCAGTTTTGATTACTTTTTTAGCTTTTGTCTTATCAACCAAAGGCCTGCGAACGTGAGCATTCCGTTGATAAAAAGCATCTCCAACCCTATCGTATAAGTGCCACTCCAAGCGGGCAAGATGCTCTCTAATCTTGAACCTACAACCCATTTTGGCTTATTGACGATAATGTTCAAAAGATAGCATAGCATAGGGGCTGCGAAGCAAACGAACGGCACCCGATTGTCAATCACGTTGTGCTTTGTCAAAATACCAAACATAAACAACCCAAGCAAAGGCCCGTAGGTATAACCTGCGACCTCTAATAGTATATCGATGAGTGCCCGTTGATTGAGCAATTTGAATATAATAACCAACACAAAAAACAAAACAGCAAAACTCAAATGCACGGCATACCGTGTTTTCTTTTGCTCCTCTTCGGTGTATTTGCCCGGCTTGTGCAAGCCTAAAATATCGATGCTAAAGGAAGCCGTGAGGGCAGTCAAAGCCCCATCAGCACTCGGAAACAGCGCCGATATTAACCCAATAATAAAAATAATAGAGACCCACGGCGGTAGATATTGTAATGATAATTTAGGAAACAAATCGTCGGTCATTGCTGGAATCGAGATAGCATTTTTTTCTGCATATAAATACAACAATCCTCCCAATAGTAAAAAAATAAAATTAACAACCACCAATATCACACTGAAAGACATCATGTTTTTTTGCGCCTCCCCTATGTTTTTGCAACTTATATTTTTTTGCATCATTTCTTGGTCTAGCCCCGTCATAGTTATTGTTATGAACGCACCTCCTAGTATTTGTTTTAAAAAATAATTGCCCTTTAGCGGGTCGGTCATAAATATCTCAGTATATCCTTTGTTACGAAAAGCCTGATATACCTCACTTAGATTCAACCCCAACGAGGCCATAATAAACCCCACAACGACCACCAAAGCCAACAGCATAAATGTAGTTTGCAACAAATCAGTCCAAACAATCGACTTCACGCCACCCTCATAGGTATAAAGCAAAATCATCAGCATAATCACAAATGCTGTAATAGCGTAATATTGCAATCCGTCGGGCAATAGAAATAGTTGCAGTGCGTTGATGACAAGATACATTCGCAAAGTGGCTCCCATAGTACGTGATAGAATAAAAAATGCTGCTCCTGTGGTATAGCTTTTGCCTCCAAACCGATCCTGCAAATAACTATAAATGCTTGTTAAATTCATGCGATAATACAGTGGTAGCAGTATATACGCCACTACTAAGTACCCGATTAAATATCCGATTACAATTTGAAAATAAGCAAAATGCTTCGTCGCCACTTGCCCAGGTACGCTCATAAACGTAACCCCACTTAGCGATGTACCTATCATACCATACGCTACTACCCACCATGTGCTGTTTTTGTTGCCAACGAAATACGATTGATTAGTAGCTCCTCGACTTGTAACCCAAGCTATGCCCCATAAAATCACAAAATACAAAAAAATACAGATTAAAACAAGCCATGGGCTCAGCATAGGCAGGGAGATTAGTGGTTTAGATTTTAAATACTCAATGGCAAATATAGCACACTTTGTTTGCAAAAAAATTGAAATATGAACGATACCAATCACCCAAAAAACAAGGAATAGTTGGCCAGATTTATACAATATCAATATAGCGCACAGCGTGGTGTTTTGATGAATTATGGAAGCGAATGGCTTTTTATTATAGCGTTTATGCAAGCGAACGCAAGGAGTGGGCGGTATTATGCAATAGAACAAGTGGGCAGTTTTGTGCAATAGTGTATAGTTTTAAAGTTGAATACGATGGGGTTGTATGTTTTTTTTATTCCAACTTCCACGCATAAATTCAAACGCATTTTAGTACATTTGTAAGTGCAACATTTTTTATAGGAATACTAATTTTTAAAAATCACAGATGAACATCATAATCCCGATGGCAGGCATGGGCAAACGCCTGCGTCCACATACCCTCAACACACCTAAACCCTTGCTACCCGTAGCGGGCAAGAGCATCGTTGAGCATTTATGTGTTGATATTGTCAAAATTATTAACAAGAAGATAAATAATATTTCGTTTGTGATTGGTAACAACTTCGGTATAGAGGCCGAAAAAAACTTAGTAACTATTGCCAACAACCTTGGTGCTAATGGATTGATACGCTATCAAAATAAGCCACTTGGCACTGCACATGCTATATTGTGTGCTGAAAACGAGCTAGAAGGCGAAGTGGTTGTGGCTTTTGCCGATACCCTTTTTAAGGCAGAATTTGAATTAAATACCACTGCCGATGGTACGATATGGGTGCAGCCAATAGAAGACCCGAGTATGTTTGGGGTGGTGGTGGTAGATGCCGAAGGCGTGATTACAAAATTTGTAGAGAAGCCGAAAGATGCGGTGTCTAACCTTGCTATTATTGGGATTTATCATTTCAAAGACGGTGTAACCTTGCGTAATGAATTGCAGTATTTGATTGATAACAACATAACAGAAAAGGGGGAATATCAACTGACGAATGCATTAGACAACATGAAAAATAAGGGCATGAAGTTTGTACCTGCTAGTGTTAGTCAATGGATGGATTGCGGTAACAAAGACGCAACAGTAGCTACTAATATGCAAATACTTAAAAATAATTATTTATTAGGATTCACGGATGCAAGCGTGGTACTGCATAACAGCACTATTATACCTCCCTGCTATATATCGAGTGGTGTACAATTGAGCAATAGTTCAATAGGCCCTTACGTTAGCATTGGGGCAGATTGCATTATAAATGATTCAATTATTAAAAATAGTATTATACGTAATCAATCACTATTAACTCAACTAAAAGCGACGAACAGCATGATTGGCAGCTATTGTACTATTACCCAAAGCAACACAATAGAGCAAGAATACAACGTAGGCGATTATACCGAAATAAAATAAAAAATATGAAAAAAATAGTAGTACTCACCTTTATAATGCTTGCCGTAGCTGCTATTGCAGCTGCACAAAAAACAAAAGACAAGCTGAGCAAAGAAGAGCGACAAGCTGTAACAGAATTATTCTATGAAGCAAGTAGAATGAAGGTAGTTGGCGAATCTAACAAAGCTGCTGATTTATTAAAAAAAGTAATAGCTGCTGACAACCAAGCTGCGGCTGCGTATTATGAGCTAGGCAATTATCAATTAGCCTCCAAACAATTGCCCGAGGCAGTCGCAAATTATGAGCGTGCAACAGAATTAGAACCTGAAAATGTATGGTATAAAAAAGCATTAGCCAATGCATACCAATCACAAGGCGATAGAAAAGCGGCGTTGAAGGTATATGATGAACTATTAAAATCAAAAAAAGAGGACATTGATTTATTGTTTGAAAAAGCACAATTGCAGTATGAAGCCAATGATTTAGATGGGTCTATAAAAACATTGGACAAAATAGAATCGATGATGGGCATTAGCTCTGAGGTAATTTCTCAAAAACAAGACATTTATATCAAACAAGGTAAAATAGACAAGGCCGCCGATGAAAT
>JAYVJZ010000087.1:0-10177 GCA_043768865.1 Sphingobacteriales bacterium
CCCAACACAAATGTTTAAGTTTCAAACTAAATTTTATGATGCATTGCCAGGCAACAAAATACCTAGTAACTACCCTCAATCAACACCAAACAGCTGCTACACCGCAGCCCAACCTACTTCATGTCAATTCCCAAAATTAGTATTATGCAACAGTGAGCTCGCTGAGCAATTTGGACTCGACAATATATTAACACAAAGTAAACCATTTTTAGATATCGTAACTGGCAACCTCAAAGGTGTAAATTGCAAACCATACGCTATGTGCTATGGTGGGCATCAATTTGGACATTGGGCAGGGCAATTAGGAGATGGTCGGGCTATCAACTTAGGTGAAATAAATACTGAGATTGGGTTGTTACACCTTCAACTCAAAGGTGCTGGCAGAACTGCCTATTCACGAACTGCCGACGGCCTTGCTGTGTTGCGATCATCAGTGAGAGAATACTTATGTAGCGAAGCTTTGCACAGCCTTGGCATACCCACTCATAGGGCTCTAAGCCTTGCTATCACTGGCAATGATGTGATGCGAGACAAATTATACAACGGCGAACCGGCGTTTGAACCTGGTGCAATAGTGAGTAGGGTATCTAAAAGTTTTATTAGATTTGGAAATTTTGAAATTACTAGAACATTCAGCGACCATACTATCGTAAAATCATTAGTCGATTATGTGATACAAAACCACTTCGCAGCGTTAGATAGCACCAATACATCTGTTTATGAAATGTGGTTTGAGAGTGTTGTAAACAAAACAGCTTTTCTGATGGCACAATGGCAACGAGTTGGATTCGTGCATGGGGTAATGAACACGGACAATATGTCCATAATCGGTGAAACTATCGACCTCGGCCCCTACGGGTGGCTCGATGAATATGACCCAAACTTCACTCCTAACACCACTGATTTGCCTCACAAACGCTACAGATATAGCCATCAACCGAGCATCGCTCAGTGGAACTTGCAGCAACTAGGTGCTGCCCTCCCTGCTTATCTTATAAGCAAAGAATGTATAAACGAAAATATAGAAAAATACAACAGCCTCTATGCTAATTATTATATAAAAAATAGCCTTGACAAGTTGGGATTAGTAGCTATCAATCAGCAAAATATTGAGCTTATTGACAGTGTATTACAAACTATTTATGATTGCAAACTTGATTATACTTTGTTCTATAGAACCCTCGCTAATGTTGATATTGATAGCAAAATAGAAGATGATTATACCCAACTAATCAACCACTCATATTTAGAAATAATAGAACCACAGCACAAAGAAAAATTACTTGCTATAGTTGAAAAATACAAAGCTGCATTACTAAAAGAAAATAGACCTACAACTATAAAAAAAGATGCTATGAATGGGGTGAACCCGAGCTTTGTGTTGCGAAATTACATCACTGAATTAGCTAACACAGAGGCACTTCAGGGTGATTATACGCTGCTTAACGAACTTAGCCAAATGCTAAAAACTCCCTATAGCACTGAGCATGAGCAAAGCAAATGGTTTAGCAAACGACCTGAGTGGGCGCGCAACAAGTTTGGTTGTTCTATGCTCAGCTGTAGCTCATAATTAATACTTAAACATTCACTTTCAGCTTCTATTTATTTTAAAAATTCATACGTAAATGCAACTATAATTTACCAAATAACGGTAGCGACTTTTGGTTTATACAATTCATTTAGTTACTTTGAAAAAAACAAAACCAGGATTAGTAAAAATCATTATCGTAGCAATGATACATTGCCTTGATTGTTTTTTTCTTTACCGTCGCAGCTTCCTATTAATATAAAAACATACGTTCCGATTTCCTGTTGAACCCCTTTGTAATAGCCGTCCCAGCCTGAATTGACATCATTGCTTTCGTACACTTTTTCACCCCAACGATTATACACTTGCATCGACTTGAAGAACTCTGCTTTGTAACCAAGTGGTCGCAAAATATCGTTTTCGCCATCGTTGTTGGGAGAGAAAGCCGATGGCATATCCATGCCTAAGCAACCTTCATAGCGTATGTTGAGTGTGTCGGTAGCAAAACACCCTGTGGCGGTATCTTCGGCATATATTGTATAAGTAATGTCTTGATAGATGTTTGCAGTAGGGTTCGGTAGATTGGGTTCATCTAAGTATTGGGTGGGCGTCCAACTTATACTGTCAAAAGTACCGGAGGTGTTGAATTGAATAGAAACTCCATTATAAGCAAAATAACTTGATGTAGTTGCATCGATTGTAATAGTAGGATTAACTGTAACGGTGGTACTGAACGTATCCTTGCAACCACTGTCGTTGCTCACTATGCAATTGTAAATAGTAGAATATTCAGGGTTGGCATGAGGGTCGTTGCAGGTGGTGCAATCTAAATCAGTATTCGGATACCAATAATAACTCGTGCCTCCGCCTACACTCAAAGGTGCCCCATATCCTTGACAAATATTTTGATTTGGATTGATGCTTGCGTCTAATAAATCAGGCTTTGCAAGCACATAAGGTGCGGGTGAGAAAGCAGTCCAATTGGTGCAGGTCATCACATCTTGTGTTACAAAACTAGGCGTTGCTAGTATGTCATTCCAAACAGTCGGTATGCCGTTATAATTAGCTGCCGTGCTCCAAAGTCCGTCGGCACTTGCATCGTACAATATAGCAAAAGTAGCCGCTGATAAGCCTATTGGTTGTTCAATAAAATGATAAAACTTTTGGTTGATTTTACGCATACAATAGCCTAAATTTTGATTGTCGTAGCCATCGTCGTCAGGGTCGTTGTTGGCGAACCGAACTGCAAAAGTTTGAGGCAAGATAGTAGAAGGGACAATGCTTACTGGCCGATAACGATAAAACCCCAATGAAGAGCCTGTAGGAAATAAATAAGAACCGTTGCTGTTGGTTGCTCTGCTCAAGCGTCCAAGTCCCAAGCTACTGACAAACCCATCAACTCGCTGCACAGCTCCAACATTAGGGTTAGATACAGACATGATATAGGTTTGGGTTGCTAACTCAACATTTGTAATATCTAGCGTGTTTTGCACTTCGCTGTTTATGGTTTGGGTTTTGATACCCGCACCGCTTAGTGTTAGATCAAAAAACTGTGTAAGGCTAACTCCGCCAATGTTTTGATTTAATCCATACAATTCAACTTTACCATTTTGATGATTAAAAGTTAGGTTATTAATCCAATCTGATTGTACAAAATAGATACTTCCTATACCTCCATTAAGTAAGGAATTGTTTGTACAATCGCCTTCAATTGTTACCGTTCCATTATTATCAAATACACCAGCTGCATTGAGTAAATTACCAGTTTTCAAAATCATTATTCCTCCATTTGCTACTTGCACCGTTGCTCCATTATTAGTAAAAATAGTTGGTTGCGCACCTGTTTTTGTAAAACAAAATAAGGCAATAACGCTTATTGTTACGTAAATTGAATTGAAATATAATCTGCCTAAACTTTTCACTTTTAATTGTACTTAAATTAATTTTGATATGTTGTAATTGAAAAAAATATGTCGTTGTCGTATTTTTAAGTACTAGTATTATGGCAACACAGGCCCTGCGATGCCAGCAGGATCGCCCACTATTGCGGTGCAGGCTGAACAGAGCGTTGATGCACCAATTGTTGAAATATAATTAAATACATGTCCATTAGCAATAACTACATACCCCGGTTGGCCTCCGTTGCCTTCATCACATCCTATTATACCTTCACTCACTGAGTTGCCAAATGCAGCAGCGTTAGGAGAAGCATTTACGGCGGCTGCACCGTTGTTACCTGCTTGTCCATATTGCCCTCCATTGCCCCCTGCACCTACACCATAACTGAAATTTACTGTTCCAAAAAACGGAAACGAACTTATAACGCCAATACCTGACCAAGCACCGTCGCAAGTTGAGGTTGCATTTGACCCACCTACCCCTGCTGCAGCAGCTACAGGCACTATCGTTGCGTTAGTTCCGTTGCTTATACAACCACCTAAACCCGGCGGTGTAGCACCGGCTAAACCTGCTCCAGCTCCTCCTCCACCTGACCCACCTGCATTATACCCGGGCAATGTTATACCTGTTACAAAATAAAAATTATCTCCGCCCGATCCGCCGCCTCCGCCGCCCGATCCCACGAATCCACACCCTAACGAGTTGTCAATAACTACTCCGTCCGTTGTTATTTCAATAGCAGGGCCGCCCTGAAATCCGTTTTTGTTAGCACATGTAGTCAATGCATTAGAATTTTCTGAGTACCCCCCTTGCCCTCCTTTGCCTACTATCATTGACCCACAGCCTAATCTGATGATATATTTTTCATCGGTTAGTGCAGCCGAAAAGGAAGGAAACCCCCCAGTTGTAAATGCCTCGCTCGCAGTTGTATTGCTCGCTATGATAACGCCGGGTAGCACATCGATGAGCAGTGTAATAGGACATGACAATGCCCCGCCCAGAGCGGCATACAAGTCAAAAAAGGGAGTGTTTGCGATTATTGGTAAATAAGAAGTATCTACATGAAGCACATAAGGAAAGGTAAGTATGGCGCCTCCTAAATCGACCGAAATCGTAAGCGGATAATACCCAACAACGGCACAATCGGTTGCGGTAAATGTTAAAACACTGCTACCTACTCCGGTTGCGAGACCGATAGGATTGACACTAAATGTATAACTCACCCCAACAGGTAGTGTGCCTCCTAGAATCAATACAGCGTTCGGCGCACCCCCACAAGTACCTGTAAAAGCAACGTTTATAAGCGTAGAGGTGGTTAATGTATTGCCAGGTAGGCCTATTTCATTGACTACTCCCGTATCTTGGCTAAGTGTAATGAGGCTGCCTATGACCGTCAATGTGTATGGTACTGTTTGAGTGGTAGTGCCATATAGTGAAATAAAATTCATGTTATAAACGCCAGGAACTGCGGCACTTGACCCTGTAACAGTAACGACTGTGCTGCTCGTAGGCGATATTGGATTGTTGCTGAATGAAACTGAAACACCCGAGGGTACGCTTGTAGCTCCCATAAACACGGGCACTGGCGAGTAGGCATTCAATGTAAGGGTAAGGGTGGTTTGGGTTGATGAACCGCTGTTGTTTAATATACAACCTGTTGCCGCTCCACTAAGGCTGAGTGTAAAATCTGTACATACGGTTTGTCCAAGGTTGAGCCAACACGTACCATTCCAAAATTGATGTACATTTAATGTTGCGTTATATACTGTTAAACCTACCGCAGGGGCTGGTATTGCGTTCATTTGTGCAGCACTCATAGTCGGAAACATAAATCCTTGAGTAGTCGAACTTACTTGCACTATCGCCGACGGATCAGGGCTTGCAGTACCTACTCCTATTTGATCATATTGGTTATAAACAATATTGCTTGCCCCCGCATCCACCCAATCAGTATCACTTGCTATGATATTGACTGTATTGCCGTTGCTTATCGTTAATGCTCCTGTGGTGGCGTTGTATGCCAATGTTTGTTGGTCGTCGTCAGGTATAATTACCGTATTGCCATTTGTGATTGATAGCACGTTGGTTGTATTGTTGAAGGCGAGCGTTTGTGCGTCTGTGTTATCCAAAAAAGGCGATAAATCGACAGGCGTTGCATCGCCACTCAGCGAAAGAATATTACCTACAAGGCTTGCGTTTTGTGCGTCTGTGTTATCCAAAAAAGGCGATAAATCGACAGGCGTTGCATCGCCACTCAACGAAAGAATATTACCTACAAGGCTTGCGTTTTGTGCATCTGTATTATCCAAAAAAGGCGATAAATCGACAGCTGCACCTGCACTGCCGATGATGTTTAAATTAGTGCCTGTTAGTGTCAATGCAGGAGGCGTGGTAACTAGGCTATTTAGGTTTACAGATCCGCCGTTGCTGAGTGATAAATCGCCTGTTATTGCATCGAACGTTATCGACTGATTGTCGCCGTCCCAAACATTAGCCGGTAGATTACGAATAAAAACATTGCCTGAAGGGTCTATGATAAGCACCTCGTCAGTTGCAACGCTTGGCAACAGCCCTTCAAATCGCAATGAACCAAGCACATGAAACTGTGATGTTGGTACCAAAGTCCCTACTCCTACGTTTGCCGGATTAGAATTATATAAATTACCCCCACTGAGCACCCAATAGTTCGTGTCGATAGGCTTCCAGATGCTGCCATCGAAATAATAAAATGTATTAAAATTCAAATCATAAACTACCAACCCATTTTCAGCGGCACTCAAAGGTGCTATAGCGAGGCGTTGCGTGGTAGTCATACGAGGTATCAACAAGCCCTTATCAGTGGCTGTTAAGTCAAGGAGCGCTCGTGCATTTGGCAATGTGGTGCCAATGCCTACGTTGTTTTGAGCGAAAGTAGGGGCAAGATTAAATAATAAAATAATTGCGTGTAAAATTCTCTTCATTTACTATAAAAATTAAAAAATAAAGATAGTGATTATATTTCAATAATAAGTAATTTTATCTAAATAGTTGATGTGTTGGTTTCAATTTATTCGAACCTATTTATGCTTTGCACCTCGATTATTTACTCAATTGTATTTGAAAATAACGCAGGCAATTGTGCGTTTTATTTTTTTGTTTTAATTTGTTCTTATTCAATTTAAATTTCTTGTTAGGCTAGTTTACGCTCATCGCATTATTACACGTTATTACATTTTGTAATTGTATATTTTAAAATAAATAAGACGAGCTGTAAAAAAATCAAAAAAAATGTGAGTGTATTTATAAAAATTATACCAAAGATATCAAGTGAAATACAGTACATTATTATTGTATATCCACTGAAATTTACCGTTAATTGCAAGTGATAATATTCATCTTTTGGAAGAATCCTAACAAACTTAGCTACACAAAAAAACCACCTCATTGCTGAAGTGGTTTTGAATATATATCGTATAATTAAAAAAAATACCGATTTAGTTATTGCCTTCCATGCTTTTTTTCAATGCTGCTAGTGCGTCATTGTCGCCGAGGGTTTCTTTTAAATTATCTGTTTTCAATTTTTCAATTGTTTTTTTGGTTTTTTCACGCTCTACTTTTTTCTCAGTTTCTACTACCTCATCTGCGTCTATCTGCAACTTTTCAATCAACTTGCTGTGCGATAATATAATTCGTTTGTCGTTACGATCAAATTCTATAACTTGGAAGTCAAGAGTTTCATCTAACTGGGCCGACTTACCATCTTCTTTTTTGAGGTGCTTCAACGGAGAGAATCCCTCAAGACCATAAGGCAACATAATTACTGCACCCTTGTCATCACGCTTGATAATAGTGGCTTTGTGCGAAGACCCGATAGGGAATACATTTTCAAAAGTATCCCAAGGATCCTCCTCCACTTGTTTGCAACCCAACGACAACTTACGCAAGTCAGTATCTATCTCTAACACAACAATATCAACATGTTCTCCTTGTTTTGTGAATTCATTAGGATGCTTGTAACGCTTCGTCCAGCTTAGGTCACTAATGTGAACCATACCGCCGATGCCGTCCTCTAATTCCACAAACACACCATAAGCAGTTATATTTTTTACGCTGCCTTTGTGCTTGCTACCAACAGGATATTTCTCTTTGATAACCATCCAAGGATCTTGTGTAAGTTGCTTCAAGGAAAGCGACATTTTCTTATCTTCACGTTCGATAGTTACCACTTTAGCATCAAGCTCAGTGCCTAATTTAAAAAATTCTTTACTATTGATAGGTTGATTGCTCCAAGATATTTCTGAAACGTGTATTAGACCTTCTATGCCTGGTTCTATCTCCAAAAACGCACCGTAATCCTCTATGTTTACAATTTTACCTTTCACCGTTTCACCTAACACATACTTCTCTCCTGCCACCTCCCAAGGGTGAGGTGTGAGTTGCTTCAAGCCCAAAGAAATACGTTTTTTATTTTCATCATATTCCAACACAACTACTTTCAACTTTTGGTTAATCTCAAGCACTTGATTAGGGTGCGAGATACGACCCCACGATATATCAGTGATGTACAACAAACCATCTAAACCACCAAGATCGATAAATGCACCGAAATCAGTAATGTTTTTGATAGTACCCTCTAATACTTGCCCTTTCTCCATCTTAGAAATAATCTCCATGCGCTGACTTTCAATGTCATGTTCAATCAGGGCTTTGTGCGACACCACAGCATTTTTGATAGTTTCGTTGATTTTAACTACCTTAAACTCCATCCGCTTGCCTACATAAAAATCGTAATCGGTAATAGGTTTAACGTCGATCTGTGAACCCGGCAAGAACGTCTCCATTCCATAAAGTTCCACAATCAAACCGCCTTTAGTCTTGCTAGTAATAAGTCCCTCTACTATTTCTCCACTCACGTGTGCCTCATTGATACGCTCCCATGCCCGCATCAATTTCGCATTTTTACGAGAAAGGTTTAAGTGACCTTTAGCATCTTCTTTTTTTACCACATATAGCTCAACCACCTCGCCAATATTGACTTCCGGTTGATCACGAAACTCACTAAGCGGAATAATTCCATCACTTTTGTAACCAATATTAACGATTACGTCCGTGTTTGTAATCCCTACGATAGTACCCGTGATGATGTCATCATCTTCAAAAGAAGCAAATGTACCATCGTATAAATTCTCCAACTGCGTCTGCTCTGCCTTGTCATACTTGCGAGCATTACGCTTGTCCACATTCCAATCAAAATCGTCATGCGCCGCTACTGGTGCGGGCTTAGGTGGCGTCTGCAGAAATTCTGGCGCCAGTTCCAATGGTTGTTGTTCTTGTTCTGTCAAAATAAAAACTTTTAAAAAGGTGAAAAAAATGGTTAAAATCTCTATTGTAATTTAATAAAAATATAGAGTGCGAATATACAACAAAAATCAAAAATAAATCAGCCTTTTTTGCCAAATTAAACTTTAAATTATATTTCAAAACAAACAAGGTTTAAATAAAAATACAACTAGGGCGTTCCTCTTGCCGTTGCCTGATAATACAGGCAGGGCAAGAGTCGCTGCTCGTCTCCCGCTCTTTTTTTTTAGCGGCGGAGCATACCGCCACTCAAAAAAAAGGAGCTCCGCCTAAGCAGCTAACGCAATACGCGGATCACACGACGTTAGGTCGCAACACAGAATATAAACGAAATTTACATTCTTTTATAACGTAAAAATAACAGTAACACCAAACAATAAATAAAAAAGCAAATCAAACAGCAAAAAAGTGCTTATCAAGCCACAAAGCATTGAGACGGCATAGAATTTTAGCAATTAAATTCAATCAAAGTACCAAACAAAACCGTTGCACAAATGTAACTTCAAAGCGCTTAAACACCCCTGGCATGTCAGGTGCCAACAAGCACGTTTTGATGAGTGCCTTTACCTACAACCTCAAAAAACTGATGAAATTCAGGCGCCGCACACCCAAAATAGCCACAAAATTATTGGAGCAAGTACAACGTTCGACCGAAACTCTTTTTTTGTTAATAAACCCAAACCACCAAATCCTTTTAGGGATATTTTAAGCCCTCTAAATTATTGCGAAATAATCTCCAAACGTAAAACCAAGTTGTTATAATCGAGCTGTATGGAGGTCATTTTTTTGTTAAAAAATGGGAATTTGAGGTTTTGTGGAGAGTTGAGGAATGATTACCACAGTTAGGTGCAGTTTTTTATTTTATTTCATTTTTTAATACTCTCCAATCTTCACCCCAGTTTTCACCCCACAATATAAAGTCTGGTATTTGCTTAGTTATTTCATCTTCGTTTTCTGCAATAAATCTTGTAAGTTCGGGGTCTAACCACAATGTAAAAGGGCAATAAGGTCTGCCCACTTCCTTGTCTTTGAGTAATGGTATTTTATCGTTATCACCAAACTGATATGATGCACAAAATGAAATATCGAGACCGTTGCACAAGACTTTAAAATTTTTTGTTTTGAGTTTTTGGGATTTTTGGATGCTTAATTGACTTTTGAATGGTTCATTTTGGTGCTTATTTTTTGCAGTTTTTCGTTGTTTGATTAGCTGTTTTGGCTACATTTTTTAGTTATTTTAACGACCTTGCATACGTATCCCTGGGCTGCGGTATAAATTGTATGCCATCGCTTCCATTAGGTTTTTAAATGTGTATTTTCTCCAGCCCTCTATACCTCGCTACTCCGCCGTTCAGCCAGCGTTTGATGCTGCCAAAGCAGCGTTCCACTTTGAATCTTGTACTTCATTCTAGT
>JAYVJZ010000088.1:0-2877 GCA_043768865.1 Sphingobacteriales bacterium
TAATTACTGCATTTGCATGATTGAATATAAATAAAAAGTGCAGCATAGTAGAGGGAAAAAGTAGCACTAAGTAAGGTTTTTTTTTAACCATAAATTTTAAGTGTATTTTTGAGGAATGAAAATTTTATTTTTGGGTACGCCTGCGTTTGCAGTGCCTTCATTGTTGGTTTTGTTGGACAATGGATATGCTGTTACGCATGTGGTAACGGCACCTGATAAGCCTGCTGGGCGTGGCTTGCAGCTGCAGCCTAGTGCTATAAAAGTGGCGGCTTTGAAGCGTGGTGTTACGGTGTGGCAACCACCTTCGTTGCGTGACGAGGCATTTTTGCAATCGGTAGGTGAGCAGGCATTTGATGTGGCGGTGGTAGTGGCTTTTCGTATGATGCCTGAGGTGCTTTGGTCAATGCCACGCATGGGTACTATCAACTTACATGGTTCGTTGTTGCCAGATTATAGAGGAGCTGCGCCGATTAATTGGGCTATTATAAATGGTGAAAAAATGACAGGTTGCACAACATTTTTTTTGAAGCATGAGATTGACACGGGCGATGTGATTGATACCTGCGAAATACCCATAGCTGATGATGCAAATGCAGGTCAGTTGCATGATAGCATGATGTATATAGGGGCTGAATTGGTACTAAAAAGCATAAAAAAAATTAGTAAAGGTGGAGTTGAGGTTCGGCCTCAAGTGCTGTCAGCGACTGCACACAAAGCCCCCAAACTCGACAATTTAGTAATGTTACTTGATTTCAATGATTCGGCATTAGCGGTATGTAATCGGGTGCGTGGCTTGTCGCCTTATCCTGCGGCTTATTTTATTTTGTTTGACAAGAAGTGCAAAGTGTTTGCGGCAGTTGCGCTCTCTGAGACAAGCGACAAGCCGATTGGCACGTTAATTTGTGATAACAAATCGGTATTGAAAATCGTCTGTGCATCAGGATGTTTGCAGGTGCTTGAGTTGCAGTTAGAGGGTAAAAAAAAGATGTCAGTTGTTGATTTTCTTTTGGGTAATAAAGCTATGTTTGGTTAGTAGATTCGCCCTCGTTTTCCATCGATGTAGCTGACCATATAGGCATCAGGATAGCCTCTTTCTTTTACGTATTTTAGAATTTTTTTAGTGTCTGCGAGGTTGGCAAAATCGCCTAATATCACGCGGTTAAATCCACTGCCGGTATTTTCGGTGGTGAGTGTGCCGAGGTCTTGTAGGGCGGCAAAGTTGGCCGATGCGTATTCTTGTACTATTTTGATTTGTATTTTAAATACTTCGCCAATGCTAGCTCTAGCAGCTTGCGACGGAGAGGGGTTGTTGTCGGTTTTGGTTGATGTGTTGGTTGATGTGTTGGTTGATGTGTTGGTTGTCTTAGGGTTATTATTGAAGTTATTGTTGCTCGTAGTGTTGGAGTTTGTTGATGTTGTAGTCGGCACGAATTCATTTTTTTGTAAATCAAGGTCGTATGAGGTTACTTTTATTTCTGTTCTGCGGTTTTGTTGATGTTCGCTTTCTGAGCAGTTCACGCCATTCGCACATTGGTTTATTAATTTCGTTTCGCCGTAGCCCACCGCAATCAATCGATTTTTTTCTATGCCTCTAGATATTATATATTGTACTGACGAGGTCGCACGTTTTGCACTAAGGTCGAGGTTGTATTCATCGCTTGCACGGCAATCGGTATGAGAGCCAAGTTCGATTTTCACGCCCGGGTTTTCACGCATAATTTTTACTAATTTGTCTAGCTCATAGGCTGCGTCAGAGCGTATGTTCCATTTGTTTACATCATAATAAATATTATCAACTCGTATGGCTTTGTTGAGTTCAAACGGATCCATGTCTAAGTCTTTTCTGAATATTTGTGAGCTACTGTAACCTGTGGTGGAGGCAAAGGTGGAGGCTGTAAAAAAATATTCTTTTTGTGCTGCTATTTCGTATTCGCAACCATTCGTTAGGTTAAAGGTATAAAATCCGTTGTTGTCAGTAGTTAAAAGGTATTCTTTGCGGGTACATTTATCTGTTATTTTAACTAGAGTAGAAGCCAAAGGGAGGCTAGATTGTTTGTTTCTGACCGTACCTTCTATCTTAAAATCTAAGTTTTGTTTTGATTCTGTTAGCTTCTCCTTGCTCGTGAGGGCTACTTGGATTTCGTACAGTTTTTCACCACTTGCCGTGTTTATGTTTTTATAGTTTAATATATAATTTTCTTTTGCAGCTTGTATTCTATAAATAGCTTCTTCTTTCATGGCAATGTTAAACCGTCCGTCAGCGCGTGTGAGCGTGTTTTCTATTACTTCGTTATCTTTGAATATGGTCAATTGGGCATCGGCAATTGGGGCGTTGGTTTTTGCGTCTATCACTATGCCGGTGCATAATATTGCTGTTTTTTTGAAGGTATAAATATCGTCGCCACCGTTGCCACCTGCTCTTGAGCTTGTAAAATACCCAGATAGTTGATCTGCTGCCCATACGATACCAAAATCATCTTTGTTGGAGTTGATTGGCGCACCAATGTTGTCGGGTGCTGTCCAGGTTTTGCCGATAGGCTTGGAGGTAAAAATATCCAAACCGCCGAGTCCTGATAAGCCATTAGATGAATAAAAAAGGGTGCCATCAGCGTGGATATAAGGAAATTTTTCATCTCCTGTTGTGTTAATTGTTGAACCCAAATTTTCTACTTCTTCAAACTGATCGCCTTCTATGCCAACCCTATAAATATCAGTGCCTCCATACCCTCCGGGCATATTGCTAGTAAAATATAAATACTCACCGTCAGGCGAAAGTGCAGCAAACGCATATCCACAATTATCTTTTACAAAGGGGAGTTTTACTAATTTTTCCCAACTGCCGTCGTTCATTACTGCTTTGTATAATTGTGGCCACGA
>JAYVJZ010000089.1:0-12630 GCA_043768865.1 Sphingobacteriales bacterium
ATATTACTATCCAAACCTATGATATTGTTATCAATGAGCAACAGAGCCGCCGTGGCGGTGATAGTTTTAGAGACCGACGCAAGCTGAAAAATCGAATTGTTGGTCAAACTATCTGTATCGATGTTGCTATCTCCATAACATTTTTCAAACAATATCACACCTTGTTGTGCCACCAACACACAACCTGAAAAACCAGTATTATGCAGTGAAGTAAACATGGTATCGAACCTGTCGCTTTTAGCACTTGCGTTTAAATTTAACTTTAATTCTTGGAGGTTACCGCTTGTTTTCGCTGTCGGCGTGTATGGTTTTATTTGAATATTCGCAATAGTATCCATGTTGATAATCGTATCCAACATTTGGGGCCCGGGCGTGTTTTGTGAACCATTGAAGTGGCTACAAGTTACGGTGAGTAACAAAAGTGAAAACAAGAAAATAATACCTTTTGCTTGGAAATTTTTCAATAGATTAAGTAGTTTATAAGCTACAAAAATAAAATAAAATCAATCAAATAGAATTGTACTTATGCACATTTGCAAAATCAGTGTATTGAATAAGAATCGTTTTTTTTCTAATTAATAATCTAAAATGCTAGTTAATTTTGAGATGTATTCAAATCAATTTTTTTCTTTTTTATTTAACTTTAAAAATGGGTTTACTCTTGCTTTGACCTATTCAAATATTCAGAAGTGTTAAATCTAAATCTATTATATTTGTTAAAAAATATAATTGTAGAACAAGCGCTTTATATGGAATAATAATGGTATTAACTATACAGTTTTTATAAATCAAGCCACAAAATTGAAACATAAAATAAACTTAAAAATAATGGACACCGACATAACAAAATTATTAAACGCAGAAAGTGAACAATTAAAAAAACTGCAAGCCATAGTTAAAAAATCAATCATCGATGAGGATTTATTGCTCAACAATCTACTACATCCACCCAAAGAAATTATATCAAAAGGACAACAAATCTCAGACAAAGTTGCCAGCTTTGGGGGTAGTTGGACTTTTATTATTTCATTTTTTGTTATTTTAATGATTTGGATTACCTATAACTCAATAGCATCAACCAAAAATACTTTTGACCCCTATCCGTACATTTTAATGAATTTAATATTGTCATGTATTGCGGCTTTGCAAGCTCCTATAATAATGATGAGCCAAAACCGTAAAGCAGAAAAAGATAGAAAACAAAGTGAAAATGATTATTTAATTAATCTAAAAGCAGAGTTAGAAATCAGGGCATTGCATCAAAAAATAGACTTGCTTTTGGAGGAACAAGTAAAAATACTTTTCGATAGTCAAGCCAAGCAATTGGAAATACTCAAAAATATTGAAATGCAAATATCAAAATTTGATGCTCCTACAAGCTAATTGATATATTGAAGTAGGCAAAATCTTCATTTTTTAAACCTTATAAACAACTTAAAACGCTAATAAAATTACAAAAAATGATTGCAATTAAAACAGTTTATATCGCAAATATACTAGTGGCAGGTTGGATAAGCGGCATATCTATTTTCAACCCCACCAAATCGGCTTACGTAGTTTTTCAAAACGTTTACCAACCAACTGAACTAATCAAACTAGTCGGGTGTTTATGGTTGGCTATAGCCATTTTGTCTGCATTAGGAATGTGGCGGCCCATTTCATTTTCACCAATTCTTTTGGTGCAGCTTATATATAAGGGCAGTTGGCTATTGGTAGTAGCTTTGCCCGCTATCAAAAACAATCAACCCTTTCCAATCGGTATGGCATTATTTTTTTTACTCTGGGTAATAGTATTGCCTTTTGTACTACCTTGGGCAGAATGGACAACATAATCGAGCACATTACTTACGTAAATAGATAACTACTTTTGTAAATATCGAAATTAAAAGTCAAGTAAAAATAATTCTTATAAATCTAATTATATTACATTTTTAAGTCCAACCCAAACTTGCGTGACGTATCTTTTGCTATATCGTACCCTGCGTCTGCGTGGCGTATCACTCCCATAGCGGGGTCGTTATGTAACACTCTTTTTAATCTGCGAGCGGCGTCGGCAGTACCATCAGCTACTATTACCATACCTGCATGTATGCTGTATCCCATACCTACGCCTCCGCCATGGTGAAGACTCACCCAGCTTGCACCGCCTGCCGTGTTGATGAGTGCATTCAATATTGGCCAATCGGCAATGGCATCGCTACCGTCTAACATGGCTTCTGTTTCACGATTGGGACTCGCTACGCTGCCAGTGTCTAAATGGTCTCGACCTATTACTATCGGTGCTTTTACTTTTCCAGTTTTGACTAAATCATTGAATGCAAGGCCGGCTATCTCTCGTTCACCCATGCCTAACCAGCATATTCTAGCTGGTAATCCTTGAAAAGCAATTTTTTCCTTCGCCATATCCAACCACCGCAGCAGCCCTTTGTTGTTAGGAAACAAATCTTTCAGACATTGATCTGTAACGGCAATGTCCTCTGCATCGCCACTGAGTGCTACCCATCTGAATGGACCTTTGCCTTCGCAAAACAAGGGCCGTATATATGCCGGTACAAAACCCGGAAAAGCGAAAGCATTTTCAACATTGCGTTTGTCTTTGGCTTGACCCCTAAGGTTGTTACCATAATCAAAGGTAATAGCCCCACGTTCTTGCAAAGTTATCATCTGTCTCACATGGCGTGCCATAGTATCCCAACTTAAATTTTTATATTCTGTAGGGTTTTCCGCACGCAAGGTGTTGGCATCTTCTACGTTCAAGTTCTCAGGAAAATATCCAACTAATTCATCATGAGCTGAAGTTTGGTCGGTCAATGTATCTACCTCTATAGCATTGTCGATTAGGTATTGTAACAAATCAACGACATTGCAAACTACACCAATCGAGAGGGCTTCGCCTTTCTCTTTGGCCTCCAAAGCCCAAGCTACGCCTTCTTTTATAGAATAAGTCATCTTGTCTATGTATTTGGTTTCTATACGTTTTTCTATACGCCATGCCTCTATCTCAGCTGCCAAACAGACGCCTTCATTCATAGTAATTGCCAACGGTTGAGCGCCGCCCATGCCTCCTAACCCAGCGGTAACGTTGAGTTTCCCTTTTAGGCTTCCATTATAATGTTTATTAGCCAATGAAAGGTAGGTTTCATAAGTGCCTTGCACAATGCCTTGTGAGCCAATGTAAATCCACGAACCAGCTGTCATTTGCCCATACATTATCAATCCTTTGGCATCTAATTCTCTAAAATGCTCCCACGTCGCCCAGTTGCCTACTAGATTGGAATTGGCAATTATCACACGCGGTGCGTCAGCATGTGTACGCAGGACTCCAACAGGCTTTCCGCTTTGTACAATAAGGGTTTCTTCATCGCTTATCTCTTTCAATGCCTTTACTATCAAATGAAAACTATCCCAATTGCGAGCAGCTTTGCCTATGCCACCATAAACTATTAGTTCTTCGGGGCGTTCTGCTACATCAGGGTCTAAGTTATTACATAACATTCTCAAGGCCGCTTCTTGCACCCAGCCCTTGCATTCGAGGGTGTTGCCGGTGTTGGCTTTTATTACCATTTCGTTTAATTAAGTTTTTTTTTATAAAATAATATCGTTACAATATTACAAATTGTGTACATAGTTCATCATTGAAAAAAACAATATTGTACCTATTTCATAGTTCGGTTTGTATTGTTAATAGCTTGATTTTATTTAACAACTTTGGCAATATGTTGCGTTGTAAAAATGGTGAAATATAAGTACATCAGCAAGAATGGAAATACAAAATAATTGGTTGTGGGCTGTACTACAATTTTGTATAAAAATATGAATGCTGCACCACCAAAGAGTTTTAGCATTATAGAGACCACCATTTTAGTAACAAACAAATGTGGGTTGTTGTTATTATTTTTATCAAACATATAGATTACAATTGTAGTAATACAACTTGAAAATATGCAACTACACAATGCATTGAGGCGAACGTCATAAGGCAAGGGCATCAAAAATAATATAAGACTGATGATATAAGCAGGGAGTGCAATCTTTAAAGACGTTTTGAGCCAATTCATTGTTTACGTAAGGGTTATGTATTCAATTCTTATTATCTATAAGTAACATTAACTAAATTAATAGTTAGTTAGCCTACTCGTTTTTCTTTTATTTCAAGGGTTTTCATTTCTTTAATTCCCATCTGACAAGTACCATTCATACGTGCACCCATTTCTACTACCAATTTCCCCATGTTAAATTCACCCGTTATATTAGCACTAGCTTTCAAAAACAAAACATTATCACATTGTATTTTGCCTGTTACTTTACCAGAAATATCAGCATTATCGCATTCTACATCTCCCTCTATTGAACCTGTCGGGCCAACTACTACTTTTGCTTTTGATTTGACAATACCTTTGATAGCTCCGTCGATACGTACATCTCCCTCTGATATTACTTCTCCTTCTATGTTCACCCCTTTGCCAATCATCGTTGTAGATTGTAAGAAGCTGTTGTCATTAGCTACATCGGTTGCTTTGTTTCCAAACATATAGTTTATTTTTTTTTGGTTAATTGAATATTTTAGTGAATGATATTAGAATGTTATAAATACTGAGGGATCAAGGGGTTTGCCATTTTGCCAAAGTTCGAAATGAAGATGTGGACCTGTAGTGTACTCTCCCGTATTTCCCACTATAGCAATCGCATCTCCTGCGGTTACAAAGTTACCAACTTTTTTTAATAAAGTAGAATTGTGCTTATAAAAAGATAAAATATTATTTTCATGCTGTACACAAATCATATAGCCGTCGTCGTTGCTGTAGCCTGCATATACAACTATACCGTCTAGTGTGGCTTTAATAGGAGTATTTTCTTTGGCTGCTACATCCACTCCATTGTGTTGTGTGTTATAATTAAATTTATTTGTGATTATCCCTTCTATCGGTTTAAAAAAATAAAGATTTAATTTAGTTGTATTTGCGATATTGCTTTTATTAATCGCTAATAGGTCCGCATTTTCGTATTCTTTTCTATTTTGAGAATCTGCACTGCCTATTTCGTTTAAATCTATAGAATCAAAATTTCTCGTTGAGTCCACATAATTAGTGGCTTGCTGTATTACAAAATCACCATTCATTATTTTTTTTATATTTTGAATGTACTTATAATTTGCATCATTGACCTGCTCTATCGAGTCGATACGCTGTGTAAGTAGTATGTTTTTTTTTCGTAAACTGTATTGATTATCATTGCCAGTGTAGCCCGGTATCCAAAGTTTGAGTGGTGTGAATATGATTAGTGCAACTATGCACAATGTGAGCAAAACCAAGACGGTGCTCATTATTATATAAACATTCATACGAGACAATCGGAAGGAGAGTTGCTCTTCGAATGTCTCATCGTTCATCACTATCAAGCGATATTTGCTTGTAAGTTTCTTTAAAAGGGTTCTTTCTTTTTTTTTCATTTATTAATTACTATCACTTTTCAAATGTACGCATATTGCAGTATTTTTTTTAGACTATTTGGTAGGTCTTTTTAACGTAATCAGTATATTTTTATGATTTGTATAGTATGCTATACAGTAGAATGACGTACTTTATTTTTTAAATAACGCTAAAAGTGTAAAAAAAACGAAGATTTTTCATTTTTTTAGTTAGATATTGAGATAACAGGTAAGATAATTTTGTAAAAAAAAATACCCCAATTGATGGGGTATTTGAGTGTTGTGACCGCGTTAGGATTCAAACCTAAAACCTTCTCATCCGTAGTGAGATGCTCTATTCAATTGAGCTACGCAGCCAATTATTTCGTGGTGCAAATGTAAGTATATTTTTTTGATTTTCCAAAGTATATTTTATTGAATCTTTATACAACTATTTTTTTACATAGTATAATTCAAACTCAATGCCGGTATGATTGGCAACTGATTCACACGCTCATATAGTATTCTGTCAAAGTAAAAAATATTTTTTCGATTGTATGCGTTCGTTAAACTAAAAGAAGCATCTAATTTTTGAAATTCACCAAAGCTAAAGTGGCGTGTCAAAGATAAGTCCATTCGGTGATAATATGGCAGGCGACCCGTGTTCAAATCTGTATCATAGATAAGCCCTAATTGACCGTTGTTAGTTAAGTAGTCTGCATCGATGCCGTTTGCAAAATCTTGGTATTGATAAAATCCTTGCGTTTTGGTGAATGGGAAACCCGAGCCGAAATTCCAACGAGCTGAGGCTTCCCAACTTTTGTGTTTTCCAAAGTCGTAGGTGGCTACTATATTGACGTTGTGCCGACGGTCGTAATGCGTGTAATATTGTTGTGTGCTGTTGTTGCGCGTGTTGTATCCTAATGAATATACTACCCACAAATAATAGTTTTTCTTTTCAAATTTCATCGAAAAATCTATCCCATACGAATCGCCTTGTTCTATCATATAATCTGGATCAGATTTCAATTGTTTGTTACGATTCAAATCTATCAATTGTGAAAAATTCTTATAATACGGCTCTATATTTACTTCTATGTACTTAGTAATATCGAGCTCTACGCCCGAGATTAGGTGATAGGAATGTTGTAACTTGCTGCGGCTTGTACTCCCGTCTAGTTTTATTAAATCTTCTTCGGGCGCTGATAAAAATCCGTTGAACAGGTTTACAATATCTTTGTCGCTCCTAGTGCTTATGAAGTTTTGGGCATAAATACCCGAACCAAATTTGAATCTTATATTTTTTGAAATGTTGTATTTAACTCGCAATCTTGGCTCAGGAGATAATTGAGATAACGATGAGTAATAATCGAATCGTATTGAGGGTTCGATAACAAACTTTTTGCCGCTGTATCTATAGCTAACATAAGACCCTATTTCAGTGGTGTTTTGGTTTTGGTCAATTTGTAATCCTAATGAATTAAAAAAATCGAAAGTGGTTCTAAACCCATTGATTGAAAAACCATAATCTAATTGCGCTTTTGGGAAATAATAACTAAAATTCAATCCCGTATTGAAGCCCCCAATGCTGCTAGTTTTGTCTTTTTTGCCTCTTTCGGCAAACACGGTGTTGTAGTTAGAGTAAGCCATAAAACCCTTAATCACTGTTTTGCTTTGCCCAGGTATTAATACAAAGTTGCAGCCACCTCCGTAGGTATTCCAGCCAAATGTGGCGTTTGGGTAATCCACATTATCATTATAATTAAATCCAAAAACATTCAATTTGCTGCCATTGCCACCGTTAAAAGATAATTTACCATAGAAATCTAAAAACGAAAACGGTAAGGCATTTTCGCTTTCTACCCAAGGATAAACGACTTTTGATGTTTTGTCTAAATAGGAATATTTTGAAGTGAAAATATAGGAAGACGATGCTCCTAGATTATCCATTTTTTTGATAGGGCCTTCTACTAAAAACCGAGTCATAAAAGGGCTCACACTAGCTCTTGCACTTACTCTTTTTTTGTTGCCTTCTCGGGTAGTTACGTCAATTACACTTGATACACGTCCTCCATATTCTGCCCCAAATCCCCCACTGTAAACGCTTACATTTTTTATTACCTCAGTTTCAAATATTGAAAATAACCCTATCGTGTGAAATGGATTATAAATAGTCATGCCATCTAACAGGACTTTGTTTTGTATTGGTGAACCCCCTCTGATATAAAGCTGACCGCCTTGGTCGCCGGTGAATATAACGCCTGGCAACACTTGAAGGTACTGAACTAAATCAGGCTCCCCTCCTACTGAGGGCAATTTTTTTATTGTTTTTGATGTTAATTTAGTTTGCGATATTTGTACTTCTGTTGTTTTTGATTGTTTTTCTGCTGATATTTTCACCTCTTCTATCGTAAAAATTCTTTTTTGTAAATATATATTTTGATTTAATATTTTATCTTTTTCAATTTTTATCTTCAACTTAAACGTGTCATAGCCCACTAATGTAACCATCAAAATATGCTCTCCTTGCTGTGCTTTGGTAATATTATAAAATCCATTGACATCACTCTGCGAGCCTTGCGAAGTTCCTTCAAAAAATACGTTGGTATATATGAGCGGCTCGCCTGTTTTTTCATCATAAACGATACCTCTCACATCGCCTAATTGAGCATAAGCACATTGCTGAATTATCAAAAATAACAGTGTTACAATAAGATATTTATAAGATAAGCGTTGCATCATAATCAAAAGAAATAGGGTAAAAATTAAAATAAAATAAAGCACAAATAGTGAATACTATGATAGTTGTAATCATAAAATAACGAAGTTGATTACGAACTATGCTATAGCTTCTGTTACTAATTGAGCGGCTTCTTTAAGCAAAATAGCGGATTGAACCTTCAGCCCACTATCGTCTATCATTTTTTTTGCTATTTCGGCATTCGTGCCCTGCAATCTAACTATAATCGGTATGTTGATAGTACCTATAGATTGGTAAGCAGCAATCACACCTTCGGCAATTCTATCGCAACGCACAATACCTCCAAATATATTTACTAATATAGCCTTCACATTCGGGTCTTTCATTATTAACCTAAATCCTGCCTCTACTGTTGTTGCATTCGCTCCACCTCCAACATCTAAAAAATTAGCCGGATCGCCACCTGCAAGTTTTATTATATCCATAGTTGCCATAGCAAGCCCCGCACCATTAACCATACAGCCGACGTTGCCGTCTAATTTAACGTAATTCAAATTGCTTTGATGTGCCTCCACCTCGGTCGGATCTTCCTCACGTGTGTCTCGCATCGCCTCTATATCTTTGTGGCGGTATAGTGCATTGTCATCTATATTCATCTTACCATCTACGGCAATTATTTTATCATCGCTCGTCTTCAAGCACGGATTCACTTCTATCAGCGATGCATCGGTGCCTAAGTAAGCCTTGTATAAATCGGTTATAAAAGGGATAAATGCTTTGAGCCCTGCACCACTCAAACCTAGATTAAATCCTATTTTACGGGCTTGAAATGCCTGCAATCCCAAGTGTGGATGTACCCATTCTTTTTGGATTTTTTCAGGATGATGCTCCGCCACTTCTTCTATGTCCATACCGCCTTCGGTTGAATATATAATTGCGTTACATTTTTTAGCTCTATCCATTAAAATCGATACATAATATTCTTTCGTTTCGCTAGCTCCGCGATAGTACACATCTTGAGCTACCAACACTTGATGCACCGTTTTCCCTTCTTTTGAGGTCTGTGGTGTGATGAGTTGCATGCCTAATATAGCACCCGCTTTTTCTCGTACTTCGTCAATGTTTTTAGCTAGTTTTACCCCGCCACCCTTGCCTCTTCCGCCTGCATGTACTTGTGCTTTTATCACACACCATTTGCTGCTTAGCTCCGTCTCTAATCTTTTCGCTGCAACCACTGCTTCTTCTACTGTCGTAACGTTGAAACCCTCTTGTATAGGGACTCCAAATCGTTTCATTAATTCCTTAGCTTGATATTCGTGTAAATTCATAATACAATATAATAAGTGATTTTAATTAAACCGTGAAAATACTACAATAGTCCAATTATGCAAACTTTGTGAGCGATTATTATTATAAATTTAGTGTATAAACTAGACTTTATTTTTCTTTGATTAAATCTCCAAAAACTTTTTTAAATTTTTCCATTTTTGGTTTAATCACCATTTGGCAATAGCCCTGCTCTTGATTAAGCGAATAATACCCTTGATGATACATCTCAGCAGTATAAAACTGATCTAAAGCCACTACCTCCGTAACTATCGGCTGATCATATGCACCCGCTTTGTTTAGTTTTTCAATAATCTGTGTAGCTATCGATTTTTGTGAATCGTTAGTATAGTATATACCTGAACGATATTGCGTGCCCTCATCATTGCCTTGCTTGTTGCGCGTGGTAGGATTGTGAGTTTGAAAAAACACCTCAAGCAATTGTTCAAATGAGATACTATTTGAATCATACACTATTTGGCAGGCTTCGGCATGTCCCGTTAAGCCTGAACAAACCTCACGATACGTGGGATTTTTGATTTTGCCATTGCAGTAGCCCGATACAACACTTGTAACGCCTTTGAGTTCTACAAATACCGCCTCAACGCACCAAAAGCAGCCCGCCGCAAGGGTTATAGTATCATACGCTATTGGGAGTGAGGAGTCGATTGTGTCTTTAGTTAAGTTAGAAATATCCATAGTTGTAGTTGTTTTTATGGTTGTGTTGCTCGCTTGACATGAAAAAATCAGCAGTAGCAGAGTTAAAAAATGTATATAAAAAATGTATTTCATTGTAGGTATATTGTGGTACAAAAATAGTAAAAACAAGGCTTCAAAAATGCGTATGATACGTATTATTTTTTGATAAAATTAGGAAATTTTACCCCAAGTGCTAGGCTTGTTTTTTCGAGCTAATTCAATACGTAATAGTGCATTGGATTTGTGATGCAACAGAGGGTCATTTTTCAAAATATCTTGTGCCAAGGTACGGGCTGTAAGTACTATATCGCCATCAGTTTTGAGATCGGCTAATTTAAAATTCTGCAAACCACTCTGCTGCGTGCCTTGTATGTTACCCGGACCGCGTAGTTTCAAATCTTCTTCGGCAATAAAAAATCCATCGTTGCTCGTACACATTACTTTCATTCTATGTCTTGAGTCAGCCCCAAGAGCGTCTTTTGTCATTAAAAAACAAAAACTCTTTGCCGCTCCACGCCCTACCCTACCCCGCAATTGATGCAATTGCGAAAGCCCAAATCGCTCCGCATTTTCTATAACCATCACCGACGCATTTGGTACATTTACCCCTACTTCTATCACAGTTGTTGAGACCATAAGTTGTGTTTTGTTTTGCTTAAAACGCTCCATTTCAAATTCTTTATCTACTTGTTTCATACGACCGTGCATAATAGCAACATTGTATTTTGGACGAGGAAATTCATTTTCAATCACTTCCTGTCCCTCGAACACGTTTTTTAAATCAAGTGTTTCACTCTCTTCAATCAATGGATAAACAATATACACTTGCTGCCCAAGCTCTATTTGATATTTTAAAAATTGAAATAGCTTCAGTCTGTCTTTTTCATAATAATGATGTGTAGCAATCGGCGTGCGTCCCGGTGGCAATTCATCAATCACACTCACCTCTAAATCTCCCCAAAATGTCATCGCCAATGTGCGAGGTATAGGTGTTGCTGTCATCACCAAAACATGCGGCGGGCTTATGTTTTTACGCCACAATTTACTTCTTTGTTCAACCCCAAATCGGTGCTGTTCATCTATAATTACCAATCCTAAATTCTTAAAAATAACTGGATCTTCTATCAACGCATGTGTTCCTATCACTATTTGCAACTCTCCACTTGCGAGCTCTGCCAGGGCTAGTTTTCTTACACTTGATACCACACTTCCTGTTAGTAGCTTTATGCTGATAGGCAGTTGTTTCAATAGCGTTGTGAAGCTCTCTAAATGTTGTCGTGCTAGTATATCCGTAGGTGCCATCACACACGCTTGATACCCATTGTCCAAAGCCATTAGGGCTATAATCAACGCAACTATAGTTTTGCCGCTGCCCACGTCGCCTTGCAAAAGTCTATTCATTTGTTTGCCCATCAATACATCTTTTCGTATTTCTTTTACAACTCTTTTTTGAGCATTAGTTAATGCAAAAGGCAAGTGTTTTTCGTAAAATGTAGTAAAATTATTACCCAGTTTCGAAAATATAAATCCCTTATAGTGCGATGCAAATTGATCTTTAGTCAATTGCAAATTCAGCTGCAACCAAAACAACTCTTCTAACTTCAAACGATAAATTGCTCGCTGACATTGCGACTCATCGCGAGGAAAGTGAATGTTTACCAACGCTTCATAAGGACTGATTAAAGATAGATTTTGTACTATTTCTTGTGATAAAAATTCTTTGACTTCGTGTTCATTTATCAACTTCAACGCTTCTTTTATTATTCGTTCTAACCCTTTGGTATCTAAAAAACGTTTTCTCAACAATTCCGTAGTTGGGTACACCGGCTGCAGTCCAGGTTCTGTAACAGATTGCGTTGCATTGATGACTTCCAACTCAGGATGCATTATACTATACGTTCCTTTATATTCGTTCGGCTTTCCAAACACAATATACGTTTGACCAACGTCCAGTTTTTTTTCAACATATTGTATTCCTTGAAACCATATAAGTTCCATCGATCCGCTATTATCACTAACTTTGGCAATCAAGCGTTTCTTTTTAGAGTCGCCTGTGGTATGAATCGCGTCTATTTTTATCTTCAATTGAATATAAAAAATATCGCTTTGTACATCAGCTATGTTGTGAAACTTGGTTCTATCCACATATCGAAAAGGATAATGACTAAGCAAATCATACAAAGTATATATGTGTAATTCTTTTTGTAACAG
The DNA here is from genome assembly GCA_043768865.1 of Sphingobacteriales bacterium. Classification (GTDB taxonomy): domain Bacteria; phylum Bacteroidota; class Bacteroidia; order Chitinophagales; family JAYVJZ01; genus JAYVJZ01. The sequence continues at coordinate 12,345 of JAYVJZ010000089.1, forward strand.
AGCAGCTCGCTGTGCACCGATACCATTCAAATATTCGATTTGTGTACTGAGAGGTAATGCCATGTTTAAATATACTATTCGTATTGACTACTTATTTTATTGTTACTTTTTCTTATCTGCAAAGATAATTCATAATGAAGTAGTGTAAAATAATTATGTAGCTTCAATTAATTTTACCAAAAATAGCATAGCATAAACATCAAAATATTGACATAAATAATATATATCTTATTCCCTTAGGTTGTAACAATATATCTCTTGATTGATACTGTTAAAATTGACTAAA
>JAYVJZ010000090.1:0-5443 GCA_043768865.1 Sphingobacteriales bacterium
ATAAAAATCTACGATATAATTTCCAATAATTCGTTGCCTATCAAAATCTATATTGTGAAATTTGCCTTTGTGAACTTGTTGCCAAAATAAGACTTCGGATAATATCCCTGCTTTTCGTTTGTCTTTTGCTAACTGTGTAAGTTTAGGATTATACGGTAAATTTTCTACGAAATTACGTATAATAGGGGTTTTATTAATCACCCCGCCAATAATTGTGTTATGTGGGGAATTGACCACCCCGCCAATAACTGTGTTATGCGGAGAATTGACCACCCCGCCAATAACTTCGCCATGCGGGGAATTGACCACCCCGCCAATAACTGTGTTATGCGGAGAATTAATCACCCCGCCAATAATTGTGTTATGTGGGGAATTGACCACCCCGCCAATAACTGTGTTATGTGGAGAATTGACCACCCCGCCAATAACTGTGTTATGTGGGGAATTGACCACCCCGCCCTGCGGGCACCCCTCCAAAGGAGGGGAACTGGAGAGGTGCAGATCGGCTGGGGTTGCTTTTCCTTTTATAAAATCAGTCATAAAATTACTATCAAACTTTTCTTTGGCATTTACTTCTTGTTCGGTAAAGGGTATCCAGTGATTGACCACCCCGCCCTGCGGGCACCCCTCCAAAGGAGGGGAATTGACCACCCCGCCCTGCGGGCACTCCTCCAAAGGAGGGGAATTGACCACCCCGTTAGCAGATATTTTATTTTGCCCATTGAAAAGTGTAAATGCTAAACAATCGTTTTGAAACTCTGTGTCTTTTTGCCAGCTGTCGTTTGGATACAAAAATTGGTCTCGGTCATTGAGCCACGCAGCAGGTGTACAATGCCGTACGGAAAAGTAAATTGAAATTTGAATTATGTTATACTGAGTTACGTCAATCGTTATTTTATGTCCTTTTTCTGGTTCAGTATTGTTAAAAACATAAACCTTATTTTGATTTTGTAAATCGCCAAGGATAGTAATAAGTGTACCTATTTTATTGATTTCTTTATTTTTGTATTTCATTTTTTACAAAACGTTTGTTTACTAAAAAGGTGACTCGATACCACTAATACGAATCGATTATCTTTATAATTTCAATTATATACTCACTGAACTTTGAGCAATATTAGTCAAAATTTAGATAAAATAAATTGTTTTAAGGTTTGGAAATATGATGATATATCGTTAATTGTTTGTATTTTTGCACCCCAAAATTGTAGTGGTATAAGCGGTTATAACTGTTATACTATTAAACTATAAAAACCTGTATTATTATGGAAAAAAAGCGTATTTTAATAGTTTCACATGAGTTAGATCCGTATTTAGTGCTTACCGAAGCGGCTGCATTGATTACAAAATTGATGAGCAAAGCGGCGCCAGCTAATTATGAAATACGTGCGATGATGCCACGTTTTTCGGAAATAAATGAGCGAAGGCATCGCCTACATGAGGTAGTGCGTTTGAGTGGGATTAATATCACTATTGGCAAAGACGATAACCCACTTTTGATTAAAGTTGCTTCGTTGATGCCCTCACGGATACAGTGTTATTTTATGGATAATGACGATTATTTTAAACGCCCGAGTGCATTCATAGACGGCAAGAGTAAAAAATTTTATGAAGACAATGATGAGCGAATGATATTTTATAACAAAGCGGTGATTGAGACGGTACGTAAATTTGGTTGGAGCCCTCATATCGTGCATTGTCATGGCTGGTTTAGTTCTTTGATACCTTGCTATTTGAAAACAGCTTACAAAAATGATCCTGTGTTTTCTTCCACTAAAATCGTACAGAGTTTATATACGAATGTATTCAAAGAAAAATTGAGCGATAAATTTTTAGAGAAAGCATTGGTGCATAATCTATTGAAAACTAAAGATTTAGAACCCTACAAAGGAGCAGACAATGCAGGGGTTTATCTCGGTGCGATGAAGTATTCAGATGCTTTGATATTAGGGAGTGAATATATAGACCCTACGGTAGAGATGGCGTTTGCGGCATTCAAAGGGCCAAAGCTTGGCGTAGTAGCCGAGGAAGACATGTATACTAATTATTTTGATTTTTATAAAACTTTATTGGACTAAGCAACGTTATAATTAAAACTTAAAATAATTCAACTTTCAGCCTCATGCGTAGCACATTAAACAAAATTGCGATACTAACATCGATACTAATAGGGGTGATACAAGCGTGCAACAAGCCATCACAGATTGGCGGGCAATTTATATCTACTTTTGATAACCTGAACGTATCTTCTATAGATACATTCAAAGTGCAACTCAACAATGCAATCGAAGATACATTGCGAACGGGCTTGAGAAGCACTTGGCTGCTAGGCACGAGCAACGATACAGAATTGGGCACGACCACCTCGAGCCTTTATTTGCAACCTGATCTGCCGACGAACAATTTTATATTCCCGGGCGGCGATGTGTTGAGTTTAGATTCTATTGTGCTGATGTTAGATTATCAGACCTACTACGGAGACACTACTGTGCCGCAGACGTTGAGCATACATGAGATAACGGAATCATACACTCGAATAGATTCACTAAATGGGTTCAAAAATTACAACTACAACCCTACTCCTATTGGGCTATTGAGCAATGTGGTACTAAAACCAAGAAGCCGAGTAGTGGTGGGTAATGATACAGTTGCATCGCACTTACGCATCGCACTTGATTATAATTTTGGATTGAATATACTCTCGCAGTCGGGTAATTCTAATCTGGCAAATGCCGAACAATTTCATTCATTTTTTAAAGGATTTTATTTGAATAGCGATGCTACAAGCGGTGGGCGTTGCATATATAGCTTCACTCCAAATGCAGCATTGACACGCCTCATGTTATATTATCATAGCGATATAGCCAATTCGCTTTCTTATGGGTTTACATTCAACGGGGTGAATGGAGCGTTTCACAATACATACAAACACGACTATAATGGCAGCTTGTCAAGTGCTGATTTGATTAACAAATGTGATAGTTCGATTGCTGACCGTGATATGGTTTATCTACAAAGTATGCAAGGCTCGCAAGGGGTTTTAAAAATGCCAACATTCAAAAATTTGAAAAATAGTGTGATTAACAAAGGGGTGTTAGAAGTATATGCACCAAAGCAAATAAGCACCGCCGATAGCGTATATAATCAACCTAGATTCATAGCCCTCGATGTGATTGACTCCTTTTGCAATGTTGGTTTTGTGATTTGGGGTGAAGGTGTAACTAAAACTATAAGTGGAGTCGAGGTTACCGCATATCAGTTTATATTTACTAATTATTTGCAAGAGATATTAGACAACAATAAAAATTACACCTACTTACTTTCCACCTATTCACAAGAATCTCCGAGCAACGTACCAAGTATAATATCGTGTTATAGTGTTAATCCGTATCAAGTGAAGTTATTTGGCAGTAGCGATGCACTATTCAAACCACGACTGTTTATAACGAGTACGCTAGTAAATTAACCTTTTAAAAATAAAAATATGTGTGGAATAGTTGGCTACATCGGCTACAGAGAGGCCTACCCAATAATTATTAAAGGATTGAAACGATTAGAATATAGAGGTTATGATAGTGCCGGGGTTGCATTGGTAGCCGATGGTAAATTGAGCGTCCATAAAAAAGCTGGCAAAGTAAGCGATTTAGAAACTGAAATAGGCAATAGCGCTGTCAAAGGCACTATCGGCATTGGGCACACTCGCTGGGCAACCCACGGCGAGCCAAACGACCGCAATGCTCACCCTCATCTGTCTCAAAACGAGAAATTAGCGATTATACATAATGGTATCATCGAAAATTATTCTATCTTGAAAGATGAGCTCATGCAACGAGGTCATACATTTAAAAGCGACACCGACACCGAGGTATTGATACATCTAATAGAAGATATAATTACTAATAATCAAGTGCCGTTAGAAGAGGCGGTGCGTATGGCATTGGGGGAGGTAACGGGAGCGTATGCGATAGCGGTGATGAGCATTGACAACCCCGACCTGCTTATAGCAGCTCGCAAAAGTAGCCCACTTGTAATCGGTATAGGCAAGGATGAATTTTTTATTGGTAGCGATGCTTCGCCGATTATAGAATACACCAAAAATGTTGTTTATTTAGAAGATGAAGAGATAGCTATACTGAACCGCAACAACGAATTAACTATAAAAACGATTGCAAACAAAGCGATTACACCTTATATAAAAGCCTTAGAGATGAAGCTAGAAGCCCTAGAAAAAGGGGGTTACGACACATTTATGTTAAAGGAAATAAACGAACAATCCAAGAGCATCACAGATAGCTTCAGAGGGCGATTCAACTCAGCTTCGAACTCCATACAATTAGGTGGGTTTTTGGAATACGAGCAACGCTTATTGAACGCCAAACGGTTTATCATACTCGGCTGTGGCACGTCGTGGCACGCCGCTATGGTAGGCGAATATTTAATAGAAGATTTAGCGAGAGTGCCTGTAGAGGTGGAATATGGGAGTGAATTTAGATACCGCAACCCGATTATAACAAACGAAGATGTGATCATAGCGGTGTCGCAAAGTGGTGAAACCGCCGACACCCTAGCCGCTATCGATATAGCTAAACAACGTGGTGCTTTGATATACGGTATTTGCAACGTAGTGGGCAGCAGCATAGCTCGTGCTTCTCATACGGGCAGCTACACACACGCAGGCCCCGAGATAGGGGTGGCGAGCACAAAGGCATTTACTGCACAGCTCACCCTCCTTACTATGTTTGCATTGAAGCTCGGTAGTCTGAAGGGCACATTGACCAAAACGCAGACGCATCAACTCATGGTCGCCCTAGAAACGATACCAAGCAAAGTGCAGACTATCATTGAACAGAACGATTATATAGCTCGCATAGCAGAAACATTCAAAGATGCGAGCAACTTTTTATACCTCGGAAGAGGTTATAATTTTCCAGTAGCATTAGAAGGGGCGTTGAAGCTCAAAGAAATATCGTACATACACGCCGAAGGCTACCCTGCCGCAGAGATGAAACACGGCCCTATCGCATTGATAGATGAGAATATGCCCGTAGTAGTTCTAGCAACTAACATCAGTGCCCACGAGAAAATAATAAGCAATATACAAGAAATAAGAGCCCGCAAAGGCCGTGTGATTGCTATTGTAAACCAAAGCGATACTGAAATAGAGAAAATGTCGGAATTTGTGATACGCATACCCGAGACCGAAGAACCCTTGTCGCCTATGCTATCAGTAGTTCCATTGCAATTGTTAGCGTATCACATTGCGATATTGAGAGGGTGCAACGTGGACCAACCTCGCAACTTAGCTAAGAGTGTAACCGTTGAATAAATAGTTATGAATTAAAAAAATAGAACACTTTTTTTGTTTTTATTAATTTAGAAAGTGCTCTTATTTAATGTTAATCGATGAACTTAAACAGAACAAATACAAATTAAAAATAGCTAG
>JAYVJZ010000091.1:0-9802 GCA_043768865.1 Sphingobacteriales bacterium
ATTTATTCCATTTCGGGTGAGGGGGCTTATGCCCTCTCATTTGAAAAAAATGTATCATTTTGTACCCCTAAAAGTTGCATTTGTTAGTTGAATCTAATATAAATAAATAACGCATGAAAATAGTTTTGTCTTTTATTTTAAGTTTTTTGATGCTGTATTGCGATGCGCAAGTCTATGATGCAAATAATATTACTATGCTAGGACATTGGGACGGCGGTTCTTTAACATCAGTAGGTACGGGTATTGGCAACAGATACAGTGGTTGTTATGGCTACGAACAAGGGGGCAAAGAGTATGCAATAGTTGGCAATGCGGATTATACTTATTTTATCAACATAGACGACCCCACTAACTTAATAACGATTGACTCTGTGGCAGGGGCATTGCAAAATTGTGTGTGGCGTGAATATCGTGTTTTCCAAAATTTTGTATATGCGGTGAGCGATGACGCAGGTGCTAACCGACTGCAAATTATCGACTTACAATATTTGCCTGACAGCGTGCATGTGGTGGTCAATAGCGACAGCATCGCTAAACAAATTCATACTATTTTCATAGAAGATACGCTCCTGTATGGTGGCAGTGTAACCTACAACGACGGCACTTTTAGTGCAATGACAGTGTGGAGTATAGCAGACCCTACACACCCAATACAGCTTAGAAAATTAACCGAAAATATCCCCACTTTTGCAGGACACGTGCATGATATGTTTGCAAACAATGACACGGTTTATCTCTCTTGTGGGTTCGACGGGTTGCAAGTAGTAGTGTTCAATAGGGATACTAGGGATTTTATTCTTGTGGGTTCTTTGACCGGCTATCCCTTCAGTGGATACAATCATAGCGTTACTATTATGGACGATGGACTAACGATGATAATGGCAGACGAAGTGCCTGCTGACCTGCCTTTCAAGTCGGTAGATATAAGCGACTTGAGCGATATGCAAGTACTACAAACCGTACATTCAAAATATGGGGCTACCCCTCACAACCCCTACAACGCACACTACAACAACCGTTGTTATGTATCTTGTTATCAAGATGGGCTTATGGTGTATGATGTTAGCAGGCCCGATAGCCTGGTGCTGACTGGGTTTTTTGACACTCATTTTGCAACACTTGATACTGCTCACGAGACCGATCTTGCGTACAAAGGTTCATGGGGTGCTTATATGTTTACTAACAAAATGATTATCACCAACGATATGCAAACAGGCTTATATGTGTTAGATGCCACAGAGGCACTTAATAACCCTACTGCTATTCGTTCAAATCCAACGCTACAGAGCCTTTACGTATATCCTACTATATGCGAAAACGAAATTACGATTGCATGTTCTACAAACATTGACGCTACATTACAGTATGATATCAAAAGCCTAGAAGGAAAAATTATCTGCGCTACTACTCCTTTTATTCTAAATGGCAATTCGCAAAAGGGAAGTGTAGCAACAGCCAACCTGTCAACAGGTTTTTATTTAATAACTATCCGCAATTCCACATCTAGCAGGGCTTTCAAGTTTTTTAAGAAGTAAAAAATTAATAGATAAAAAGAGTAGTGTACTACTTATTTTTACAAACCATTAAAAATGATTAAATTAAGCACACGGCGATTCTATAAGCAAACTAACTGCCAATGTTGCAGTCCGCAAAAGCAGTAGCAAAATGTAACTTTTGAAGCTACTATTTAATATCGTTGCACGCATTTACTAATCATTGAAGGTGTTACAATCTTATATATTAACCTTACATTTGGAGAGATTATTTTTCATATTATTTCACTTCATAAAACATATTATCCTCAGCTCGATGTGCTACGTTTTTTTGCGTTTATAATGGTGTATCTCAATCATGCGCATATATGTAGTGCACTGCAAGGGCATACTTTTTTTTTTCTGCTTAGCGGTTTTATCATCACGCACAGTGCGTTTCACGATATATCGCAACACAATAAACTCAACTTAAAAAAGTATTTTGCAAAACGTTGGTTACGCACCTTACCCCTTTTTTATGTATTGATTTTGATTACTCAACTGTACAATATATACAGCACACAAGTAGATCACAATGCCCTGCAAGTGGGCACTTGGTGGTGGTTTGCATTGTGTATTCATAATTATTTTCCACTCATCGATTACGCAATCATAGGCTACGTGTGGTCTTTAGCCGTTACTGAGCAATATTACGTGGTACTCGGTGGGCTTTTATTTTATTTCAAAAAATACCTATTTTCTATCTCAATGTGGCTACTTGTAACATCTATAATTTTTAATTTATTATATCCTAACCAATACACACATTTACTCAAACACATAGGTTCATTTAGCATTGGTACGCTGCTGTATATTTTTAAAAATAACAATAGCGTATATTTTCAAAAGTTTATAAACCTCAATCATAGCAACGTTTTGATGGGTTATTGTTTGGCGTTTTTGTGTCTTTATGTTGGGTTTGTTTACATCGACAGCACCTCGTTTGATATTCTCAAAAGTCCGTTGTTGTGTGTTGGATTTTCTTATATAGTGTTGAATCAATGTTGTGGTGTGAACAAATTAATCGACCTCGCACGCCTCAGTTGGTTCATCTATCCGGGCCAATTGTCCTACGGAATGTACATGATACATGGGGTTTTATTAGTGGGGTATCAATATATAGTTACTTGGCTGCATGTGCCTTTTGTCGGGTTATATTTTCACCTTTTCCTCCTTGCACTAGTTTATATAATTGCGATTTTTAGTTATGAATTTTTTGAAAAACCAGTGCTACGGTTAGCAAAATTGGTTTAAATTAATAACGATAATGTAAACGAAAGCGAGTAGTATAGAATCAAAGTTTAGTTTTATTTTAACTAGCATTTAGCCTATTAATTTGTAAATTCGCTAACTGTTTTTTTCAATCTTTTTCAATTTTTTTCGTCATAATGAAGTCTGTTTTTTGTATTCTCATGGTTTTTGTTTCGTGGTCTTTATCTGCACAAAGCATTCAAATAAACGTGATAGACGCTATTACTAAAGCACCTGTGCCTTACGCTAATGTTGGATTGTACCTACTCAAATCAGATGCTAAGGAGTTGGTCAATGCCAATCAAACCGATGAATACGGGACAACAAAAATACGATTAGACAATAAGAACGTAGGACAATTTATTGAAATAACAAACTTACAATATCAGCCAAACAAGATACCGAAAGTGAACGAAATACGTAACGATACTGTTATGATTATTTTGCTTCAACCTAGCGAAGGAATTACATTAAACGAAGTAAAAATAGAAGGCGAAAAGGCAGTATTTACTCAAAGTATCGATAAAAAGATAATTAATGTTGATCAATTAAATGCCAATAAAAACGGGACGTTATTTGATATTTTAAGTAATATCCCCTCTATAAGCATTGATCAAGACGGAAGTATAAGCATGCGAGGCAGCCAACAAATAAATATTCTCATAGACGGAAAGCCACGTAGCATAAGTGCTGCAGCCTTACAGCAAATGCCCGCAGCCACTATTGAGTCCATAGAACTTATCACTAACCCGTCATCAAAATATGATGCAGAGGGAACAGCCGGCATTATTAATATTGTAACCAAACGCAATGATCGAATTGGGTTGAATGGAACAGCCACTATCGGGGCTTCTACGGGCGATAAATACATTAGTTCTTTTACATTCAATCATCAACTCAAAAGGATAAGTTATTTTATAAATGGTAATTATAGATACGATGTACGCTATCGCAATGGCTATGGCTCGCGAGGTTTGACGGTTAATGAGAGTTACAGAGAGCTTTATATTGACACAAAAGGAGAGGAGCTAACGCAAAACGCTGGTGTACGTGCTGGTTTCGATTTTAGCATTACACCGAAACACGTTGTTTTTTTCAATGGAGGCAGATCACACAATCCGCAGCAAGGTTTGGAAAATATGATTTATGAAAATCGATTAGAAGGAGTAAGAACAACACAATACCGAGACGAAAGCAATACGTCTTTAGAAAATAATTATGACTTAGAAGTTGGGTATAAATGGACCATTAAAAAACCCAAACACTATTTAATAGTAGATGTTTTGAAATCAAATTTTATCAAAGAAGTAGCTACATATTATGATTTGACCGATGCTCAAACGCAAGCTCAGTTGATCAGTAGTACAATAAATAATAAGCAGACCAATGATATATTGAATTATCAAATCGACTATACGATGCCATTTAAAACAGACGGTAGCATTGAGTTAGGGGCTAAATTGACAACTCGAAAGTTCAGCATCTCTAACGGTCAAACACTCACACAATCTACCCTATTTAAGGATTATAATTATGTTTTTTTATTCAATGATAATATAGCCGCTGCCTATGCTACGTTTGCTAATAAATTCAAAAGCAAGTGGGGGTACAAAGTTGGTGTGCGTGTTGAAAATACCAATTATAATTTTAACGTTGCTACGGCAAATAGTATTGAAAAAAATACCAAAAGTTTTATCAATTTTTTTCCCTCTATGTTTGCAACCTTCGCTCCTAACAAAACCTGGAACCACCAAGTAGGCTATAGTAAGCGTATCAACCGCCCTAGTGCCGGCACTTTAAATCCATATCAAGACATCAACGACCCGTATAGTTTGCGAAGAGGCAATCCGAATTTGAAACCCGAACTTATTCATTCTTTTGAGGTTAATTCAACCTGCTATATCAAGGTCGGTTCGATATCTTCTAGTTTTTATTATCGGCAAACGAACAACGCATTCGTGCGAGTAGTTACAATAGACTCTAACAATGTGCTCACAGTACAAATGAAAAACGGAAATATCAATCAAAATGCGGGTGTTGATTTGAATAGTAGCATAAAACCCACCGCTGCTTGGACGATCAACTGCGGCATAGGAACGTACTATAACAAAGTGATTGCCGATCTGTTTGTGAACGAAGCTGTTGTTCTAAAAGCCAACGTGGGCAATAGTTTTAAGGTGTTTGCTACGAGCGATTTTCAATTAAATTTTAGATATAGTTCGCCATTTGTAACACCGCAAGGGCGTGTGTTTGGCTTCAATGCTATTGATATATCATGGAAACAAAAAATGCTAAAAAATAAATTAGTGCTTGTGATGAGTGTCAATGATATACTGGACCAACAAATGTTTTTTGTAAAAGGGCAAGACCCAACTATAAAGTATGAATTCATGCGAAAACGTGAAAGTAGAGTGGCTAATATCACACTCACATACAACTTCGGTAGCAACAACGAAAACACCAAACCCAATCGCCGCAAGCAGATTGAAATACCCGGAAGTGGCGGCGATAGTGCATTTTAGTTGATTATAAATTACGCCAACTCAACCCTAATTGTGATTGCGAATTCAAAGAAAATGTTGAATTGCCGGATTTGATTTTGGTATAATTCAAATTGCCCTGCATCTCTAACGAAACATAAACACCCTTCAACCAATTGTCTTTTTTAGTAATTCTCCACTGCACTCCCAATGGTACAACTACTTGATAAGTGATGGCGGTGCTTGCTTTGACAGGCTCAACATTATTTCTGTTTCCGTCGTCTCCGAACGTATATTCTTTTTTGTCGTACGTATATTTCTTGCCATCAAAAACAAAATATTTTGAAGTGATACTATATTCTTCTTTATCAATTTTCGCATTGAAATTGCTCGAAAATCCAACTCCCAACCCGCCATACAAGCTGAATCGGCGTAGCGTATTACCAGAAATTAAGTACGCTGTTTGCAATCCAAATACAGAACTATGATAGCTAAACATTGCTACACTATCTGTCCGTTCAAACACCGCACTCCCTTGTATGCTATCCAATTGTAGCTCATTTAAACGAGACAACATTACCACATTGCCGCTTGAAGTACCTGCCGTAAAACCCAATCGCATCATGCGATTGCGGTGATAACCACCTGCTTTTTTGTTGGGCAATGATAACAATACATGGCCTCCATAAATACCACTGGCATTGATATTTTCAAATTTTGAGTTCGATATTTTAAATGAATCATTTAATGCAAATATGCTTTGGTCTTCAGCCATCAACTTGAATTCATTCAATCCATTTGGTGAAAATGAATTCACGATATTGCCTACAAAAAACTGTACGCCTATTGGTTTGATTTGAGCATGGCTCGTTGATGCAATCGCAATGAATAAAAAAAGAAGTTTTTTCATTTTAGTATTTTTTTAAAATTTTTTAATTGAAGTGGGAAATAGTTAGTAACGCTCAACTTTTTGCTAATATTGTTAGTTTTTTTTAAATAATTTATTGAACAAATATACATTCATTTGTTTTTTTGTTAAAAGTAATAGCCGCTTCAACTCCCAATTTAATAGCTCTGTTATCGTCCTGATGGCCCGAAGGCATTCCGAATATAATAGGATAATTATAGCCTTTAGTCGCATTCAATATTGACTCTTCTATCGAGCTGCCAAAAGGGATTTCGTTGTCTTTGATAGTAGTAAAGCTGCCTATTAATAAGCCTTTTAATCCATTGAGTACGCCATTTCGCTGCAGGCTATAGAGGGTTCTATCCCAATGATATAGGTATTCATCTAGGTCCTCAAAAAACAAAATTTTATCCTTAGTATTTATCATCGATTTGTTGCCTTGCAGCGCCAATAGTATAGATAAATTGCCCCCTACTACTACGCCCTGCATAGACCCATTTTTGTTGTGTGTGTCTGCTTGAAAACGGTACGTATTTTTTTTGCCAAGCAGTGCATTGATTAAAGATTGCATGGGCAAATCGGGGGATATGTCAGGTTGATGAGTGCTGCACATAAGGCTGTGTAGCGTAGCGATACCGAGGGTTTGCTGAATATGACTATGCAAATAGGTGATATCGCTAAACCCACATATCCATTTGGGTTGTTTTTTAAATTTTTTAAAATCAAGTGCATCTAATATACGAACAGTGCCATACCCGCCACGGGCAATTAAAATTGCCTCAATGTCGTCGTCGTCAAGCATATCTTGAAAATAAGCCGTTCGCATTGCATCGTTGCCAGCAAATTGATGATAAATAGCCCCTACGGTTTCATCTATAACCACTTTGAAACCCGCTAGTGTCAGGGAGTTAACGGTTGCTGCTATACGGCTATGGTCTATTGATTTTGCAATTGCACAGATACCGATAGTACTTCCTTTTTTAAGATTAGGAGGGAGAATCATTGGCTAACATTTTTTTTGTAAAGGTACTATTGTAGCATTATAATTTAAGATACCATTTTTTTTTGGTGTACTTTTATTTTATCAAAAAAAATATAATTATGCGCTTGAACGATTTCAAATATTTATTTTCATTTAGTATTCCAATTTTAGTTTATTGTAGTCTTGTAAGTTCAGGCTGGATGACCTTTTTGGGCGTTTTATACATATTCGTAGTGCTTCCCATTATTGAATTATTCATACCAATCAGTGATGAAAATACAGACCCTGTCATAGAAAAAAAAAGAAGTAGTGCCTTGTTTTTTGATCTCTTACTTTATATAAATCTACCCATTCAAATTTTGTTATTATACCTTTTTTGTACTTCTTTTGAACACCAATCATATACTATTTTTGAAACCACAGGACGCATATTGTCTATGGGCATGGCATGTGGGATATTAGGTATCAATGTAGCACATGAATTAGGGCATCGCACCACTTGGTATGAAAAAGGTATCGCACAATTATTACTCTTATCCTCCCTTTATTTGCATTTTTTTATAGAGCACAACAGAGGGCATCATAAATATGTAGCCACGTTAAAAGACCCTGCCACAGCTAGGTTCAACGAATCGGTTTATAGATTTTGGGTGCGAAGTGTTGTGATGAGCTACGTGTCGGCGTGGCATATACAATCTCAATTGCTCAACAAAAATGGGCATTCTTTTTTTAGCTTCAACAACACTTTGTTGCTTTTTCAATTCATACAACTTCTGTTGCTAGTAGGGATATTTTTTTGGTTTGGTTTTTTTGTATTATGTTGTTTTATAGGAGCGGCCTTGGTGGGTATTTTATTATTAGAAACAGTGAACTACATCGAGCACTATGGTCTGCTACGCAAAGCAACATCTGCCAACAATTACGAGCGGGTAATGCCCTGTCATTCATGGAATAGTAACCATAAAATTGGACGAATAGTATTGTTTGAGCTGACAAGGCATAGCGATCATCATTACCTCGCAAGCCGCAGGTATCAAGTGCTACGGCATTTCAATGACAGTCCACAGTTGCCTTTGGGCTATCCTGCTAGTATGCTAGTAAGCCTTGTGCCGCCGCTTTGGTTTCGCATTATTCATCCTATCTTGTTGCGAATAAATAAGCTAAACGACAAGACATAAACAAAAAAAGCAAGTGGTTGTTTTTGGTTTAATTTTGCACTAATTATTTTAATGAATTATTCCACAGCAACATGAAATTCTTTTTGTTTTTTTTAGTAATATTAATAGGACTCAGCACATCAGTTGCCGCACAACCTACACGCCAAGATTCCCTCAGGGGTGCACATTCACCGTTGCGAAGCTATGATGTTAGCTATTATAAATTGATCGTACAATTGAACCCCGATCGTAACTTTATCGTAGGCGTTAATGATATGTATTTCACAACCAAAGAAACAATGCCTGCACTACAAATTGATTTATTTGAAAATCTTATTATAAATAAAATCGAAATAAATGGAAAAAAAGTTGCCTTTGCACGAGACGGTAATGCAACCTACGTAATGTTCGACGAGGAGTTGAGAGCGAACGAAAAACACGTATTAACAACCTACTACGAAGGCAGCCCTACCAAAGCCCTCAATGCCCCTTGGGACGGTGGGTTTACGTACAAAAAACTAGCCGATAGCACGCATTGGGTAGGTGTGAGCTGCGAGGGTATTGGGGCTAGCCTGTGGTGGCCTTGCAAAGATATGTATGACGATGAGCCCGACAGTATGTTGATTGGGGCGAGTGTGCCACGTGGCTATACAGCAGTATGTAATGGTAAATTTATTGGCAAATCGTTATTGGGGAAGGATAAATTAAACCCCGATGCGTATATGAGTTTTGTATGGAAAGTGAGTTATCCCATTAATAACTATAACGTAACGTTGAACATAGCTAAATACGCACATTTTACGGATTATTATCACAGTGGAGGCGATTCGTTAGCGTTAGATTATTATGTATTGCCGAACAATTTAGATAAGGCAAAAGAGCAATTCAAGCAGGTGCAACCGATGCTGACGTGTTATGAAAAATATTTTGGTAAATATCCTTTTTGGCGAGACGGTTACAAGCTAGTAGAGACGCCGTATCTAGGCATGGAGCATCAAAGTTGCATCGCTTATGGCAACAACTATAAAAAAGGGTATTTGGGTATGGATATGAGTGGTTTAGGTTTTGATTATATCATCATACATGAAAGCGGGCATGAGTATTGGGGCAACAACGTAAGCATGAGTGACATAGCTGAAATGTGGATACACGAGGGCTTTTGCACTTATGCCGAGAGTGTTTATGTGGAATGTATGTTCGGCAAAGAGCAGGCTCGCAAGTACCTCAAGTTGCAACGCTTGAATATCAAAAACGAAGCAGCTATTATTAGCACGTATGAAGTGAATCAAGAGCCACCGCAAGATATGTATTATAAGGGTGCACAGCTGCTCAATAACCTCAGAACGCTAACTAAAAACGACAGTATTTGGTGGAAATTAATACATGATTACGCTACTGTTAATTCTCCTAGAATAGCAACTACTAAGGAGTTCATAGATATGTATAAAAAATATACAGGCAATAATTATGATTCGGTTTTTGAGCAATATTTA
>JAYVJZ010000092.1:0-8919 GCA_043768865.1 Sphingobacteriales bacterium
TTAGCTTCACATCATTGTCCCACATCATTGTCCCACATCATTAACCCTCAACGTAACGCCCGCCTTAGTGTCAAAGTCGATAGATAAGCCTGTCAAAGAAACCCCACTCATGGGGCAATACAATAGCATCAAACAGAAATATCCTGATGCGATTTTGCTTTTTCGCATAGGCGATTTTTATGAAACATTCGGCAAAGATGCGATAATAGCGGCTAGTGTATTGGGCATACAGCTCACCAAACGCAACAATGGCGCTGCTATGCACGAGGAGCTTGCCGGCTTTCCGCATCACGCCGTGGACAACTACCTCCCTAAGCTAGTAAAAGCCGGTTATCGAGTAGCTATTTGTGATCAGCTAGAAGATCCAAAATTAACCAAAACCATTGTCAAACGTGGCGTTACGGAAATAGTAACGCCGGGTGTTACGACGCACGATACGGTGTTAGACCACAAACGCAACAACTATTTAGCTTGTATTCATTTTGATAAACTACAGCAGGGTGTTGCTTTTTTAGACATTAGCACGGGTGATTTTTTAGTTGCTGAGGGCAATTTAGAGTATGTCGATAAATTGATGCAAAGCCTTCATCCGTCTGAATTAATATACGCAAAGCCGGAGCAAGAACGCATTAAGATGAAATACCGTGACGAGCTAGCCCTTTTTAGTATCGACGATTGGGTGTTCCAATTAGAATACAGCAATGGGTTGTTATTAAAACACTTCAAAACCAATAGCCTCAAGGGTTTTGGTATTGACGAAATGACAAGTGGCACTATAGCTGCGGGGGCTATTTTGCATTATCTTAACCTCACCGAACACCCTCATGTAGAGCACATCAGCAAGATAGCACGCCTGCGTAGCAACGATAGCCTCTGGCTTGATCGATTTACTATCCGCAATTTAGAACTATTGCAAACCAACTATACGGGTGGCAAATCGCTTATAGAGGCCATAGACCGCACCCTCTCTCCTATGGGTGCTCGACTGCTCAGGCGGTGGTTAATTTTTCCATTGATCGACCTCGAAGCCATACAACAAAGGCATCTAGCGATTGCATCTTTAATTGCAAATAAAGAATTGTTTGACGACCTCGCATCACACATAAAACTAATAACGGACTTGGAGCGGTTGATTAGCAAATTGCCAATGGGCAAATTGTCACCACGCGATCTGTTGCAACTCAAGCGGGCTCTCACGGCTATTGTTAAAATCCAAAATTTTCCGAATTTATATGCCCTCAATCCACAGCTACTAAGCATTATAAATAAACTAGATACCTGCCAAGCATTGTTTATTAAAATAACAAATGAAATACAAGAAGACGCACCTGCTCTGCCGCAAAAGGGAGGCGTGTTCAAGCCCGGTGTCAATGCCGAACTCGATTCGCTTAGGGCTATATCTTATAGCGGAAAAGATTTTCTTTTGGCTATAGAAAAACGAGAACGTGAAGCCACGGGCATCAATAGCTTAAAGATTGGATTTAACAATGTATTTGGGTATTATTTAGAAGTTACTCAAACACACAAAAACAAAGTGCCTCCTGAGTGGATACGCAAGCAAACCCTTGCTAATGCCGAGCGCTACATAACCCCTGAAATCAAAGAATTTGAAGATAAAATACTAGGTGCGGAGGAGCGTATAGCGAGCCTCGAAACCGAGCTGTATAAAGCCTTTTGCAACTATGTAATGCAATTCATAGGCCCTACACAAGTCAATGCACTGACGATTGCCGAGTTGGATTGTTTACTTTCTTTTAGCACCCTTGCGATTAAAAATAACTATACAAAACCCACGCTGCACGATGGCATTGGCATAGCGATAACCCAAGGCCGTCATCCTGTGATTGAGCAGCAACTGCCCCTAGGAGAGCCTTATATGCCAAATGATGTGCACCTCAACACCACCGATCAGCAAATAATTATAATCACGGGCCCTAACATGAGCGGCAAAAGTGCTATACTTCGCCAAACAGCATTGATTGTTTTGCTTGCTCAAATGGGTAGTTATGTGCCGGCAGCACACGCCGATATAGGCTTAGTAGATAGGCTTTTTACACGTGTCGGTGCGAGCGACAATATATCAAGTGGTGAGAGTACGTTTATGGTTGAAATGAACGAAACGGCAAGTATTATGAACAACCTCACCCCGCGTAGTTTGATTATACTCGATGAGATAGGCCGAGGCACGAGCACCTTTGATGGTATTTCGATTGCATGGAGCATAAGCGAATATTTGCATACTGCCCCCGAGCAGCCACTAACCCTTTTTGCTACCCACTACCATGAGTTGAATGAACTAGAGGCGAAGTTTGAACGCATTAAAAACTATCATGTTAGCACCACTGAAACGAACACAGAGGTGGTTTTTTTGAGAAAATTAACAC
This sequence comes from Sphingobacteriales bacterium, assembly GCA_043768865.1. Lineage (GTDB taxonomy): Bacteria > Bacteroidota > Bacteroidia > Chitinophagales > JAYVJZ01 > JAYVJZ01. The sequence goes on from JAYVJZ010000092.1 coordinate 2,385, forward strand.
GTGGTGGCAGTAAGCATAGCTTCGGAATACAAGTTGCAAAAATGGCAGGAATGCCCATTCAGCTTATAGCACGTGCCGAGCAAGTATTACTTCAACTAGAAGCCAAAGGCGATAAACAACGTACCGCACAGTCCCTCAAAACCATGAAACAACAACAGTTTCAGTTGTCATTGTTTGATGCTGACAACCCGTTTGCAAAGTCTATTTTACAACAATTACATCTAGTAGAAATAAACAAAACCACCCCTGTAGATGCGCTGATGCTGCTACAACAACTCAAGCAGCTGAGTGATAAAATGTAACCCCAATTCGGGATTTTTTGTCATTTTGATTGCGTTAGTGCAACTATATTATAATTCCCACTTTGTTTTTTGGTCGATACGGTAATAGCGATACAGCAAAGTACTTATCCAAACCCCAAGCAGGATAAATGCAATGACCGAAGGATAGAAAACGGGCTTCATCATGTCGGCGAGCGAATCGTCTCCTAAAGCCGGGTTGCCACCGTTGCCGGGGTGAAGTGAATTGACCATGCGTGGCAACTTGAACATCAACGGATATACCATAGCAAATGCAAAAATGTTATAAACAGCCGAGACAGTCGCTTTGCGGCGTTGGTCGTCTATAGAATCTCGCAATATAAAATACGCACCATACATTAAAACTATAATAGCTGAGGTGATCTGCTTGATGTCTTGACTCCAATAACTGCCCCAAGTATATTTCGCCCATACGGCGCCGGTAGCCAATCCTAGCACTCCATAAACGAATCCGACTTTTGCAAAAGCAGCAGCACGGTTGTCGTTATTGAAGTGCTGTGTACGAAGGTAAATAATGCTCTGCACCAAGGACCAAAATGTCAATGCAATCATGCCAAACCACATCGGTACATGAAAGTACAGATTGCGAATAGTTTCATTTAATATCTCGCGACGTGGCACAGGCAGCAACAACCCAGCCACAATCACATAAAGCAAAAGCAATACTGTGGCTAATTTCCACCAATTATTTTTATTAAAAAGTATCATGTCAAAGTTATTTTTTTAACTAGTTGTGGGTTGATATTGATTTTTTTATTACCGTATATCATAGCTTACACTATAGCCATAGTTGCACTTGCTTTAGCGACTATTTTTTTATTGTTTTCATTTAAATAATACACCTCGCTTTCTACAAAATGCAACCTACTGCCCGATTTGATTACCCATCCCTTACACTGCAATATACGACCAACGCCAGGGTTGAGGTACGAAACTTTTATTTCAACGGTCAAGCACCGTTGCGGTGGTTGCAGCAAACTATACGACGCAAAACCCGAGGCTATATCAAGCATTGAGGCTATCACGCCGCCGTGTACAAAATTATCCTGCTGTAGGTGATGCTGTTCTATTTCTAATCTACCCTCAAACTCACCTGCCGCCACATGCACTGACTGCATTCCTAAATATTTTAAAAACATATTAGCAGCTATTCGTTCATTTACATATTGTTTCATATCCATATCGTGCAAATTTATTAATATTGCGGTTAGTAAACCAATGCAATTGTATAATAAAATATCTATAAGCCCGGGAATTATAAAATACCACTCGCAAGACAGCGGTAGCAGCGTGCTATTCACACAGAACCAAATAGTAAAAAGTACCTTGATGCTACTGTTGCCATTACTACAAAAAACCACCCTCAACACCCCTACTATCAACGCTTTGTCGCTACATACGACGCTCGCTCCTGCTGCCCTTTCCAACAAAGACTTGCTTTCGGTGCATTGTTTTAATCACCAACCTCTATTGCAATTTTATCATGAGATAACGCCTATAACCGATACCGTATCACTTGTAACGTCTCTGCCTGAAGAGCTACTTGACACCTGCTTTCAAGTTTTTAAAATTATGAATTTGAAAAGCAGTAACGCTATTTTTATTAAAAAATGTTTGCAGCATACCCTCGCAGGACAGCGTATAGTTTCCTTGCATATACATAACGGCTGTTTTGAAATTGCAATTACCGATGATACGCAGCTTATATTTTATAGCATTTGCCATTTTAATAATACAGAGGAATTTAGTTATTATTTATTGTTTTATTTTGAAAAAACAAACACGCCCTGCACACAAACAATTTTGAAGCTCACCGGTGAGATTTCGACTGCGTCGCCTATATACGATATTTGCAAAAAGTACGTTAAGCGATTGCAAATAGGATTAGATGCAACCTGCACCGACGTTCGATTTGAAGTGCTTTTATAACAGGCAATTATATCAAAGTACCCCCTTTTGCGTTGCCTCTGTTATAACTGCTCTGCTTGGATTAATGCGACCTACTTTTTTCCATTTCCCCTATTTCATCATACCCTACATTGACTTGTCCTTTTTTTAATGGATTTTGTTTTGATTCAAGATAACTTTGACGCTGTTTGAAGATGTCAATGCCGGTGAATATTGCATTCCTAAATGAAGTAAGCACGGCCTCTCCCTTGCCAGCTATATCAAAAGCAGTGCCATGATCAGGGCTGCAACGAACTATCGGCAGGCCCGCAGTATAGTTAATGCCATTCAGTTTTGATAATGTTTTGAAAGGTATTAAGCCTTGGTCGTGGTACATTGCTAACACGGCATCAAACTTTTCATAGCTTTGTTGGGCAAAAAATCCATCGGCTGAATACGGCCCATACACAAGCTGATGCTTCGCTTTTGCCTTTTGGATAGCCGGCAGGATGATTGTTTTCTCTTCACTACCGATTAGCCCCTCGTCCCCTGCATGAGGATTGAGTCCCAACACTGCTATACGTGGCCGCTCTATGGCAAAATCTTGCACCAACGTTTGATGTAAAATTGCAATCTTTTTTGTAATCAATTCTATTGACAATTGGTCGGCTACATCTTTGACCGGCACATGCGTCGTAACTGTAGCTACACGCAGCTCTTCGTCTAACATCAACATCAAAGGTTCAGCATGAAATCGGTCTGCAAAATATTCGGTATGCCCCTTGAACGGAAACGTTTCGCTGTGTATAGTTGCTTTGTTAATAGGTGCTGTGATGAGCACCTGTATTTTGTTTTGTGCAAGATCGATAGCGGCACGTTCGAGCGATTGATAGGCAAATTTGCCTAACTCAGCATCTGCTACGCCGGGCTGTATGTTTGTGTTTTCTGTCCAGCAGGTTACGCAATTCAATGCTTTGGTATTGAGTTTTTCAATGCTATCGGTTGGGCTAATGCTAACCGACGCGAGGCCTAGCGCTTTTTGATAATAGCTTATAGCTGCGGGGTGTGCATAGACAACAGCCGTGCAAATATCGTGCAAGCGAGCATCTTCAAAGGTGCGGAGAAGTAGCTCCAACCCGATGCCGTTGAGGTCGCCACTGGTGATTCCAATTTTTATTTTTTCAATCATATTGAGCGTTTCTTTTTTTTGATACTAACACCGTACAAAGGTATTGCAAAGCAAGGACGAAGTCTATATTTTTTAATAATAAAATAAATGATTCCTCCTTATTTTATATAAAAATAACATACCCTTGAAGTTATTCAACAACCCTACAAAACTGTTGATTAATACAACGTGATAGACTTGCTATAACTACCGACAGCGGCTTGGGCTTGGTTATCACAACTGCCGTTGCCGAAGTCGATCGTTCTCGTTAATTTACCACTTGGAGTGATGCTAAGCAGGCCAGACACGATCCAATTGCACGACATTTCTTTGCGCAATGGGTTGATGATGTTCATAGTAAAACTCGTGCCTGAGGGTTTGGTGCCTGTAGCAGAGCCTGTTATTAAATAGACATCGTCGCTGTGAACTAACGTGCTATAGCCGGCTATCCAACTTCTTGTGCGGTTAGAGGTGCGAGTGAGCTCGTCGGCATCGGCAAATGTTATGGTTACATTGTCGCTTACTGAAAAGTTGATGTTGCCTGATGTATCTATGCCATTGTTTACGACCGTGCGTGTCCCTTCGATTTTATTATTATTGACATAATAATTGTCTGTGGTAATCGTATGTGTGCTACCTGCGTCTCGGTAGGCTCCTATATAGCTGCATCGCACGCTCCCTCTGCGCATACGGCCATCGCCGCACAGGCAATCGACAGGTCCAAAATTGATAATCAACATACGTGGAGCACTTGCCGTATCGTGTGTTATAGTTGCACAGGCGGAGAACAAGAGTCTGTCGGCAACGCTGTTGCGATAGGTGGTTAAATTGCCGTCTGCACCTTGGTCGCTTATAGTTTGCACGTCTTCCATTGCGGCGTCTGCGAGGGAGTTTTGCTGCACTATTGCAACGTCGTTGTCGGTGGTGTCATTGTCGGTGCGGCTGCATGCGTTGGTAATTAACAGTACGGCTAGCAGGGTAAATGTGAGGAACTTTTTCATACTTTTATTTTGGGTTACTTTAAGTTGGGTTACTTTAATTAATCTAGTTTGGTATTGATTTAAGTAGTTGATTTAAGTAGTTGATTTGTATGATTGGTTACTATGATTGGTTGCCTATTGTTATAACGTTTGAATGACTGCTTTTATATTTGATATAATAAACGGCACTTTTATTTGAATTATTGTTTGCTCCATAGTTTGATATGTGTGCTGTCGGCGGTTATTAATAGATTGTCGATGTGGCTGTAGCTGAAGGTAGTAAACGGTGGCAGGTTGCTGCTTACTGCATTGGTAGTGAGTGTGAGAGGGTCGTAGCTCAGCCAACCTGCGGTGGTGGTGTGGAGTAGCTTGTTGTTTAACAATTGCCAATCGTAGGTATGTAGCAGGGGAAGTCGTTTTTTTATATTGCCGAAGGCATCGATTAGGTATAAGCCTTTGGTGGTGTCTAGGGCGTAGAGGTCGCAGTTGTATTCTTTGAGTTCTACAAACTGAAAGGGGGCGTCAGCGTGGGTTTTGAGGTCGTATTTTTTTGTTATGTGCCGCTCTTCGTAGTTTATTTTGTCGATTTGTTGTTGTAGGTTATCGAACACCCACAAACCGTCGTCTCGGCTGCGTCCTGCGGCTTGTATAGCGAATAGTCCAAGCTGCATTGCGGTGAGGCTGTAGGTTTCGTTCATTGATTTGTCGAGCCATAATAGTTTGTCTATTTCATCAAAAAACACAAGTACGTTGAGTGGGTTGCTTGTGTCGATATGGGTGATTTTTTTGCGTTTGGGTGCGTTGTATATGGCAATAGTATCACAGTTTTTGTTGAGTTTTACAATTTTGGTGGTGGTAGCTACGTAGAAGTAGCCTAGTATGTCGTGTTCTACTTCTACTACTTGCGTGCAGGGTACCGACCACAGTAGTGTAAACATGAATTGTACGATTGGGTGCATAGTGGGGAGATGGTATGAAGGGGAGATGTAGGTCTATTTTTTGAGTGCGTGAGTGTGAAGTGATGCTATTATATTGCGAATTATGTTACGAATTATATTGCGAATTGTGTTAGATGCTATACAGAACGTATTTGCTGCTTTATTAATTTTGTTACTTAATGTAAGATCTGTTGTATCGTGCTTTTGCTTGATTATTATTCTACCTGTTATAGTGTTGCTTATTTATTACTAAACTCTTTATATAAATAATCATATAAATATGTTGGTATCATCGCCTTCTTTATGGTTGATTATTATTCTAATGCTAGCTGCCGGGTTTGGATATAAAACGTATTGTTGGTATGGGCAACTGCGTTGTGTAAAGATACAAAAAAATTGCTACATTATGTTGCGTGCTTTGATGCCCGTAGGGTAAGCGTGAGGGCGAAGGTGGAGCTCCTTTTGATGGCGGTATTTTCCGCTATCAAAAGAGCGGGAACCGAGAGACCGACCTCGCAACTATTGATGTTGTGGTAGGCTACGTTGGTTATTATTGCGAGGGCACGCCCTAATAAAAAAATGGTACGTGTCGCTTTTGGGCTTGTGCCGGCCTTGTAAATAGCATATCAACGTTGAGCAATGATTTATATGTAAAAAGGTATAGTTTAGTATTAGTTACCACTTTTAGCATCTTAAAATTACCGAATTTTAGTTTATTTTGAGGTATATATTGAATTTCGGCTAACGAGTTATTAGGCGACGTGAGGGTGGGCGTTATTTGAGCTTGATGGCTACTTGGAAGTAGTTGTTGACGCCGCCGATTAGTTGGTAGTTGATGTAGTAGGCGTTGGTCCATTCGGTGAAGGCTTTGAATTCGTGGAGGGGGACGTTGAATTCGTCGAATAGGAGTATGTCGCCGGGTTTGAGGTGGGGTGCGAGGGTGGTGAGCACGAAGAGGGTGCTTGTGTAGAGGTCGCAGTCGATGTGTACGACTGTGGTTGGGGCGTTGTTGTAAGATTTTAGAAAGGGGTGGAGGGTTTGCTGAAAGAGGCCTTGGTAGAAGCTGCATCGGGTATCGTTGACGATTGGCGGGGCGTTGCCGGCGTTCATTTCTCCTGCTTTGAAGGGGCCCCAGTCTTCGGGTAGCCCGGTGAAGGTGTCGAAGCCAAAGAATCGGGTGTCTGGGTGGTTTGCATTGGCGAGCCACCATTTGAGGCTTTTGCCGTTGAGGACACCAAACTC
>JAYVJZ010000093.1:0-2773 GCA_043768865.1 Sphingobacteriales bacterium
CTCGCCGTCAGCTCATGGGACAGCACCCTCGCCGGCTCCACCACCTGTCAAACCAACTATGTATTCTACTTTGACATACTACTCGGCATCACCGAACTCACCAACACCCCCAACCAAAACATACTACTCACCCACAACACCCCGTGGATACTATCAAACACAAGCCAGGTAAAGATTTGGAACCTCGAAGGAAAACAATTAATCAACACCAACGCCCAACAAATACCCACCCAATCACTCAGCAAAGGCACCTACCTCTACCAAACAACCCCAATCAACAACCCCATCCAAGCCACCAAAGGCAGATTAATCATCCAATAAAATATCAAAAAATATCAAAAAATATCAATAAATATCAATAAATATCAAATAAAAAAAATACCAATTAGTCGCCCCTTAAATACTACATATACACATGATTATCAATAATTTACGAATAATTTTTTTTGTATTTCATTGCAAGGTTTTGTATATTTGTAGCATAAATATTGCAAATTTTTGTATATGATACCACGTAAAACACACACCTTACAAACAAATTTATTTTTTAGTTTTAAGGATTCACTTAATCACAAGCATCCTCTTGTTTTAGTTGCTGACATTATTAATTGGAACGTGTTTGAAGAAAATTTTTCGCCATTATACAGCCCGACTCACGGTCGCCCTGGTAAACCCATTCGGCTGATGGTTGGCTTGTTTTTGCTCAAACATCTTCGCAACGTTTCAGATGAAAGCGAGGTGGAGCAATGGTCTGAGAATAATTACTGTCAATGTTTTTGTGGGGAAACATCGTATGTGTGTGGATTCCCTTGCGAGGCGTCGGAGTTGGTACATTTTCGTAATCGAATTGGTGAAAAAGGTATCGAATTGATACTGTAAGAAAGCATACGTATTCAAGGTAAAGATGGTCAAGACCCACACGTGAGTTGGATACAACGGACTATCGTAAAAAACTTTTTTCCTAACCCAGCTAATAGCTTCATTACAATTACCAATACAACCGACAATGCAACTGTAAAACTATACAATATGCAAGGACAATTGGTTTTAACTAATCAACTCTGTAGCCAACAATACCAGTTCGACTTTAGCGAACTTGCCAATGGATGCTACTTCGCATTGATTCAAAACGAAAATACATCTAAAACAATCAAATTTACAATAGCTCATTAATGTTTTTTTGAGTAATCCCAAAAGTTTTATTCAAAAAACTAATTTTATCTTCTTTAAAAAAATTCCACTTCAAACAATCAAAATAGATCAATTATGAAAAAGACCATACTTACCACACTCATTTTAATTACCTATTCTATACAATTACTCCAAGCGCAAAGTACGCAATTCTTCCACCCAGAAGCGAAATGGATGTACATAGGAGTTTCATATATGTTTGTAGATCCTATAATGTATTCTGATACAATGTATTCATATTATAAAGTAGTGAATGATACCACAATAAACGATACATTATATGAACATATTGTTGAAACAGATTCTCTTTATAATGATGTTATAGCTTCCGTTTTTTATAGATTAAATGCAGTAAACAAATTGTATTTTCGAGACATGGACGACACTGTAGATACTTTTGTTATGGATTTTAACTTAACGATAGGGGATTCTGTTCCTCTGCTGTACACTCAAGATATGATTTTAGAGACAATAATGACTGATACTACTAGCTATGATAAAGTATTGACTACATATAATTTGTACGAATCAACTTATCCAATTCCATTAATGGGGTTACCACACAAACTAAATATAGTTAATAATATAATAGGTTTTGGAATAACACCGTTTAAGCCTTTTCCTACTGGTGGAGGAGGAGATGCTTCAATCTCTGGAGGTGGGTTTACTCAATTAATTTGTTACTCAGAAAGCGATACATTAAAATATCTAATCTCTGATACGGTTCTTAGTAATTATTGTAAAGCTGCAGAAATTGTACTCTCATTAAAACTCCAAAGTTTTTCTGCCTTATCTACATGCGACGATGTAAAAATAAACTGGAGTGCAAGCATCGACCAAAACACAACACAGTATGTAATCCAACGCAGCACTGATGCCACACAGTGGACGGATATTGCGTTTGTGCCAGCGAATAATTATACAAATACATACATGGATACTTATGCTGCTTTGCAAAATACGTATTATCGTATTGTTTCAATACAAGCAAATGCCTCAAGAGATTATTCGCATATCATCACAATAAAAAATAATTGTGATATGGAAACAAACATACACATTCACCCCAACCCGGCATCAACACATATTAGCATCCGCAACAATAAAAACGATACGTATCAAGTAAGCCTTTTGGATATGCAAGGCCGGCAGGTATTATCATTAGCTAGCTGTACTAACGATTGTAAATTAGATGTGTCGCATCTCGCTAACGGCTTTTACATAGCCCATATTCGCAGCGATTATGATATTCAATCCATCAAATTTACAATTGCTCATTGATTATGAAAAAGATAAAAAATATAACGTTAAGCACCCTACTTTTAGTGGGTTGCTTATTTACTGCAAATGCCCAACAGTGGCTCTCACTTGTGCTGGCAAACCATCATTAGGAATAGTAAATACAATCTGTGGATACCACGATACCCTCTATACTGGGGGCAGTTTTACAATCCCATTCAAACGAATAGTTTATAATGAAGGCCCCACCGACCCTATCGACCCTGGGGTATTTGATGATATAAAATACCTCAAGCAACTGGTAGCTACTAATACCGTGCCGGCGGATTATGATATTAACATC
>JAYVJZ010000094.1:0-3674 GCA_043768865.1 Sphingobacteriales bacterium
TCACCTGACCTCCCCGCACCCCAACGATGGCTGTGCGTCGTGTAGCACAGACATAGCCCGAGCGGTAGCAATACGATTACTACCCCAAAGCACCCAAAACCCACATGCTGGAACACCCGCTCAGCACCAGCACAGAAAGCCAAGCTAGCTACTTACATCAATCTCTCGGCAAAGTAGCGAAAAATAATAGGGGGAATAAAAATTTATATTATGAAAAAGATGATTTTTCTAATTTTAAGTATTTCTACTTTTTACTCTTGTTCTAAAGATGAATTAATATTGAATGGTGAAATTAGCACCAAAACAACATTAGCATCAAAAGTGAATTTGAATGTGCAACGCACTATATTAGGAGGTTACAGAGATTTTGATGAACAAAAAGTAGATTGTTGTCAAGATGGTGGTAACTGTATAGGCCCTATAACGATAAATCCACCATGTGAAATATATGTTCAGGCGGTTAAAGGTGGCAATGATGCAATAAAGTGTCTCATTAATAGTCAGCAATTTTACACTGACTTTCCATTTGTAGATAGAAACGATTTAGTTATACAAAATCTACTAAACAATAAAGTATTTGGCAAGGTGCTTGAGTTTGAAGATAGAACTATGATTATGCTATCGATAAATCAAAACTTTTCAACAATTGATTTAGGAATTAGATTTTCTAAATAATTAAAATGTACTTGGACAAATTCAAATATTAATTATTATGAAATTACACTTGTTATTTTACCTAATTTCTATTTTTACATTTTGTTTTAAATTAACAAAATGTCAAATAAATCAAAGTAAATATAGTATTTTTCAAGTATAGATACGCTACTTATACCTAAAACTGTTTTTAAATATTTTGATGATCCAGCAGTAAATTGTTATACTTTTTATGATGAAACTGCCCACGCATTAATTTCTTTTGAAACTGACGCAAAGAGGTGCAAATATTACCGTTTTGCAGATGGGTATAATTTTACAAAAAATATAAATGTCGAAAATCTTACGATAATCGGAATATATTTTGAAGACTGTAATAATATTAGCATTCTAACAAGCCAATCAAATATTTTATTGAAGACGGATACTAATTTCATTTCTTTTGATACTGTAAATTTTCAACAAAATTTTCCAATTGATACTTGTATTGATTTTTTAACTTCAAACAACACGAAACATAGTTTTTTAGTTAAGGATAGCTTGTACTTTGTATATCGCATAGGTTGTTCGAGTAAGCAAAATATTGCTGAACTTAACAATTTTTATCGCACGAATACACTATGTGTTTTTAAGAAAAATATATTACACAAAACCCTTGGATCTTTTCCATCGTCATACTTAAATAAAGACTATTTAAGTTTTCAAAATTTTACCGTTTTTAAGAATGAAATTGTTTTAAGCTTTTCTCATAGTCACGAAATAGATATATACTCACTTGCAGGTAATTTACGAACTTCAGAATTTAAACATAATAAGTTGAAGGAAAACATAATACCATTTAAAATAGAAGAACGAAAAAACACGACACTGAGAACAAAATATGTAGTAGAAAATTTTTTTTATGGTAAAATTGTGTCAAGTAAGCAGCACTTGTTTCGAGTTTATAAGTATCCAAGTGTTTATGAAAAAGAAGGCGAAATTGAAAATGTAATTGATTCTGAATGGGAAGTAATAATACATGATGAAAACTACAACTATATGGGATTTTTAAAAATTGCAGCGAAAGAGGCTATTTTGTATAAAATTTATCCAACTTCAAATGGATTTATTTTAAACTATAATCATCCACTTTCTAAAAATAAGGATTTAAAATTTGTAAAGTATGAAATTTCTAATTAGTTTTTTGTTATGTATTGTTTTTTTTAATGGGCTAGGTCAGTCCAATAAGAAAGACGAATACTTTAGAAAGTTTTTATTAGAAAATAAAATAATAACTAATTTAGACACTATTTTGATAGTCAATGAAAACTACTGTAAGTCATGTGTAAATCATATACAAAATGTTCTTAAACCAAAATATTATGAGTATTTTGTAATATCAACTTCAACAATAATAGAATACATTGTACCTAAAGAATTTTTTGTAATTGATAAAGAAATCATATCTAGGAAAGTATTTGCACAGGGTGCTGCCATAAAAATTTATTTAAAAAACGGAGTTTATCAATTTGATATATTCAATACTAGTAACATTTTGAACTTTAAGTAGTTAATTTCATTCTATCCTAAAGATAATTATTGAACTTACAAAGCAAAAGCCCTGTGCCTAATGAAGTACGGGGCTTTTTTTAGTAACAGACATTTTCTCCCTATTCGTATATGGCTTATTTGTTTTCATTATTTATGTACTGCACTCTATATCAATAAATTACTACCACCTTCGCCCTCAAGATTTTGGTACAATTTATAATTTTTTATAATTCATCTAAATCAGCTCAACCAGTATAGTGTTTTCAGAATTTTTTTAATTTGGAAATGTGAAAAACTTGTTTTCATTCATACTAAGAGTATAAAAAATCAGCAGACTTAATTTTAATAATAATTTTCAAAAAGCAAATGTTAAATGCACTTACGTGATTAAAAAAAAATAAATAGATTTTTCTATTTAATTGCAAGTGCATTTAATTGTTCATACCTTTGCCATATTGTCATAAATAGTAGGTGTGGCAAGGCTTTTGTATTATGTGTTTATTAATTAAAATAGAACCCTAACTACAATTATGAACGAATCAAATATGGAAACAAACGAAGCTAATTTGCATATCGACAAGGATATCGACAATGCCATCGAAATCGATGAAACAACGGCCGAGACTATATCTCACAACACAGAGGAGAGTGCAACGGGGGACAAAGAAAGTTTTGTGGACAAAATGAAATCGAGGTTTAAGACGGCCCCAAAAGCGGATTTAGAAACAGAAAAAATAGAAGCATTGATTGAAGAAAAAAATGAGTTGAACGACCGTTTTGTCAGGTTGTTTGCAGAGTTTGACAATTTTAAAAAACGAACCGCTAAGGAGCGTATCGATTTGATATATTCGGCAAGCAGCGATGTAATAAAGCAGCTACTTCCCATCAACGACGATTTTGAGCGTGCCGTCAAAACCTTAGAACCCACAGAGGACAAGCGTCCGTTTGAAGGGTTTTTGTTAATACAAAGCAAATTAAAAACACTACTAGAGGCGAACAGCGTAAAGGAAATCAACATCAACAAAGGCGATGATTATAACCCTGACTTCGCTGAGGCTATCACGCAGATAGATGCGGGGGTTGAGCTGCAAGGCAAGGTGGTAGATATAGTAACGAAAGGCTATCAACAAGGCGATAAAATAGTGCGGTTTGCGAAAGTAGTAATTGGCAATACGTCGGAATAAAACACAGCTGAAAAGAAATTATTTCAATTAAAAAAAATAGCAAAAAGCAATATTTACCTCGTCTATTATGGCAAACAAGCGCGACTATTACGAAACACTAGGTGTAGCCAAAGGAGCTAGCGCCGATGATATCAAAAAGCAATATCGCAAAATGGCGATGCAGTTTCACCCCGATCGCAACCCGGGAGACAAGGCAGCCGAAGACAAATTCAAAGAAGCAGCAGAGGCATACGACGTACTGAGCAATGCAGACAAAAAAGCGAAATATGACCGATTTGGTCATCAAGGCATGGGAGGTGCATCAGG
>JAYVJZ010000095.1:0-3716 GCA_043768865.1 Sphingobacteriales bacterium
AGGGGGTACGCACCGGTTACCCCTGTCGGCAATAGTACATTTATTTATCTAATAATTCTTCATCTTCTTTTTGTAAAATTGGTAAATTTTAAATGCCAATTTCACAAATTGTTTTATCAGCAACTGCCTCGAAGCCATGCATTAGTCCATTCCTAACGTCTAAGATTTTCTAAGAATTTATAACTGAATCTTACTATACACTTTCAATATTCTACACATCGCCTCTCCGATAATTTCGATATTGCGTGCAACAGCACGTTTAGTTCTTGAGTTGTTTTTACAAATTTCAAAAATTATAGGTGTTTCTACCTAATAACGTTCTATTTCGTTTATAGAATCTAAAGTATCTAAAAGTCAAACTTTTACATTATTATCCATAAATCAATTTTTTAGTTTGATTAATGTTACTTTCAAAATCAGGATTTTATTTTGTGTTTCTCCTTACGTGGCGGCGGCTTGCTGTAGTTTTCGTTCTGCAACACAATTTCAAAAGTTACGAAAATATCACCAAATTGCTTGATGTAGCTGAAGAGTCCCTCGGGGCGATATTGCCACATTTTATTAATGTATGACCAAATAAGTGTTTGTTAAGAATTAGATAGCTGACTGAATAGTCTCGCACAATTCAATCAAAATACCATTAGTAGAACGAGGATGAAGAAAAACTATTCTTTTATTATCAGCCCCTTGCTTTGGTATTTCATTCACAAACTCAAAGCCAGCAAGCTTTAAACGGCTAATCTCAGCCATTAAATCATCAACTCCAAAAGCAATATGATGTATGCCCTCTCCTTTTTTGTCAATGAATTTTTTAATAACACTAGTTTCATTAGTTGCTAAAAGCAATTCAATTTTAGTCTCTTTTTCATTAAAAAATATAGTTTGTACCTGCTCACTTACTACCAACTCAGCCTTGTAAGGTGAGGCCCCAAGCAGACGCTCAAACAGATTTTTAGACTTTTCTTCGTTGCTAATAGCAATCCCAATGTGTTCAATACGCATAGTTTTATTTTAGATTTATATTTTTAAATTTCAATTTTCAATCCATCGTAAGCCAAGTACATATTTTTTGGCAATTGAGCTTGAACGTCTGCATAAAGTCCTAATTGATGACTAATATGTGTAAAAAATGTTTGTTTTGCATTGACCTGCACGGCAATATCAATAGCCTCTTTAAGTGTAAAATGCGAAATATGTTTCTCCTGTCGCAAGGCATTTATAACTAATATTTCAGTGTTTTTAATTTTGGATAATTCGACATCATTTATATAATTAGCATCGGTAATGTAAGTAATATCTTCCACCCTAAAACCCTTTATGGGCAACTGATAATGCAAACAATTGATAGGTAAAATCTCAAGTTGATTTATAAAAAAAGGTACGTCGGTAATTTCGTTTAAATGCACCTGTGGAATGCCCGGATACGGTGTGTCAGTGAACACGTATGCAAACTCATTTTGCAACGCTTGCAGCACTAGCTTGTCCCCCCATATTGGCATTTCTTTTTGCTGACAATAATTAAAAGCACGCACATCATCTAACCCCGCTGTATGGTCTTTGTGATTATGTGTATATACAACGGCATCGAGTCTTTTCACTTTCTCACGTAGCATTTGAGCTCTAAAATCAGGCCCGGTATCTATACAAATAGAGGTGCCATTGTGAGATAATAATGCCGATGTGCGAAGGCGTTGATTGCGTCTATCAGTAGAGCTACAAACCCCACAGGGACAAGCAATCATGGGTACACCTTGTGAAGTGCCGGTGCCTAAAAAAGTAAGATTCATATACTAGCTTTCAATAGCATTTTATTAAGTTATATCGAGTATCAAAGTTATAGATAATGTTGGGTTTTAAAGTATAAATTATGCAAAAATGAAACACCTTTTTTAATTATACTTCAAAGTACATTTTATAATGTGATATACCAACTTCTTCAAAAGATTCTCCCTCAACAGTCCAATTGTTTTTGGTATAAAACGCAACCGCCGTGGCTCTTGCATGGCATTGTAACAGATGCACATTTTCATGTTTTGCTTCTTGCTCTATGTGGTGCAACATCAAGCTGCCGATACCTTTACTTTGATGACTTGCCGCCACAGCTACTTGTCGCATTTTCCAACTGTTCGATGATAGTTTAGTAATAATACAACAACCGCAAATCGTATTGTTTTCATAGATTCCCCATAGCGTATCAGCCTCATCATTAGCGAGTTCAGCATCGGTATAACGCAAGCCGAGTGGCTTGCGAAGCACTTCATACCTCAAGGCTATCATAGCTTTATGCGCTTGTGTATGACTATATATTTTTTGTATTAAAAACAAATCACAACTGCTATTTTATTTTAAAACTCCTAACGCCTTGCCCACAGTAGTAAACGCCTCAATTGCCGTATCGATTTGAGCTAATGTATGAGCAGCCGAAAGCTGAACCCGTATGCGCGCTTGCCCTTTTGGTACTACCGGAAAATAAAACCCAATCACATAAATAGAATGCTCTAAGAGCTGTCGAGCAAAGGTTTGAGCCAAACTAGCATCGTATAGCATTATCGGTACTATCGGGTGCGTACCAAGTTTAATATCAAAACCTGCTGCCGTTATTTTTTCTCTAAAATAAGTAGTGTTGCGTTCCAAATTATCGCGCAACTCGGTAGTTTCGCTCAACATATCAAACACGGCTATCGATGCTCCCACTATACTAGGTGCTAACGAATTGCTAAAAAGATACGGACGCGAACGCTGACGCAGCATAGCAATAACTTCTTTTTTGCCACTTGTGAAACCACCCATCGCACCACCTAACGCCTTGCCTAGTGTGCCTGTAATTATATCTATTTTGCCAACAACACCACAATGCTCATGCGTGCCTCTGCCTGTTTTACCTAAAAACCCAGATGAATGACATTCATCTATCATCACCATAGCGTTGTATTTTTGGGCTAGTTCAACGATTTTATCCAGCTGGGCAATAGTACCATCCATACTGAACGACCCGTCTGTTACTATCAACCTAAAACGTTGAG
Organism: Sphingobacteriales bacterium; assembly: GCA_043768865.1. Taxonomy (GTDB): domain Bacteria; phylum Bacteroidota; class Bacteroidia; order Chitinophagales; family JAYVJZ01; genus JAYVJZ01. The sequence goes on from JAYVJZ010000095.1 coordinate 3,024, forward strand.
CCTGTGCTGCTTGCAACTGTATCTCAAGGTCGGCCATGTCGTTGTGCAGGTAGCGATATCGAGCCGCTTTACACAGCCTTACTCCATCTATTATAGAGGCATGATTTAAAGCATCAGAAATTATCGCATCATTATCATCAAGCAAAGGTTCAAACACACCGCCATTTGCATCGAAAGCAGCAGCATAAAGTATCGTATCTTCAGTGCCCAAAAAATCTGAAATGCGCTGCTCCAATTGCTTATGAATGTCCTGAGTGCCGCAGATAAAACGAACACTGCTCATGCCGTATCCGTGTGTATCGATAGCTAATTTGGCAGCCGCTACTATGCGAGGATGACTAGAAAGCCCTAAATAATTATTCGCACAAAAATTCAATACTTGAGTGCCATCTGCAAGTTCGATTGTTGTACTTTGTGAAGATGCGATGACACGCTCTTGCTTGAACAAGCCTTGCAGCTCTATGTTTTCTAACTCTGAGGTTAGGTGTTGATAAAATTGAGTGCTCATAGGTACATAATTTATTTTAACAAAAAATCGAAAATACAAACGAAACGATTACCTCTACCATAAAAATGAGAGAATAGTAGAAATGGACTTTTTGATAACCGCTTTAGGGTAGTGATTTTCAATAAAATATATTATTTTTACTATTAATTTCAAATAACCAAATATTTAATGTATATTCGCACTCC
>JAYVJZ010000096.1:0-12336 GCA_043768865.1 Sphingobacteriales bacterium
GCTTTGGTCTTGCAATGCAATCAAGTTATTTTTATCATCAAAAAGCTGTGAGTACGACCAATTAGTTGCCCCCGAAAGCACGTACGAATTGTTGACTGAGTTAGCATCTATGATCACAAACTTATTGTGCATAATGTTGAAAGTACTACTCGGTATTGGGGAATATTTTTTAAACGCAGCAGGTATGCCGATAGCCATCAATACACTCGTATCAGTAGTTCTATCAAACAACATGCGCACCGCAACGCCTCTAGCATACGCCGCCTCGATAGCCGTAATCAACTCCGGGCTAGCGTACATACTATAAATGGCAATATCTAAAGTGCTTTGACTTTTGTCAATATAAGACGCTATCGTATCTACTATTGAATTATTACAAAACGTAGCCGTATTGCCCGGCAAGGCCACAGTTGCATCTATCGGAGCATTGAAGTAGGCACGCACCGTGCCGCTTGAGTTAGAGGCTGTCATCATGCTATATACACAGCTTGGTATGCCTGCATTGGTGATACGGACATAATACAACGTAGCCGGTGCAAGACCTGTGAGCGAGGCTGAATGCGTATTGGTTAGTGTTGCGTTGCTGCTGCTCAACCCTAGCGCTGGTGTAGTGCCATATTCTACCAAAGTAGCCGAAGCAGAAACAGTAGTATAGCGAACAACAAAGCCTGATGTAGTGATGTCGGTTTGCTCTAACTGCAACGTCTGTATGTCGTCTGTATATCGAGGCAGTAGCTGATAAGTAGTGTTAAATTGACTCATAATACCTACTACATCGGTGATGCCACAAGGCACTAACTCGCCAGGGATAGAACTTGCATTGTTCACCCTTACCACACCTGCACTTGTGCCTTGGTTGATTGTATAATTGGTACTCCCAACAAAAGAAACCCCCGGCATTGCAAAGCTGACGTTATCAATTCTAACTAATTTAGACTCAAAAGCCTCGCCAAATGCCGCTGCAATACTCAACGGAACAGGGGTCGGTAGGGCGTTGTTGCTGCTATTGATGACCACACTCGTAATCGAAATTTCTAATAATTGGTTGAAGTCTATCAACGTACCGGTAACTGTAATATTGTCGCCTTGTTGTACACCACTGAGCAAACCCGTATGATATACGGCTATTCCGCCCGTAGCATCGTTTATATACCGTGTGCTACCGAGTTCGTTGCCATTCAATGACACCCCCGTAACCGTAACTGTCGCTCCTAATGCACTCGTACGAGCCGCTGCGATGCTTATAGCCGCTGCATTTTTGCTTATTAATGCAACGCACAATAGCATAATGATGGATAGAATATTTTTCATTGTTTGTGTTTATTTTTTTTAAAAAACTAATTAGTTGTAAAAGTACAATGTATTTATGAGCCGAATGCGTATCTAAAAAATAGAATCGGTTTTTTTTTGAATTATACACTATCATTTGATCTGGTAAATGTACATTCCATAGTGCATAAAGTAACTGTTGTTACAATAACAAAACACCAGATTGTTGTGCATTAGAGCGTTTCGTATCGGTATAATAATAGTACTAAATCAATAACTAATTATCTTATGATTGTATTTTGCTATTGTTTTATTTTTTCATATTTTACAAAAATCATAATGCATAATATATAACAGAAAATTTGAATAAAAAGGCGGATTTGATTTTATACTAATTAAAACTAGTGTTTGGCAATTGCCACTACAGATGCCATTGGTACGTATGCGTTGTGTAAAGTTAGAGCAATGTTTTTAAATAAAATCGATGAACCAACGTTTGATATTATTCGTTCAATTTATTTTTTAAACTCCTTAAAAACGCCGTATGTTCGATGGCAAAATTCCCTGTTACCTGACTGCTATTAGCGACATCTTTAGTAACTACCGCTCCCATCGATACAAACGAATGATTGCCCAGCCTAATGCCCGGTGCCGTGCTAGCATTGATGCCGACCCATACATCATTTTCGATAATCGTACTCCCGCCTAGTACAGTTCCTGCAATTATAAACGAATTTTCACCTATTTGTACGCCATGTGCTACGTGGACCAAATTGTCAATCATAACGCAATCATTGATAATGGTATGTAGATGTGAAAAACCCTTGTCTATACAGGTGTTAGCCCCTATATGCACTTTATTTTTAATGAGTACTTTGCCATCGTGTTTGACAGGCAATATGCCTTTTGACGTTTTTTTGTATTCAAACCCCTCGCTCCCTATCACACTCCCAGCTTGTATTATACAATTATCTCCTATCTCAACATCTTCGAGTATAGTTACGTTAGGATGCAAGATACAGTTTTTGCCGATAATCACATTAAGATCAGCCACATAAGCAGTTTTATGTATCTTGCTACTCTCGTCAATGACAGTTTCAAAGTTGATTTTGTTTTTTTCTGCTAAGTAATTATAAACCGTAAAATACACCCAACGAGGGTCTTCGGTTAGTATAATTATTTTTTCTTTGCTGATTAAATGTTGATGCTCTTCGGCCACCATCACTCCCGTGATATTTGCATTGTTATTCAATTGCTCTAAATACGCAAGGTCATCAAAAAAAGCAAGTGAATTAGGGTGTTCACCATTGCTCAAAGCAATACAATCATACATTTGATGTACGTTACATTCTATTTTGGTTGCAGCATATAATAGCTCTTTGGTAATCATTTTTAAAAAAAATTGTACTGTTAAACAATAATTTGACTCAGCTTCGTTGTCTTATTTTGTGCTACCTCTTGTGCTACTTTCAGGCTCGCAATGAACAAATTAAGCGTAGGTATCATCCCGATATGGCTCAATGTTTTGCTCATATATTCCGCTTTGCCATCATAAGGCGGGTAGATGCTAAGATTACTTTTTTTGATATGGACAGCGTCTATTTTACCATATAAATGTACTATTGTCAATGTAGGGTTTGCTTCTTTTATTTCATCTGTTGTGAATAGTGCGTCTTTTATCGTGTTGCTAATTAAATATTTTTTCTCATGGTTAGCACAAAAATACACAAAATCTGCCTTCTTCATAAACGCTAAAGCAGTAGATTTATCAGTAGTTAGAACAACTTCTTTAGCCCCCATTTTTTTAAAATAGGTAGCACTCATAGTTCCAAAATCGTCATCTGACCATACTAAAATAGAATTTTGATAAACCTCCATGCCTGCTTCGAAGGCTAATTTGACTGCCAACGGCCCAACAGATTCAAAAATCTTAAATTTTGGATGACTCTCCCACGTGCCTACTACCCGAATATTTTTTTTCTTGCAGTAGTCTATGTCAATGTCCGTTGCTCGCAGTTCCCATGCCTCAAACATAAGCGGGATAACAACATTTTTATTTACATTCTCTAAAAACAAGCTATCCAAAGGCCTAAGAAAACCACTATTAGTGATAATATCAGCAGCACTTATATGTTGGAGCGGCCGTTCGTTTTTGCAAAACTCAATAACGCTATCTAGTCGTAATTTTTTTGCTACTTTTTTTGCATGTATTAAATTAGTATCACAATCGAAATGCTTGTTTGACGCAGTCCAAGCCATTACTTTTTTTGCACCTGCAAGAGCCGCGATAAAAGGCAAATAGAAATAATAATTGTTACCTAATTCAGTCAATACAGTGTAGCCCTTCAAATTCAAATTTGTTTTTTGAAGGGTTTTTTTGATAAATTCTATTTCTTTGGTAGCTATAATGTTCAAAGTAATATCGTATTGTTTGGATTATATAGGTATATATTTTTTTGAAATTATGATATTTTTATACACGCCTCCTGTTCTTATGAATAGGCAATCAAACTAGGTTGTAGGTCGTTATAAGTCATACGTTATTGCTCAAAAGTCTGGGTACGATAGTATTTTTTTTTCAAATTTATAAGTAATCACTTTTTTGCAAAGATAACTAGTTTTTTGAGCGGTGTGTTTTTTTCAACAATACGTAGTCTATTTCTTGTAATTAAAAATTAATAGGACGCAACGTTTTTTTTAGTTTTAACAATTGTTCAATTGTAGCCAAATGATTAGGTATTGATAATTATCTTTTTTGATTTAATCTTAGTTTACACGCTGCTGCAATCTATGATATTTTAATGTATTTTTTTCAATGGATTATACTAATTAAAAGTTCGGTTATTTTTTTAATTCGTTACATTGTAATATTTAAACAATGAAGCTTTTTTCTAAAAAAAATTACAATTGATTAGCAAAACATCAACCTCGTTTGTGTTCAAAATTTAAGTATTTCGACATCTTTTATTTTTTTGAGTATAGCGGCAGCTATATGATTGGTGCTATGCTTGATGAGATACCGTTGTTTTTGCTTTTCAGCTTTTTTGTGCAATCTTACAAAAGATTCAAATGCCTTGTACTTCTCTTTTTTTAAAAATAATAACTGTACAATTACGATGAATAGTTGCTTTAAAACAAACAAAACAAACCCAACATCACTAAGATGAAAATAATGCAAAAGCAACTTATTGCGTTGAACTATATGCGCTACAGCAGCTGGCTTATTGTGTTTTTTTATAGTTATAGAGTTGGGATGATAGCTTATAGCGTCATGGTGATAGAGGCAATGATACCCTGCTCGCCAAGCCAAAATACCTATATGCGTATCTTCATAATAAAATGGCGAAAATAATTCACAAAAACCACCTAAGTTAGACATTTTATTGCGGCATACTAGGGCATTGGCACCTGAAAGAAAAAAAGTAGGATAGCTGCGAGATAGCTCGTTAGTCGGCAGATAATTGATGCTGCCTTTGATGGAAATAATTGAATAGCTTGGGTACTTAGCTGCGTCTTGTGTAAGTGTGTTTGCAACGTTGCGTATCTGCCCTGCGATGCCAAATAGCATCGGGTCGTCGAACGGGGTTATTATGTGCTTAAAGTAGCATGGGCTAAGGGTTACGTCGTTGTTAAGCAAAAAAAGTAAGCGGCCACTTGCTTGGGCTATCCCCTTGTTGATGGTTTTAGAAAACCCCCGATTGACGTCGCCTTTGAGTACAATTACCTCAGGGTGGTGTGTCGTCAGGTAGTCAATGCTCGCATCGGTGCTCGCATCGTCGGATATTATTATTTCGTAGCTTAGGGCGGCATCTAGCAAAGCTACTTTTACGGTTGCAAGGCAAGCAGGCAGCAGCGTTAAGCCGTTGTAGTTCGGTATAACTACCGACACGGTGGGCATAGATGCAACAGTTGAGGGGGTAGGCATTTTAATTAAAAATAAGTATAATCATTCGTTGATGCAAAGTTAGCAATAAAGTCTGCGTTGATGAGTGTATTTTTGCTGTGCATGTTTTCAACGCTTGATAGGTACATCATACGCAAATATTTAGGCACTTTTTTTTATGCCTTGCTGCTGTTTTTGTGTATATCGGTGGTGGTCGATATCACGGAGAAAATCAATGATTTCTTGGATTGCAAGGCGAGTGTTGGGCAAATTGTAATTTATTATTTAACATGGATTCCTTACATGGGCGGTCTTCTCGCACCTTTGTTTGTTTTTATTTCTGTTATTTTTTTTACCTCAAAGCTAGCAGGCGATAGTGAGATTATTGCTATGTTGAGCGGGGGCGTGAGTTTCAAACGCTTACTGCGTCCTTACATATTTGTAGCCTTGGTGCTAGCCGTGCTTTTTTGGTTCGCTAACAATTATCTTATTCCTTTCACCAATGTTAAAAAGGTAGATTTTGAATTGACTAATCTCAAAAATAAAAAAACATTTGGTTCGCGCAATTTTCATTTTGCACTCACTAACGGTTGGTATGGATATTTGGAGGATTACAGTATTTATGAGCGAACAGGATATAAATTTGCTTTAGAAAAAATAGATAGTATGTCCTTGGTTTATAAGCTGCGTGCGGACAAGATAGTGTACGATACCCTGCTAGGACAGTGGACGCTGTATAACTATTATGCAAGAATAAATGGCATTGCCTCAGAGCGGTTACTATTACCCCAATTGAACAAAGGCGATATCGTTGCTAGTAGCGACAGTATCAAAAAAAGGGATTTGGTTTCTGATTTTGATTTTGTGTTCGATAGCAACAACAAGCTCTCTTCGGTATTTAACTTCAAACCGGAGGATATATACTCCGCCCCTGAGACGAAGGAAGCTATGAACACGGCGCAGCTGATGTCTTTTGTAGAAAAAGAAAAAAGCAAAGGCATCGGAGGAGAGGAGGCTAAGGCCTATGAGATTGAAATATACGACCGCACCAACATTGCGTTTTCTACTTTTATACTCACCCTCATAGGTGTGTCGCTCTCGTCTCGCAAGACCCGTGGCGGCATGGGTTTGCATATTGGTATGGGGCTCGCTATCTGTTCACTTTATATTTTATGTTCTAGGTTTTCGCAAATGTTTTCTATCAAAGGGACGCTATCACCGCTTGTTGCTTCCTGTTTGCCCAATGTATTGTTTTTGGTTTTGGCGTTGTATTTAATCCAAAAAGCACCTAAGTGAGCAGGTAGGTAGTGGGTAGTTTTATCTTTTTATTGTTGGCTAATGTAAAGGGTTGTATGTAGGCTGTATCCTTTGTCAACTAATGGTTTGGGGTCATTTTTAGGATTTTTACTATAATGCAATTGATTGGATTGCTGCTGTGGTATAAAATAAGAATGCTCACTAATAGTTTTGGGTTATTTCATAGCGGATGCTTTTTTGTGAATTGTTATAGCTTGGCTTTTTTTTTAAAAATTATCTTCTTTGCAAATTATGCTACTATTGGGCATTGTAATTGTTTCGTTTTTCGATGGTATTTACGGGTTGTTAGAGTTGGTAATGTTTGGGGTGTGAGTCAGGGTTCTACTATCCCGTAGGGTAAGCGTGAGGGCGGAGGCGAAGCTCCTTTATTGAGGGCGGTATTTTCCGCCCTCAATAAAGAGTGGGAGCAGGAGACCGACCTCGCCGACGGCTGTCGTTGGTGAATACTACTGTTTTTTAGCGAGGGCACGCCCTATTTCTTTTTATGATTTGAATTTGTGTGTTGTTAAAAAATTGTTTTTTGTGTTGTTGGGCACTATAATTTTATATTGGTTGATTACACAATGTGGGTCGTGTTGAATCCTAAAAATGCAACAATTTGATATGCGTGATTTCAGGTTTTTTTTGCAGAAGTAGGCACGTTTTTTTTGTTGAAATACTCGTTAAAGCCCTTGATATGACTGTGTTTTGTGATTGTAATAATACGCACTAATGTATGCTGTGAGGTGGCACACATAGTTGCTAGTGCATGTGGATTTTCAATGATAATGAAGGGGGTGATGCGTGTTGTTTTTGAGCAAAGTAAGCAGTGCTGTAGCGTGGCTGACTACCGTTCGTTGAAGGATATTTTTTGAAATATAATTTTGCGGGTGGGTAGCCACGAGGCTATGAGTGCGAGTACTAAAACGAGCATTAGTACGAGGAGGGCGTCGGTAGCGTGCATATCAACGGGGTAGGTATCGACAACAAAGGTGCCGCTGTTTGCGATTTTAACGAGGCCGAATAATGCTTGTGCACCGCATACGATACCTCCAACTAAAAGGCCTATTAGCGAGCCTACGACAGCTAATAGCACGCCTACGAGCATAAAGACGATGCGTATAGTGGTGGGTGTGGCGCCTAATTGTTGTAGAATTGCGATGTCTTTTTTCTTTTCGATTATCAACATACTGAGCGAGGAGATGATATTGAAAGAGGCTATAAATAATACTAGACTGAGTAGCGCAAAGACAAGCCAGCTCTCGAGTTTCATAATTTTATATATGCTTTCATCTTGTTGCATTCGGTTTAATATTCGGCATTTTGTGCCTACTATTTTTTTAATATCGGCTTGCAATTGTTCGATGTTGGCGTTGTGTTGGGCTTTTATTTCTACGCTCGTGTAGGTGAGTGTGTCGTAGTTGAGCATCGATTTAGCAAGGGCAAATGGCACTAGCAGATAGCGTGCGTCGAACTCTTGTTGTATGCTGAAGGCTCCGACGGGGTATATGGTTTGCATCTCAAATGCGTTGATAGCTTGGAGCAGGGCTTCGTTGGCGTTGCGTCGTGGTAGGTACATGTCTAGGTCGGCGGTGGGGTTATTGACGTCGAGTCCTAGCGTGTTTTCTACTCCTACGCCTATTACGCAGGTGTTGTAGCCTTCGCTATTGCCAATCATATAATCTCCTGCTACCATAGCATTTTTTATATCGCTTACGAGGGTATAATCGGCATCTACGCCTTTCATGCGGGCGATGTACTGTTTGTTGCCATTGCGTAGCAAAACGTTCTCTTCTAAGCAATAAGTGATACCGATTACATTGGGCAAGGCCCTGAGTTGTGCTAGCTCTTGTGCGGTGTATTGTATAACTTTGCCCTGTGCTGCGGTTAGTTTTATGTCGGGATTGAATGTGTTGAATAGCATCATTATCAAACCTTCAAAACCATTGAAAACACTCAATATCACAAACATAGCAAAGGTTATAGTGGCGATACCTGCTATTGTGATGTAGGCGATGATATTGATGGCGTTAGAAGTGTGTTTGCTGAACACATATCGCAGTGCTATGCGCAGGGGCAAGTACATCTATGGGGCTGCTTAGTGGGTTGTATCTGTGGTAATACTTTGCAGCAGTTGCTCCACTCTATAGACTTCATCGAGGGTTTTGTCAGAGAAAAACTCAAGCTCGGGTATGCGGCGTAAGTGCTTCATCTGTTGGCCTAACTTATGTCGAATATCTCCCTTTTTGTCAAAAAAATGATTGATCATATTGACCCCTTCAGGGGGGTTCAAAAAACTTAAATATATTTTTACTATCAGCAAATCGGGGGTTATTTTCACTCCTGCTATAGTTACGAGGCAGCCTTGCACGGTGCTGTATCCTTCTTTGGTGAATATAAGGCTAAGTTGGTGCTGCAACTCGCTCGCTACTTGCTTTTGTCGGCGGCTGTCGGTGGTCTTGTTCATGTTTTTTTTTTAACTTATCAATGTTAAATCTTCAATTATTTCGTGGTTTTTACATTTGAATATTTTAGCTGGAAACTTATCGAGCACCAAATAATCGTGTGTGGCTACTAGCACAGCTGTGTTAGAATTTTTGGCGATGTTATGTATGACGCTTATCACATCTACCGATGTCTCGGGGTCTAGGTTGCCGGTGGGCTCGTCGGCGATAATGAGTTCAGGGTGGTTGAGCAGGGCTCTCGCTAATACAATACGCTGCTGTTCGCCTCCGCTGAGCTCGTGCGGCATTTTTCTTTTTTTGTGAACCAATCCGACCATGTCGAGCACCTCTTCTATGCGAGAGTCTATTTGTAGTTGCTCTTCCCAACCGGTGGCTTTGAGCACAAATAGCAAATTTTGATAAACGGTGCGGTCGTAGAATAAGTGAAAATCTTGAAAGATTATTCCCATTTTGCGACGTAGCAATGGAATATTTTTTCGATTTAAGTTTTTAAGGTCCATGCCACACACTTCACCTTCTCCAGTGGTTAAGGGCAAATCGCCATATATGGTTTTGAGTAGAGAGCTTTTGCCACTGCCTGTTTTACCTATTATATATGCAAATTCACTTTTTTCAATTTGGAAATTTATATTAGCAAGTATTTTGTTGCCACTTTGAAAAATATCAGCGTTTTGAATATTGACTACCTGTTGTCGCATAGTTGGGGTTTGTTTTTTTAAATAAAATTGAAGGGGGTCATTTTGCCAAATGCTATTGTATTTATAAATAGTTTCAACTCTTCTATGGGTGTTTTTAGGTTTAATTTTTCAAGTTCTTTTTCGGGCCTGTCGCAGCGGCAATAGGCTAGCAGCGTGTAGTTGCTATCGCGCAGTTGTATGTAGTCGGGTATCTTGGCTTTGCCTTTTACTTTAATTATATACATTGGGTAAGCAAAAGTAAAATATTTTTTAGCAAGTTATCATAAAAATAATTTTTGTATCGAAATGAAGGGTTTGATGTTGGACTTGAAGCGGCGAATGTACGAGCGAACGTATAGGCGTAGCGTAAGATTCAAGCCTTTTGTTGTGTATCAATATAAGGAGCGGTGTTGCGAGTATGTTGAAATGGTATGCTGCGTAGGTATTGCTGTTTTTTATTTTTTAGTTTTATGTTGTAATGAATAGCGATGTTGTTTTTGATGAACTTAGCTTGTTTTTTTAATAATAATGTAGAAAATCGGTGTAGGCCGTGCCGCCCGTGAGGCAAGCGTGAGGGCGAAGGCGGAGCTCCTTTATTGAATGCGGTATTGCCGCACTCAATAAAGAGCGGGAGCCGATAGACCGACCCTTGCTCTACGTACGTTTGGGGCGATTAGCTCGAGTTGCTTTTTGGCAAGGGGCACGCCCTAATTGTATTTTGTTTTTTGGTGTTGTATGTCTTTTTTTTTATTGAATCTATAGGCGTGAGGAGGCGCAAATAGCGGTGTTTTGCCGTGTTTGTTTGGCATGTTTATTTGTTCGGTTGTGAGTGGGACGTAGGTGGGTTGAGGTTTATTTTTTTTTGACTTCTTTTTTTAGTGTTGCCGAGCCGTTAATTTTAAAATATATTTGTAGAAATTAATTTGTAAAGCATGGAAAATATTTTGCCTATAATCGACCTTGCACAGTTTGTAAATGGCAGTGCTGCTGAGCGTGCTAAATTTGTAGAACAATTGGGTGCGGCTTATGAAAATACGGGTTTTGTGGCAGTGGTCAATCATGGTATTGACGATGCGTTAGTGTCTTCTTTTTATGAGGAGGCGACGGCGTTTTTTGCCTTGCCAACAGATACGAAGTTGGAGTATGAAGTGGTAGCATTGGCTGGGCAGCGCGGCTACACGTCGTTTGGTCGAGAAAAAGCAAAGGGCTATCAGGCGGCGGATTTAAAAGAGTTTTGGCAACTTGGGCAGACGGTTATTGACGGCGATGCAGTTGCTTCGCTCTACCCTGATAATATTGAGGTGGATAGTTTGCCGGCTTTCAATGCGGTGGGCAAGCAGCTCTATGCAGCCTTTGAAGCCTGTGGGACTAGGCTTTTGCAAGCTATTGCGTTGTATTTACATATCGATGAATTTTATTTTGATCCTCATGTACATAATGGCAATAGCATCTTGCGTGCGATACATTATCCACCTATTGTGGCCGAGCCGGCGAGTGCTATACGTGCCGAACAGCACGAGGATATCAATTTGATTACGTTATTGGTTGGGGCGTCGGCGGGCGGGTTGGAGCTATTGACGCGTGCTGATGAGTGGAAACCCGTAAACGCAGCGCCCGGTCAGATAGTGGTAAACGTAGGCGATATGTTGCAACGGCTGACCAATAATAGGCTAAAATCGACAACGCACAGGGTGGTCAATCCCCCACGTGAGCGTTGGCATGAGCCACGTCTTTCAATTCCTTTTTTCCTGCATCCGCGTAGCGATATGAGGTTGGATTGTTTGAGTAATTGTGTGAGCGATACGAACCCTAAAGCGTATGAGTCGATTACGGCCGGGCTATACTTAGACGAACGTTTACGGGAGATTGGGTTGAAGAAATAAAACCTACGTGTATAGGGGTTGGGTTTATTGTGATATTTTTATTTATAATTGCATCAGCATTGCCTGCGCCAGTTACGATAATTTATTTAGTTTTAGCTTCAAATACAATTTCCCATCTTGAAACATATTCAGCCAAAGGTTGCATTCCTATTTCTTTTCTCCATTCATCAACCTTTGTTTCGTCTAACAATGGAAATAGCTCATATTTTTTTGTTTCGTTATTAAAACTAACTTGAGAGCCGTATTTTTGAGGTTTATTATCATTTGTTTGTATCTTATCATACATAAGTGCATAACTCTCCTAACTAGCTTCTTTTTCTTTGCAAAGTTTTTCAATAATCGGCAGGTATTTTTTTTGCTTTTCGCTGTCGCTGTGCTGAATAATTAAAAACGCTGCACCTGCTGCTCTGCCTCCCACTTCACTTATTTTGGGCCATCCTTTTTCTATAACCAGATTTTCTAATTGTGTTAGATTTTCATTATTATAGATTCGTTTCAATGTCCACAAAGCACTTACTACAGTGGAGTACATTCCAATTTTCTTTTCTGCACTACTTATTTCATCATAGTATGCTTGGTCTTTTGCTTGCATACGCCATAGTTTTTTTGCGTAGTCTATATTTGTATAAGGAGTATTAAATTTAATATTTAATTGTGCAATTAATTTGTCTTCAAATGCACTCCATTTTTTATCTTCTTTTATAAAAATAAAATCAGGGTCAGTCAGTGCGTTCACAGAAGTATCTGTTTCAATAGCTTTATACAAATACTTAAAACAACTGTCAATCTGTTTTGTAAGAGCTAATGCACAAGCAAAATTGTACGTATTGTTAAAGTTATTTGGATCAGCAATGTATGTTTTT
>JAYVJZ010000097.1:0-4251 GCA_043768865.1 Sphingobacteriales bacterium
TAAAATATAAATGGTAAGAATAAATAATAAAGCGACGCTCGCTAATGCAAAGCAATATTCTAACGTAGTGATTGTATGCGATAGCAATACTAAAAAACATTGCTTACCCCGTCTGTTAGCAAGCAATCAACTCCTCAAGACGGCACCTATTGTTACTATTGCAGCAGGAGAACAACACAAAAACCTAGCTACCGTTGAGCGTATAATAACTACATTATTAAAATTAGAAATAGACCGCAATGCACTGCTAATAGGCCTGGGTGGAGGAGTGTTGTTGGATATAGTTGGGTGGATAGCGATGATATACAAAAGAGGAATAGCCTTCTGTGCGGTGCCTACTTCGCTGCTGGCAATGGTGGACGCAGCTCATGGTGGCAAAAGGGGCATCAACATTGGGCTACTAAAAAACGCTATAGGGGGCATAAACACAAGCGAGTTGGTGGTGCTTGATACAACTTATTTAGATACATTGCCCTACAAACACATAAAAAACGGATATGTAGAGATGCTAAAACATGGGTTAATAGCTGATGCACCCTTGTTTTGGAAGTTAGCAACTGCCGAAGTCGGTTCACTCCTATTGAACGAAAGTGAAATCAATAGCAGCATAGCAATCAAAACCAAAATCACCACTCAAGACCCCACTGAGCTTGGCCTGCGCAAGGTGCTCAACGCAGGGCATAGCCTAGGGCATGCCTTTGAAAGTTATTATATGAAACAGGGCAAGGCGTTGTTGCACGGTGAGGCAGTGGCATTAGGTTTGATAGGTGAACTCTACATTTCGCACTCCAAAAACCTTATCACCTTAGACGATTTGATAGAAATAACAAACGTATTATTAGCTTATACGGTGCGGCAAAAAATACCCCCTAAAGAGGTGATAATAAAATACATAGTACAAGATAAAAAAAACAACAAAACACAATTATTGTTTTCGTTAATAAACGGAGTAGGCACCTGCAAATATGATGTTAAAGTGAGCGAAAAAGAAATAGCCGCAGCCCTGAAGTACCTTCAATCAATCTATCATGATTAGGATTTGTAGAAACACAACAAAATCAAACAACGCCGTAACAATAGCAATACCCACTTCTAAAAGCTATAGCAACCGATTTTTAATAATTACACAAGTAGCATCAGCCACCGTATCCAATCTATCGATAAGCGGATTGTCAGAGGCCAACGATACAGTAGTGCTACAGCGCCTTTTAGCCAAATATAACACAAACAAAGATAGCGTTTTTGATTGTGAGGACGCCGGCACTGTGTTTCGTTTTCTTATGGCGTATTTTGCAATGAGCACCCGCCAAACGCTGGTGTTAACCGGCACTAAGCGGCTACTACAACGCCCGATAACACCATTAGTAGATGCACTTTGCAGCCTAGGTGCAGTGATAGATGCCGTGCCCGATGGGTTTATAATTCACAAAAAAAAAACAGTTCAGTACCCAAAAAAAATATCAGTTGATGGTAAAAATAGTTCGCAGTTTTTGTCGGCTTTGTTGTTAATAGCACCGCTATTGACAGCCGGGTTGCAACTCGAAACACAAGCCGATCCAGTGTCGGAGAGTTATATCAACATGACGCTACAAGCCATGAGTGCGGCAGGCGTTGATGTAATTGTCCGTGACAATTGTTATACGATTCCCCCACAACCATACCATCTAAATCACTTCGAAGTAGAAACTGATTGGAGTGGAGCGGCGTATGTCTATGGGTGGGTGTTGGCAGGACTAGTGGACAGTGCTTTTATACCCGAATTGAATATAAATTCCTTGCAAGGCGATGCAGCGATACGGCAGTATGCTGAGACACTAGGCGTATTAACTATCGAAAAAGAAAACGGCTGCTCGATAGAAAGAAATTATCAAATACAGGCACCTGCCACCACCACTTTTACATTAAAAAACGCCCCCGACCTCGGCCCTTTAGTCTTTGTAATGGCTGCTTTAGCGAATTGTAATGCTATATTTACTCACTGTCATCACCTTGCATTGAAAGAGAGCAATCGAATCGAAGCCATGCAAGAGGCATTGGCTCAACTGCACATTAGCCTTACTTATACTGTTGAAAATGGCGAAATTTTGATTGCTAGACAACTAAACGAAGTTACTAAAATTAACCCTACAAGTATAAACATAAATACCAAAAAAGATCATCGTATAGCTATGGCGTGCAGTAGTCTAGTGGCGTTGGCAGCTGTGGTGGCGATAGACGAGGAGCACGTAGTGAGCAAATCGTTTCCTGACTTTTGGACGCAATGGCGAAAAGTGGGGCGTGTGATTGAACAATAAAACAAAGACAAGCGCAGACAACAAAAACACTTTACCTACTACTTAGAACTCATAAAAGGGCGGTTTTTTATACTCACTAATTCAGCAAAAAAAGTATTTTTGTGCTGAGGTGAGGGCAATGCAAAGTCAAGTAAAAAATTGCCAATATCGCAGTCTTTTTAACTGTAAAACTCTCTACTTGGTTCAATGTTTTTAATTGTATTTTTGACAAAATAATAAACAAAAAGTGTACCCTTGTTTTAGGACGATACCCAATTTAGCACTATACAATATGGCAAAAACGATAAAAATAACAAGCAAAATATTACTATGAAAATACTAGTGAGCCCACTATTATTTTGCTTAACAACACCTTATTTTGCGTTTATATAAGCAGTTCAAACCCTGTATTTCTTACTAAAAGAGGGTATGATTGGCAAATTATGAAAACAGGATATGTATTTATATGGCAAGCAACACCAAGCCCAGATATTATGAAGTATCATCCATTTTTAAACAATGAAAGCAAAAATTCTGCCCCAAAAAAGCAATGAAAAATTATGTATTATTTACTATATGCGTCACTATAAGTTTATATGCTTGTAGAACAAGAAAAATAAAAGTAGAATCCAGTATTTATAATACTACAATGGAAATTCAAACAAAACGATACCCCATTACTGTATTTGCAGGCAATGTGATAGATATGAATTCTAATGAGGCTATTCCATTTGCAGTAGTGAAATGTAGAGATAAAGATGGAATAAATAAAGGCACTACAACTGATGTTGCAGGATATTTTATTATAAAAGAAGTGCCATTGGGGAATTGCAAACTAAAAATTACTGTTGACGGTTATCAAGAAGCGGCTTATGACTTTAATAGTAGCGAACACAACTATTATACCTGTTCAATTAAGCTCAAAAAGATTAGACCTGAAAAATGATTTATAATGCTCATTAGGCGACAACACATCGGGTATCGAAAAAATTTTGAGAGGAATGAAGCAAAAAAGGATCAGCCGTACTTCTAATCACAATTGTTAATACGTTGAATATTAGCCCCTTTCACAGCCACTATTCAGCTCGCTACAACGTATAGAATGTGATGTTGGAGTTAGGAACAATTTGTATAATGAACCGATGGTTTTTAGTTCATTCGCTATGAAATTATGCTTTTCCAATAATCCCAAAGACCGTATGCTCTTTGGTAACTCGAATGATAATCGCTCGACGGACTACCCGAGAGCAAGTGTGAAGCATAGCCCGAAACGATTACTAAATATGAACCATTTTTCTATTGTTCCTATGGTTTGGGGTAACGGTTTTTTTTGAATGATTTTATGTCCATTGTTTGATTGTTTTAGTGCACCCCTATTTAAAGGCCTGACGGCAAGATTATCTCCTGCTTTTATTGATTGGACACACCCCATAATCCTCTATTATTTTCCCTTGCTTGTTGTTGAAGTTGTACAAACTCATCTGCAAACTTTACATTCGGCGGAATAGTCATAACCATAGCATAACCGTTTTTCATTAGGTCAGCGTTTACGAAAGTTCCATCTTCCAAATACACATAAGCCAATGTTCTGCCGTATTGATCCGTCCTATCCACATCGTATTCTAATTTTACTTGCTTGCCTTTCAGAAGTTTCGTAAGATACGCTTTTGCTTCTATTCCGTAATAGCCAATCTTTTTTTTGAAAACATTTTTTGACTCGGGTGCATCAACACCAATCAAACGAATTTTCACACCACCATCAGTATCGTTGTCAGCCCAAAATGTATCTCCGTCAACAACTTTTGTTACAAGTAAATACCCACTTGATTTTACCTGATGCTTGTTTTGGCTCTTTGATTCACACGAAATATTTAGCGTTATTATTAAAACAAATAATATGGCTATCAAAATCTTATTCATTATTCAAAAGTTATTTCGCATTTGTTGTTATCAATAGAAATTTTGCCAAACTTACCCA
>JAYVJZ010000098.1:0-8779 GCA_043768865.1 Sphingobacteriales bacterium
GGGTTGTCGTGTGAGCCTATTTCGCTGGTTTCGAAGCAGCCGCCTTGGTCGATACTGACGTCGATAATCACGGCGCCGCGTTTCATTTTGGCTACCATTTCTTCGCTTACTAAAACGGGGGTGCGTCCTGACGGAGAGTGCACTGCGCCTATTACTACGTCAGCATTTTCTAACTCTTTTTGCAACACATCAAGGTAGAGTACGGAGGTATAAATGCGGGTGCCTAAGTGGTTTTGTAAACGTTTTAATTTATAGAGGTTGTTATCGAATATTTTGACGGTTGCTCCCATGCCTAAAGCCGTTCTGGCTGCGAACTCTGCAACAGTACCCGAGCCTAATATTAGCACTTGTGTGGGGGCTACTCCTGATATTCCTCCTAGCATGATGCCTATGCCTGTGTTGCTGTTGCTCAATAGGTCGGAGGCTATTGTAATAGCTTGATTACCAGCTATTTCGCTCATAGCTTGTACGATAGGAAATACCCCGCTTTCGTCTTTGATGTATTCAAAAGCTAGCCCAATTATTTTTTTTTGAATTAATGCTGCTATGAGTTCGTGCGAAAGCGTTGGCAGATGTAGTGGCGATATGATGGTTTGCCCTGATTTGTAGTGATTTAATTCTGCTATGTTGGGCGGGGTGGCTTTGACGATAATATCTGCTTGAAAAACATCTTTGGTGTCGTAAACTATTTGTGCACCGGCTTCGCTGTAATCGTTGTCAGAGAAGTGTGAAGCCTGTCCTGCCTTGGATTGTAGCACTACTTGATGACCGCTATGCGTAAGTATTGATACCGACTCAGGGGTGAGGCCGATGCGTTTTTCTTGAAACGATTTTTCAGAGGGAATGCCTATAAACAACTTGCCTTTTTGAGTGTCTGCTTGCGAGAGTTTTTCTTGAGGTGCGGCGGAAAATTGCGTATCCACGTGGTATTTTGGTTTTTATAAACAATTGGGGTTCTAATGTGGGGTTAAATCTAGTTATTTTATTCAATATTCGTATAGAATATAGTAAAAAAAGTTAAAATAAATAAATTGTTGTGCTTGTATTTATATTTCTTACTCAAATTATCTATTCATTTTTGTTTTGCTTTTTGGTTTTATATCTGCTATATTGAACCCTGTTTTGATTTGTACTATTCCGCTGTAAGCCTTGATGGGTGCATTTTCGTGCATTGATAGTGCTATTTTAATATAATACGTTTGATTGGCCTCAAGGGGGGCTAAACTAAGATGGGTGGTTGTCGTTTTTAGTACCTCTTTAAAGCCTATGGTGGGCGACTGGCTAATTAAAATGCGGTAAAAAAAGTATTTATTTTTTGCGTCTATTTTTAGATCAATTATTTGTGGTTGGTTTGATGAATGGGTTGCTTGTAGTACAATGTCGTCATCTACCATTTTGGCTTGTTGTTTGCCTTCGTTGATTGGGTCGGTGGTGAACGCAACTACGTGTGAGTAAGCTGCTACGCCATCATTACTGTTTTTATAAACTGCTAAACGGACTTGATATTTCGTGTTTGGTTCAAGGTTGATTAACGCATTATGATCGCCTGTGGTTAGTATTTTATCCTCCCATATTGCAGCTGAAGTTGATTTGATTTGAAGACGGTAGGCTCTGTAAGTGTCTTTGCATTTCCATTTGGCTTGTGCTTGATTGCCTTTAATTTTTTTAATTTTTAAGTTAAAATCGGTTGTAGTTTGTGCATGAAGTTGAGGTAAGTTGAATATCAAAAATAGGGTGAATATAAGTTTAAACATGTGCAGGGATTGTATGATATAATTGAAATAAATTAATGATAAGAGTAAGGGCTTTATTTTGAAAAACTTGATACAGTCATTCGCTCGCCGTCCCAACGTGCATAGCTGTTATGGGTTATCCAGTCGCCTAGGTTGATGTAATAAGAGTGTTGATTGATAGGCAAATGTAATGGTAAATGCCTATGTCCAAAAACATAGTAATGAACGACTTCTGTAGCTGCTCTTTTTTGGCAATATTGATACAACCATTCGTGCTCTAAGCCCATGAAAGTGTTGTGGGGTTTGTCCACTTGCGATAGCCTGCTTTTTTTACTCCAAAAGTAGGCAAGTCGGTTGCCAATAGTAGGGTGTATAATGCCAAAAAGTTTTTTGCACAATGTGTTGTTAAACATTTTTTTTAATACCTTATAACCCATGTCGCCAGGTCCTTTGCCATCTCCATGTCCAAGTAGAAAAACCTTATTATTGTGTGTTACTTGTATTAAATCGAAATGTACTTTGATATTAAATTCATTTTCAAAAAAACCAAACTGCCACATATCATGATTGCCAGTAAATATTTCTATCTCTACACCTGCATCTAACAATCGATGTAAGCAAGCATAAAATCGTGTAAAGCCCTTAGGGATAACGGTTTTGTATTCAAACCAAAAATCAAAAATATCACCTAAAATATATATTTTTTTCGCATCGCCACGTATTGAATCCAAAAACAAAACTACTAGTTTTTCTCGTTCATGCGATGCAGCATCATCGACTATAAAATGAAAATCACTTAAAAAATATATGTTTTTATGCATTTTTATCTTTGTATAATTAGGCCTTGTCTATTCTATCCTTATCTTCAATGTACTTGGTTTTGTATAGCCTAGTAATAATAAGAATGTAAAAGTACTTATTTTTAAACAAATTTGTATTCTACCCGTTTATTTTGTTGGAGGACGATTTGGTGATACTACTTTGAATATTGTCTTACTCGATTATGAACGCTTTGACTCACCAAAACTCAATAATTGCAGTAGTTAGCAAGGTTTTTTTATATGATAATCAAATAACTACAGCTGTGAAAAGAATAATTAATGTTCAACGCCATTTGCTATTAATTTTTATTAATGCCACCTTTTGAGATGATTTTTGAAAAAAAAATCACTTGATTAAATGTAAAATTATAGTTTAAATACAGTGTGGTATAAATAATTGGTTGCATCGAAAATAACTAACCGGCCTATTCGATTATCATTTATTTTTGGTACAAATCATGTTAAGTAGTTCGCACCGTTATACAATCATTGGATTAAAATTTATTTTGATATGTAGTCTCTTTGCTTGCAGTAAAAATTCTACAAAATCTACATTTTTTAGATACAATCAACCCTCTAACATCACCTCTTTAGACCCTGCATTTGCCAGAGACGAGGCGAATAATTGGGTAATTAAACATTTATACAACACGTTGGTTGAATTGGATAGTTCGTTGCAGTGTGTGCCTAGTATTGCAAAATCATGGCATATCGATAGCACTAAAACCATTTATACTTTTAATATTAGATCAGATATTTGGTTTCATAAAAATAAACAGCTACCCAATAGAAAGCTAATAGCGAGCGACATAGTGTATTCTCTCAACAGAATCATAGACCCTCAATTGGCCTCGCCGGGTGCATGGATATTTAACCAAAAACTTGCCCCGATTGCCTTCTCAGCTCCCGATGATACTACTTTTGTTATATATCTCAAAGCGCCTTATCAACCCTTGTTAGGCTTATTGACGATGCCATATTGCAGTATTGTACTACCTGAGGCAGTGTCATTTTATGGGTCAAAATTTAGAGAAAATCCAGTAGGCACAGGGCCATTTGTGTTTCATGTTTGGAATGATAATGAAGTGATGCTTTTGCCAAAAAATACAACCTATTTTGAGGTTGATGACGAGGGCATTCAATTACCTTATGTAGATGGTGTGCGTATAAGTTTTATAGAAAACAAAGCCTCAGAGTTTATCGCTTTTAAACAACAAAAAATAGACTTGCTCAATGCCTTAGATGCAAGCTACAAAGACATTCTATTGAATCAAAAAGGAGAATTAAATAATGAGTTCATTGGCACATGTAGGCTCGAAAAAAACCAATATTTAGCAACAGAATATCTAGGCTGCTTAATTGATGATACAGCATCGAAAAGCGATAAGTTATACCTTTTAAATAAAAATATTAGAATCGCAATTTCACTTGCCATTAATAGGCATGAGTTAGTTTCTTTTTTTAGAAATAATGTCGGTGTGAGTGGTGTAAAAGGGATAGTGCCTTATGGATTTAAGTCATTTGAAACCAACCCCGCTGATACCCTAAAATATGACTTACAATTAGCCAAAACCTACGTTGCAAAAAGCGGCTATAAAGGGGAACGCATTATTTTGCAAACCAACCAAACGTTCAGTGAAATAGGGAGTTATATTGTTAAACAACTAGAAAAAATCGGATTGAATGCTAGAATTGAAATTGTAAAAGGGGCATTTTTGAAAGAGAATATGGCAAAAGGAAATAGTGCTTTTTTTAGGGCAAGTTGGATAAGCGATTATGCCGATGAAGAGAGTTTTTTTTCAATGTTTTATAGTAAAAATACTGCACCTCCTAATTATACTCGCTTTAGCAATACGCTGTTTGATAAGCAGTTTGAGAGTTATTTATTGCAACTAGATGAAAAATCGAAACAAGATTTAGCCCATCAACTTGATGCTATACTAATGGCTGAAATGCCCGTTATACCGTTGTTTTATTATCAATCTGTTCGATTTTTGAACAATAGAATCCAGCACATAGAGCACAATGCTTTGAATCAATTAAATTTAAAAACAGTACGCTTATGTAATTAAAAATTTTTACTGTTTTCTATGCACATACATCGAATTAGCTTGCGCCGTGCACGTCATAACTATGTCGTTAAGATTGACGTAACTAGGGCGTTGTAGCACAAAACCTATTACCTCGGCTACATCTTTGGCTTGTAGGGGGTCTATATTGTCATATACTTTATCAGCAAGCTCATTGTCTCCTTTGTATCTCACTTGACTAAATTCCGTATGCACCATACCCGGATGCACAGCTGTAACTTTGATATGGTAGGGCAACAATTCTATCCGTAATGCTTTACTGATTGCATCTAAAGCATGTTTGGTGGCACAATAAACATTGCCGTTAGGGTAAACATCTTTGGCTGCGGTACTTCCAATGTTTACAATATGCCCGCTGCCACGTTGTTTCATTGTATTTGCAATAATTTTAGTAACATACAGTACTCCCTTGATATTGGTGTCTATCATACGCTCCCAATCTTCAATATCACCGTTCACTAATTCACCAAAACCTGCTGCTAGCCCAGCGTTGTTGATTAAAACATCTATGTCTATCAGGGGTGAAATATACTGTTGAACTTCATTTTTGTTTGATATATCAAAGCTCAAAGTAGCGACCTCGACGCCGTATTTTTGAATTAATTCTAATTTTATTTTTGCTAATCTTTCCGCTCTTCTGCCTGTAAGCACAAGCGAATAACCCAATTGTGCGAGTGTTTCCGCACAAGCAAGACCTATGCCTGAGGTGGCTCCTGTTATTAATGCTTTCAAAATAAATAAAATTTAATAATAAGTTAAACGCAACACATTGGATAATTCTTTAGCCATCCGTATCACCTGACGTGTGTAGCCATACTCGTTGTCATACCAAACGTAGAGTACCACACTTTTTTTGTCTTTGCCAACTATAGTAGCCGGTCCATCTACTACGCTTGCGTGTGGGTTGCCTATTACATCGCTAGACACTAACTCATTGTTAGATGAAAATTCTATTTGCTCAACCAACTTACCATCTAAAGACGCTTGTTTGAGGGCATCATTTATGCTTTGTTGAGTTATTTCTTTGTTCAATTTTAGATTTAATATTGCTAACGATACATCGGGAGTAGGCACTCTCACAGCATTGCCCGTTAGTTTATTCGCCAAGTCGGGCAGTACTTTCGATACTGCTTTGTCTGCACCAGTTTCGGTTATTACCATATTGAGGGCTGCCGAGCGACCTCGTCTAAATTTTGGATGAAAATTATCTAATAAATTTTGGTCATTGGTATAGGCATGCACAGTTTCGATGTGTCCTCCATGTATGCCAAATTTATTATGTACCACCTCGAGCACTGGACAGATTGCGTTTGTAGTGCAAGATGCAGCACTCCATATAGATTCTGTGTTCAAAACATTCTCAAAATCTTTGTTATTCACTCCATACACTACATTCGGTATATCGCCTTTGCCGGGAGCTGTCAGTAGCACTTTGTCAATACCATTGTTTGGGTTTTTTTTGTGTAACATCAATCCCTCCCTATCCCTTTTGACGCCCGTGTTGTCAATCATCAACGCATTGCTGATTCCATATTTAGTATAATCTATTTCTTCAGGTTTGCTTGCATTTATAACATCGATTACATGCCCATTGACAATCAATTGACTTTTTTCAACGTTCACTTCGACCACGCCTTTTAGCTTGCCATGCACAGAGTCGCGACTCAATAGATCGGCACGTTTTTGTAAATCATCGGGGCCAGTGCCACGCACAACTATAGCTCGCAATCGCAACTGCTCGCCCTTGCCTGCTTGCTGTATCAGCACCCGAGCCGCCAAACGACCTATTCGCCCAAACCCATACAACACTACATCTTTGGGCTGCAGCATTTTCTTTGAAGCACCGATATAATCTGCTAATTCGTTACCTATAAATAACGCTGCATCAACAGACTTATGGGTGTTCCATTTGCTCAAAAGCTTGCCTAAATCGATGCGAGATGGAGCTAAATCGACCTCCGACAGGGCTTGCACTAACAATATCGAATCTGCTATTTCATAATGCTTGCCTGAGATATTATCAGCTTGAGTATGTGCGAAAAGTATCTCAGAGGCTGACGTGTCGATGAGGGGGCGTCTAAAAAAAACTAACTCTACCGATTTGTCATACCATAAATCAGTGATTATATTTTGTAATTTTACAGCGATTTTTTCTTCTGTTATCCAGCGATTGAGGCCTTGTTCGTAGGTCATTTTATTGAGTATTATGTTTAGTTCTAGCAAATATAAAACATTCGATTTTTTAATCAAAACTATTTCTATTTTACTGGCAATACGCTGCGAAATGTTTGCTTGTAAATTGCAACACCAATGAAGGTAAAATCAGGTATTTACGAAATTGTATATCTAGCTGTAGTACCCTACTCTAGGCTAGTTAAGTAAATAATTTGAATAAAATAAAAACACAAGGACAAAATAAAAAAGCATAAACTAGAGGCACGCAGCTATTGCAAAGCCGATACTGATGATGATAATGCGACTGTAAGGTACGTGATGTACACTAGAACCTGATTCAAAAATTATGGTTGAAGCTATATGAATAAACGAACCGGCCACTAATGCAACAAGAGGTTGTAATAAATTTTCTAGCTTATACATTTGTAGCATATAACCTGCAAATGTTCCAAGAGGTGTCAATAATGCAAAAAAAATCATGAGCAACCACGGACGTTTTACGTTAAATTCTTTACACATCAGCACACTCATCAAAGCCATAGCCTCAGGCACTTTGTGAATTATAATACCGATTGAAATACTATTGGTTTGAGTAGCTAATTGCGCTAATGGTAGCCCTTCTAAAAATGAATGAATGCTCAAGCCAAACATCACACTGAATGGTATGTGGTGATGTGTAAGGTTATCGTCAGTGTTGTGAAGATGCAAATGTCCGTGCTCTATGCCTTTCGTTAATTTTTCTAAAATCAATTGCAACAAAAATCCTACTAATATTAACAATGAAAATAAATGAGAAGTAGCAGCACTGTACAGCATTGGAAACAAATGTGTAACAGTTAATCCAAACAAAAATGCACCGCTGAAGGCAAAAAAATGCTTCATGTTCACTTGCACTTTGTCTATTGAATGTTGTGCAACAAAACTACCCAAAAAGGCTGCAAGCACTACTAATATTGTAGTTACAACCATTGGTATTGTTTTTTTAATACATGGTCAATTATCACAAATAATAGCATTCCAACTGTTATGCCAATCAAACAGCCCGCTACTATGTCGCTAGGATAATGCAATCCTACATATATTTGAGCGATACATACCAAACTTGCCCACATGCTGAGAGCGATGCTTACCCATCGTTTTTTTTGATAAATCAACCCTATAAACGTGGCGATAGCAAAGTGATTGGCGGCATGTGAAGAGGCAAAACTAAACCCACTACAGCCACATAGTAGATGCACCGTATGTGAAATGACAGGATCGTTGCAGGGTCTGAGTCTAGCAAACAATGGTTTTAAGATGCCACTTGCTATAAAATCACTTAATCCTATGGCTATCACAATTCCAATTATAAACCAAAAAGATTGTTTTTTGAAATCGACAAACATACGAATAAGTATAAAAACATACAGCGGAAACCAAAATGTCATTTCTCTAAACAACGGCATTAGAGTGTCGCCCACACTCGATTGTAGCGTATTGTTGATAAGATAAAAAAAATATAAATCAAAATCTTTGAAGCCCATAATTAGTTAAGTAAATCGCTTGAATTTTTATCAATACAATGCAATCGTACTGTTTCGATTTTGGTTTTAGTTGCTCTCAATATGTCAATTACATAATTATGGATTTGCAAACTTTCTTTGGTTTTGGGCATCTCTTCATGTATCGAAAGTATATATCCAGCTAGGGTTTCATAGTCGCCAACGGGTATATTTAGGCTGTACTTTTGGTTTAAAGTTTCTATACTATGTCGGGCTGACAGCAGATATGTAGAAGCATCAATCTGCTTATCTAATAGATCCTCATAGTCGTGCTCGTCATCTATTTCGCCAAATATTTCTTCTAATAAATCTTCTAGCGTAACGATACCCGCGGTGCCACCATATTCATCAACCACCCAAGCTATGCTTTGTTTGTTTTTTATGAATAGATTCATCACATCGGCGGCTACCATAGTTTC
>JAYVJZ010000099.1:0-5838 GCA_043768865.1 Sphingobacteriales bacterium
AAAAGCGAAGTAATAAAGTAAAAAATTAGTGTGCTTAAAATTGTAACAAATGTACTGTTTGGATAAATATAGTTGTAGGTGCATCGAAAAGATTGGAAGGTAACTATAAGGTAGATTTTGGAGGAAATTTATTAACAGCAGAACCTTCAGGGTTGAACAATAGTTGAGGTCATTTTTTCATAAAATAAAACCACAGTACAATTCGTAGCATATTACACACCTAATAGTGCGAAGTAATACCAATAAATCATCAATTGGCGATTGAGAAAATTGAACATCAATAGTAAAGCCTCTGTCGTAATTATGTCGCAACTTTAAATTTTATTATTGCAACTCCTATTCACAAAAAAAACATTCTTATTACAGCATTTGATAGGCTTGCTAACTTGGCTTTGAGCAAATCATTAAACCGTAATTAGCATATTGGCTGTGCGTTAATAACATTGAGGGCATATTCCCAAAAGTGTAAAATTCATTTCGTTGACTTTATATTTTTCGGGTAACTTAAAGGTCGGTTCGATACCATCTAAACAAGTAACTGACTTGCATTTTTGACAACTAAAATGAATATGATTGTGCTTGTGATTTTTTGAGCAACTGCGACAGCCTGCGTATTTTACAACGCCATCTATATTGATAACTTTGTGAACTAAACCCTCGTCTGATAGGCGTTCCAACACACGGTATATCGTTACTCTATCACAAAGCCCTTTGGTGGCAACTTGAATTTCGGTATGCGACAAGGCAACACTTGAATTAGAAATTAATTCTTGTATTGCGGTTTTAGCAGCAGTAGTTCTTATTGATTTCATTTATAAAAGAAATTTTAATGCAACAAAGTTGCATTTACAAATATAATGCTTACTTTTGTATCAGTGTTAAATTATACAATTTTAATTATATTCAATGATACCACAAACTTTTGAACAATGGGTAAACTGCATAACAAAAGACTGCAAAATCAACCTCACGAAGGATTTTGCAAAACAACGATTGAGCGTTTATACTACTAAACAAAATACTGAAACACAAAAATTTATTTCGCTGTATGGCGAACAACATCTTAGCAATATTATTACATGGCTCAAAAGAATTTAACACTTTTTAAAAAATATAGTTATGCTGATTGTATTGGCATTGCAAATTCAGCAATCTGCTTAGTACATTGCACAGCCACTCCTCTATTAATCGCTCTGGGTGTAGGTTTTATGCACAATCCAATTTTCAAATTCCTATTTCTAAGCATCGCATTTATCTCTATATTCACAGCAACTAAAAACACTAAAAACAAAAAAATTGTACTATTTCTTTGGCTATCATTCATAGGTTTCAGCTTGTCTAATCTATTTGAAGAAACGCACAAATGGATAGAAAATGCTGGCTTTGTGTTTGCTGTGCTCGTAGTTGTAGGTCACGCAATGAATATAAAACATTGCAGGCTGTGCGCAATTCAAAAAAATTAAATTAAAATAAATGACAACACTTACAAAAAAATTACCCGTAACCGTATTGAGCGGTTTCTTGGGAGCAGGAAAAACAACCTTACTTAATCATATTTTACATAATAAAGAGGGCTTGAAAGTAGCCGTTATTGTGAACGACATGAGCGAAGTGAACGTAGATGCACGGCTAGTTAACGAACAAAATATACTATCGCGCACCGAAGAAAAATTAGTTGAAATGAGCAACGGCTGCATCTGTTGCACACTGCGTGAAGACTTGATGATAGAGGTAGAGAAATTGGCAAACGAGGGGCGGTTTGACTACTTGCTTATTGAGAGTACGGGCATCAGCGAGCCAGTGCCTGTGGCTCAAACGTTTAGCTTTGTGGATGAAGAAAATGGCATTGACCTTTCTAAATTTAGTTATATCGATACGATGGTTACGGTGGTGGATTGCTTCAATTTTTTTAATGATTTTGGCACTAATGAATTGTTAGTTGACCGCAAACTTAGCGACATGGAAGGCGATTATAGAACGATTGTGAACTTGCTGACCGACCAAATAGAATTTGCCAATGTGATTATTCTAAACAAAACAGATATGGTTGATGAAAAGACCGTAGGACTTTTGAGAGCATCGCTACAAAAACTAAATCCTGGTGCAAAAATTATCAATTCAAATTTTAGTAAAGTTGATCCAAAAGAACTACTGAATACCAAATTATTTGACTTTGAAGAAGCTCAATCATCAGCTGGCTGGCAAAAAGAATTAGAAGGCGGGGTGCACACCCCTGAATCGGAAGAATACGGTATTTCGTCGTTTGTATTTAGAGACAAGAGACCTTTTCACCCTGAGAGGTTATGGAAGTACATCAACGATGAGTATCCAAGCGGAATTATAAGAGCTAAAGGGCTTTTCTGGTTGGCATCACGCCCCGACGATGCAATAAATTTCAGCCAAGCAGGAGGTTCATCACGCCTCGAAAAGGCTGGAGTTTGGTGGGCAAGTATGACATTTGGTGAAAGAACAACGTATCAAGCATTTGTTGAAAATAAAGAATTTATAGAAAGCAAATGGAGCAAACAATGGGGCGATAGAGAGAATGAGCTTGTTTTTATTGGGCAAGATATGATCAAGTCAGACATCATATCAGACCTTGAAAAATGCTTGTTGCAAGAGGATGAAAAGCAGCAATATGATGCAAAAAAAGAGTTTGCCGACCCGTTTCCCAAAGATATTTAATTGAATATGGAGTAAGAAAGTTATTTAATTTTTCTTTATTTTAATTCACTAAAATTTGAATGCTCGCAGTTCAATTATTAAAAATAAAAGATAATAAAAAGATACGAAATTGGGTATTGTAAACTCCCTATCTTACACCAACTAAACAGCTTGTAACGTTACTCTACATTGAAAAAAAATAAAATGCACAATATACGTTGCCTTCTATTTTGTACTCTCTACTACTTAAAAAATAAAATAGATTTTATTAGAATTGGCACAAAAAAAGCAGCTCATTTTCAATCATAAAATACCATATTATATAAACTAAATTGTAAAAACTAAGTCTTACATTAGTATCTACTAGCATATCGGCAGCCTTTTTGGCTGTTCAAATCTTTATTTTGTTATAACGAACTACGATTTTTTTATTGTACTTTTTAGTAATATTTTTACAATGAATTATTAAACTAATTTAATTCAATTCGTATTATACACTTAAAGGCAAACAAACATGACACTCAATGATAAAGAAACTAACATTTTGAAAGGTGGAGCGTTTTTAATCAACGAAACACACTACAGTAGCGTGTTTATACCCGAAGAAATTAACGAAGAACAAGCTGCAATAGTGGCTATGTGCGAAGAATTTGTACAAAAAGAAGTAAGTCCTAATCTCGACAAAATCGACCGACAAGAAGATGATATAATGGTTGATTTGATGAACAAAGCTGGCGAAATGGGCTTGCTTGGCATGAGCATACCCGAGTCATTGGGAGGCTATGGCAAAGATGTAAACACGTTTTCGTTTGTTACTGAAATCATGGGTTCGGCACATTCATTCTCCGTGGCATTTGCAGCTCATACTGGCATCGGCACTTTACCGATTTTGTATTTTGGCACAGAAGAACAGAAGCAAAAATATATACCTGACCTAGCGAAAGGGATAAAAAAAGCAAGCTACTGCTTGACCGAGCCTGGAAGTGGCAGCGATGCCCTGGCTGCATTGACGAAGGCAGTACTCAGCCCAGATCAAAAACATTATATTATTAATGGTCAAAAAATGTGGATTACTAACGCAGGATTTGCCGATGTATTTATTGTTTTTGCAAAAATAGATGGCGACAAGTTCACGGGGTTTATTATCGACAAAGGCACAGAGGGATTGAGTTTGGGTGCTGAAGAACATAAATTGGGCATTAAAGGATCATCGACTCGTCAAGTGTTCTTTCAGGATTGTAAGGTGCCCGTTGAAAACTTATTAGGCGAAATAGGCAAAGGTCATAAGATTGCATTTAATATATTAAACATCGGACGCTTCAAACTCTGTGTAGCCGCTGTAGGAGCAGCAAAGCGAGTAGTGGACACAGCTATCAAATACGCTAACGAACGCATACAATTCAAAGTGCCGATAGCATCGTTTGGTGCTATACAATATAAATTAGCAGAAATGGCGATACGTAGTTATGCTATTGAGAGTGCCACTTTTAGAGTATCAGAGTTGATTGACACCAAAGAAAAACAAAATCTCGCTCAAGGAAAAGATTATACCACTTCGATATTGAACGCAGCAGAAGAATATGCGATAGAATGTGCGATGCTGAAAGTATCAGGCAGCGAAGTGCTAGACTATGCAGTAGATGAGGGCGTGCAGATATTCGGGGGGTACGGTTATAGCGAAGAGTACCCTATGGCACGTGCCTATCGCGATTCGCGTATCAACAGAATATTCGAGGGTACGAATGAAATCAACAGGATGCTGACGGTAGATATGCTGATGAAGCGAGCAATGAAAGGCGAAATTGACCTAATGACACCTGCTTTAGCGATACAAAAAGAATTGATGTCGATGCCTGATATGACTGCATTAGACGACACAATACTGTTCGCAGCTGAGAAGAAAGTAATTCAAAATATGAAAAAAGCTATTCTAATGGTAGCAGGCTCGGCAGTTCAAAAATTAATGCTAAAACTTGAAAGCGAGCAGGAGATTTTGATGAACATTACAGACATGATGATTGATACATTCAATGCAGAAAGCATTCTGCTCCGCGTAGAAAAATTGATTCACCTGAGAAGTGAAGAGGCGTGTACATTGAAAATACAAATGGTAAAAGTATTTATAAACGACGCCGTAGAGCGACTGCATATAAATGGCAAACATGCCGTAACCTCTTATGCTGAGGGCGATGAGCTTCGCATTATGTTGATGGGATTGAAGAGGTTTACTAAAACACAACCTTACAACTGCAAAGTAGCCCGTCGTTCGATTGCAGCTGCTATGATAGCAGACAATAAATGGTGCTTTTAAATAATGTTTGATTGTATTTTCAAATAATATATAAAAATAATAATAATTGTTGCAACAATTTGAAATAAGTATCGTACAAAATGAGTATATGATGTACCACAGCATTCACCTCCCGTCAATACTCGATAGTATTCATTGCTTAGACAGATATGTTGAGCAAATAGCAACTGCCTTGCAGATAAAAAAAGATAAACAGACCAAGATGATATTACTGCTTACAGAGGCAGTGTCTAATGCGATTAAGCACGGCAACAAGGAGGATATAGACAAAAAAGTAACTATAGAATGTTTAAAAAAACATGATAACGAACGCTTGTGTTTCAAAGTAAGCGATGAGGGCAAAGGTTTCAATCACGAACAACTAAGAAATCCTACTGAAAAGCATAACCTTGAAATCGAAGGTGGACGTGGGGTTTATCTTATTCAAAAAATGTCGCAAGGCTTTTATTTTGAAAAAAATGGTGCTTGCATAACATTCATTTGCGATATCAATTAACACAACGACACCTATAGAATTTAACATTTTTTCTGCTACTTGTTTTTGAATAGCAATACATTTTTTAAAACAAATCATATTAAAATAAAACAAGCAGATGCCGCACGCACCGCTTCAATTCACAAATTAAATTGGAAATAGTTGATTTAAAAAAAATGAATACAATTTCTACCCTTATGTTTACTTGAAATGCAGAGGAATAAGGGCAAAAAATCAAATTTTATCAATACGATTTAACTAAGTCAGTCGATAAATGTATATCAATACAATCAACATTTTACAGCCCAACGATGATGTATTATAGTCCAAAATTCGTTGTAGTATTAATGGCTTTAAATTGACGATTTCTGTTGAATAATCAAGCAGC
>JAYVJZ010000100.1:0-2552 GCA_043768865.1 Sphingobacteriales bacterium
GAAATTAGCGAAGAAAACTTAGAAGGAGACAGCGAGACGGAAACTGAAAGTAACCTAGAAAAAGCAATTGGAAAAAATCTAAAAACGATGACGGTAGATGTGAACGATAACGGAGTTTCGGTGCGCGGCAAAAACGACAAGAACGAAGATGTGCGCATTAAAGTAGATGATAAAGGGGTGCGGGTTATCACTACCGACTCTACCGGAAAAACCAAAGTGATAAAGAAAAAATAATTTATTTCCCTTTCAAAAAATCAAAATATGGAAACTATTTCGCAGCAACAATTTTCGAGCTTTAGCAAACGCTTCTTTGCTTTCTTAATCGACCGATTTGTCCTTTGGTTTGCACTTATTTTTATTGCCAACAAAATGCACGGTTACGATTTTGAACTATGGAATTTCAGTTACTTATTTTCAAAAGACACTTTCCTTATTGAAGTTCTAATACTCCTCTATTTTGTGCTTTGTGAAACATCTTCATGGCAGGCAACGCTTGGTAAAAAAGTGATGGGCATTCGTATAGTGAGTACGCAGTTTCAAAAAATAGAAATGAAAGAAGCCATCATTCGCTATCTCTCTAAATATCTATCGATGGCGATTCTGATGTTAGGTTTTATCTGGATAATATTTGATGATAAAAAACAAAGCTGGCATGATAAGATTGCGGATACATATGTGATAGAATAAGTATCTCGATGCTGCCAGCAATGTTAGTGCTATACCGATAACCGTCTTGTTTCCGAAATTCAATTGTTATTCACCCATAAGGGATGTTAGCCCGTTAATTGTAATCTAGATTGAGCTGTGTATGAATCTAATTGATTTAATTCTTTTACAGCTTTTTGGCAGGTTTCGCTAATAAGCTCATAGGCCAAATTGATTTTTTCGTTAACTGGGTTTTGGTTTTGGTTTAAGGCCTCTAGGTATAGCAACTCCTCGTCTATCAGTTCCCGAATGCCAACGTGTCCTACACTACTTTTCATGCTGTGGGCTATAGCTGAAATTTGTTGCAGATTGCTGTCGTCAATCGCTGCCTTAAGTTTTACTAATTCCAAATCTATTTGGGTTACAAAAATGTTAGCCATCTGCTTTACGAAACTGGTATTGCCGCCCGAAATTCGTTGCAACTCATCAAAGTTAATTACCGATTTTTGGAATGTAGACATCCAACGCCCTTTTTCAAATATATTCTCGGGAGCTACTCTATCTTCTTTCAAAAAATGCTTCAGTAAATTGTACAAATCCACTTCTTGAAACGGCTTTGTTAAATAATCAATGAAATTGGTTTCCTTTTTAAGCCCATTTTGCAACAAGACGGCATCGGCCGTAAGTGCTACAATAGGAACCTGTTGATGCCATTCTTTTTTGATAATAGAGGCTGCTTGGTAACCATCCATTTCCGGCATTTGGATGTCCATTAAAATAAGGTCGTACTTATGCTTAGCTGCCAAATCACAGGCCTCTTTGCCATTTGATGCCACATCAAATTGAATGCTCCATTTCTGTAGAATAAAGGATGCCAATTTTTGATTTAACGGGTTGTCCTCTACCAACAATATGTAGCCTTTTAATGGGTACTGCACAGTTAGGTTAGAAGGCAATTTTTCTTTCTTTGGCTCAAGCGCTGCCTGCTCAATACGATATGGTATAGTAAAAGTAAAGGAAGAGCCTTTGCCTAAGCTGCTTTGTACATGAATGGTGCCTTGCTGAATTTCAACTAAAGATTTTACAATAGATAACCCTAATCCTGTGCCTTTATATTTTCGGTTCGATTCATTATTGATTTGTTCAAATCGTTCAAAGATGCTATCAATTTTTTCGGGAGAAATGCCGATACCGCTATCAGAGACTACAAAACACATAGCTGCTTGCCCATTGCTAGTTACAGTCGTGCTTACAGCCACCCGTACATACCCTTGCGGTGTAAATTTTAATGCATTACCAACTAAGTTTACCAAAATCTGGTTAAGCCGAACGGGGTCTCCGATTACTTCATGAGGCAGGTTTTCTGCCATTTGAATTTGCAAATCCAAGCCCTTTTCTAAGGCTCGTTGTTCAAATAGCTTCTTCGTGGCTTGCAACGATTCGTGTAGCGAAAACGGGTGTTCTTCGAGCCGGATAAATCCAGATTCTAACTTTGAAAAATCTAAAATATCGTTCACCAAATACAACAAGTCTTCGCTGGCCATGCGAATTGTTTTTACAAAGTCACTTTGTTGAGTGTTTAGTTTGGTGTTAGCCAATAGGTTTGCAAAACCATAAATGGCATTCATTGGGGTTCTAATTTCATGGCTCATGTTTGCCAAAAAATTTCCTTTAAATGTAGCTGCACGCTCCGATTCTATTTTTGCGGTTTTTAATTCATTGACCAACACATTACCGCTTCGTATATTGCGCAATGATGTGGTCATAAAAACCAAACCCATCAAAATAATAAGCAGCGTAGAAATAAAAATAGTTGTGACGGAACGATTAGAGGCTACACTGTATTGAATAACTGTTTTGGCGGCTGATGCTTGAATATCGCTTTTGATTTGAAGTGAAATGGCTTC
>JAYVJZ010000101.1:0-6427 GCA_043768865.1 Sphingobacteriales bacterium
TGCCAATCTGTTTATTAATTCTGTAGAGTTGATGTGCTCTAATTCTTCTGCAATATCATGCACCTCCGACCATTGAAAACCTAATTTAGTAGATAAAAAATACTCCCATAACCGATGTTTTCTTATCAATTGTAAGGCAATTATTAAACCTGAACTCGATAAATATGCTCCTTTGTAGGCTTTATAAATTATCCATTTTTTAACTGCCATTTTTTTTAACATATCGGTTACAGACGCAGGCGCGATACCAAAGTGAGTAGCTAGTTGATTAGTGTTTACAAACACCTCAGCTCCTGCACTCAATGTGTAAATGGATTTTAAATAATTTTCTTCACTGACAGTAGTCATTTTTTTTTAGCAAATATATAAAATATATTTAGGTTAGGCTAAATTTATTTTTAGTATTGGTTTGTTCTTACCAATACCAATGTACATGCTTCTAACACTTCTATACCATACCCTTCGAGTTGCAACTGAAACGTTGCATTCTCTGTACCTGGGTTAAATATCACACGTTTAGGCTGCAAATTAATTATATAGTCATAGTACAATTGTTGCTTTTCGATGTTCAAATAAATAGTAATCGTATGCAAATTAGTAATTTCAATTTGACTATCCAATACAGTTATATCAGCTATTTTGCCAGGTTGATGGCCAATAGCTATAACATCGTGTTGATGTAGTCTGAGCAGTTCAATAGCCTGATATGCGTAGCGTTCGGGCTTCAATGAAGCCCCTAAAACAAGGGTTTTTTTCATTTTTCTTTTTTTTACAATAATTTTGTGCAAATTGCATTAAATTTATTAAGCATGAAAATCGCAGTTTTTGCAGGTTCTTTTGACCCATTCACTTTAGGGCATTATGATATTGTGATGCAGGCATCCTCGCTTTTCGATTTATTAATAATTGGAATTGGTAATAATGATAACAAAAAGTATATGTTTACTTGGCAACAACGTTCATTATATATAAAAAAAGTATTCGAAAATGTTGATAAAATTTCTGTTCAGCCCTACAACGGCTTGACTGTTGATTTTTGTAAAAAATTAAATGCAACCTATATTTTGAGAGGATTGCGAACGAATGCAGATTTTGAATATGAAAAAAATATTGCTCAAAATAATGCTATACTTAACCCTGATTTAACTACCGTTTTTATGATTGCAGCCTTCGACAAAAATCATATAAGCTCGACTATCGTTAGAGATATTTTGCGTAACAATGGTAACGCTAATCACCTGTTGCCATTGCCTTTTGAGTTATAATAGCGTGTGAGTAAAGAGATTATATTTCTATATGAATTTTCTAAGTTTAATAATATTTTATTTTGATCACACCACGCAACTTTTTCAATTTCTTCCTCAGCTTGGGGTATCAATATTTCACTTTTATCAGCCATCATGTTATACCAATATGTTAGCTTTATATAAATTATTTTATTATGCAAAAATAAATGATAGCTTGCGTGAAGTAATGCACCGTTAATCGTTACTTTTTGAATTCCTGTTTCCTCTTGCACCTCTCTTATCGCAGCATTTTCGATCGTTTCATTTCCTTCAATTTTCCCTTTTGGTAGGTCCCACTTGCCTCTCCGAAATATCATTAGAAGCTCGTTTTTTTCATTAAACACTAAGCCTCCGGCTGCTTTTATTACTTCGTAATTAGCAAGTATTTTTTTAAATAATTCTATTGGAGCATCGCTTTGTATAAATAATTCTTTATCTTCAACTCCTTGTATAAATTTCGTAATTATAGTATTGGCATCTTCACATGGGTCTAATTTTATTGAAACACTGTTTGGTTTTTCAACCAAAGTGAGATTATCAGTAATTTCTATTCTTTTATCTTTATAAAATATTTCAAACATGATTTTGTAAAAATACTTATTTTTTTGGGGTTAATTTAATTATTATTGCAATCTATTAAGTTTAGATAGTTTAAATTTATTCAATGAAATATTCCGAGATTTTTGCAGAACAATTACTTTTTATAGATGCTGTGAAGCTAAGTCCCGACAAGCCTTTTACTTGGGCTAGCGGTTGGTTATCACCTATCTATTGCGACAATAGATTAACATTGTCTTATCCCAATATACGTGCTACAATAGTTGATGGTTTATTGGAAATTATAAAATTACATTACCCAAATGTAACTGCTATTGCCGCCGTAGCAACAGCTGGCATTCCACATGGTATGCTAGTGGCTGATAGATTAAACCTCCCTTTTGTATATGTTAGAAATGCTCCAAAATCACACGGATTATCTAATAAGATAGAAGGCAAAATAGATACGAATGGTAATTATGTAGTCATTGAAGATTTAATTTCAACAGGCAGTAGTAGCCTACAATCCGTTGCTGCGTTGCGTGATGCTGGGTGTAATGTGTTGGGGCTTGCAGCTTTATTTACCTATCAATTAGAGGAAGCAGCCCTTCGATTTAAAGAAATGAAGTGTGATTATTTTACCATTTCTACCTATTCAAAATTAATTGAAATGGCATTGAATAATAACTATATCACACCGCAACACATTGCTAAACTTGAGCTTTGGCGGGCTGCACCTGCAGATTGGGGCAAATAAAAAAACGTTTGTATTTTGCAATACAAACGTTTTTTTAAAATAAACTTTTACAGTTATATTATTCTTTGGCTGGAGTGTTGAAGTCGAGTAATTCAATTTCAAAAACCAAAACTGCATTAGCAGGTATCGAAGGGGGCATAGCCCTACTGCCATATGCTAGTGGAGATGGTATTATCAATTTACCCTTGCCTCCTTTTTTAAATAGTTTGATGCCTTGATCCCATCCTTGTATCACTTTGCCCTCACCAAGTGGAAATGAAAAAGGTGTGTTGCGATCAAGCGATGAATCAAATTTAGTCCCGTCTAAAAGTGTTCCTGTATAATGTACATTTACAATATCACCATCATTTGGCAACTCACCAACCCCTTCTTTTTCTATGATATAACTAATTCCACCCTCGGTTTTTTTGACAGTCAAAGATTTGTCGGCTATGTATTTTGTAATCAATGAATCATCGATGCCCGTTTGAACGGCTGATACCGCTGCTTTTTTGTCCAACATCTCCTTTTCATTCATCACTTTCAACACTTTGATGTTAAATTTCATTAAATCGCCCGTCTTTGCATATTCTGGAAATTGACGTCGAAACATAGAGTCGGCACTTACATAAAATATGGCACTATCTCCTTCGTGCAACACACTGAATGCGTGCATCATATCTCCATTGAATCGGGGCTCTGTCATTTTAAATTCTAGCGATTTACCGTTTTTGATAGTACTAAAAATAACACTATCTTTCATTGTAGTATTTACAACTTGCACCTCTAAATTGTCTCCCATTTTGATATCTTTACCATTGCCTTTTGTGATTAAATCATAGCTAATACCACATGCTAGAGTTTGGCTGCCGCCTTTTATGGAATTGTTTTTATTACAATTGCTGAGTGTGATACAACACATTGCTACGATACAAAAAAGTACATTTTTTTTCAATTTCAATTTCATTTTTTTCATTTTTAATATTTTAAAGTTTTTGTTTAGTATTAATAATTTAGTGCTTCTTTATAATCAGGCAATAATGCTTTGAGCCTTGATACTGCTTCGTTTAAGCCTTCGTGTGTAGCACCCCCCGATGCATTTATATGTCCTCCACCATCAAAATGTTTGCTTGCCAATTCATTACACTTGAAACTTCCTTTGCTTCTCAGAGAGAGTTTTCTAATCACTGTTCTGTCTATAATTAATGCAACAAAATTAATATTTTCCAACATCATCGGGTAGTTAACTAGGTTCTCTGTATCGCCTGTTTGGATGTTAAATTTTTTCAAATCTTGATGAGTAACTCTCAATATTGCAGTTTTGTATTCTGGCAAAACCTCCATACAGTTAGTGATGCAATGCCCAATGAATAGTAACCTTCCGATGGAATAATTAGAAAATAAATGTTCATTTATTAAGGTAATATCAATGTTATGTTTTAACAATTCAGAGGCTACATGCATGACATGAGCAGATGTGTTGCGATGCAAAAAACGACCCGTGTCAGATACGATGCCGGTGTATATGCATGTGGCAATATCTTTGTCTAAATCGTTGATACAATCGGAGGCAAGTAGAAGATCATAAATCATTTCGCTTGTGCTGCAGGCGCTTGTGCGACTATACACATAATCACAAAAATCATAAGGGTCTTGATGATGATCTATCAAAAATTTCGTAGCCTTAGAAGCTAGCAACGCCTTACTCAAATCATTGATGCGCGATGGGTGATTAAAGTCTAAACAAAAAACAGCATCTGCTGCTATTATTTTTTTGTCCGCTGTTTTGGTATCGATTTCATAATTTAATGCTCTTTGGCTGCTTGGTAAAAAATTCAAAAATGCAGCCCAATCGGTAGGGCATATTAATTCTACCTTGTGCCCTTTTTTTTCTAGCCATAACTGCAATGCTAAGCTCGACCCCATCGCATCGCCGTCAGGCTTGTGGTGTGTTGTGATAACCACATTTTTGGGAGTAGCATTTAATAGTTTGAATGCGTTAATGAGCGTGGTGTCAATCATAATTTTTATTGATTACAAAGGTCAATATTTATGTTAAACTTCATAATTAAGTAGAGATTAATTTTAGTTTAATTGAACCCACTATTCAAGTTTTGTACTTTTGCAAATTGATAATTATATTCATTAAATCTATAAAAAAATGGCTACAAATTTAACTTTTACAATGATTAAGCCCGACGCGGTTGCAAACAACTCTATCGGCGGTGTTTTAAAAATGATTAACGACGCAGGTTTTCGAATCGTTGCTATGAAGTACACTACACTTTCAAAAGCTAGTGCAGGTGCGTTTTATGAGGTACATAAAGAGCGTCCTTTTTATGGCGAATTGGTTGATTTTATGAGTAGTGGGCCGATAGTGGCAGCTATTTTAGAAAAGGAAAATGCTGTGGTTGATTTTCGTGAGCTTATCGGTAGCACTGATCCTGCGGAGGCAGCAGAGGGCACTATTCGCAAAAACTATGCTGAAAGCAAAGGTAAAAATGCTGTTCATGGCTCTGACTCTGATGACAATGCAGCTATTGAAGCCGCTTTTTTCTTTAGCATGAGAGAACGCCATTAGACTTTTTTAGTATAATTACTTTACTATCTCACTTTGTGTTTCACTAC
Organism: Sphingobacteriales bacterium; assembly: GCA_043768865.1. Classification (GTDB taxonomy): domain Bacteria; phylum Bacteroidota; class Bacteroidia; order Chitinophagales; family JAYVJZ01; genus JAYVJZ01. The sequence continues at coordinate 5,188 of JAYVJZ010000101.1, forward strand.
CCAAAGTGAGTTTTTTAATTTTGGTAATGTATTTTTAATTGAGTAGTTTGCTGATGTACAAAAGGTCAATAGTGCGGCATCATATTATATATTAGAAAGTCAATAATCATATCATATAGTAAGCTAATTCTAGCGTATTTTTCTTATTTTATTTTCTTATTTTATCAACTCTTTTGAGATTAATTAATTACATCTCATTGACACTATTACATTGCCGCTTCTTCCATCAACATTTCTAAAGTTTTACCAATATGCCCTTCTCTAATTGGCACTTGAGCCATTGCGTACTCCGCTATTGCTGTAATAGTTAGCGATGGATTTACTCCAGGATTAAATTGTAAAATCGAGCCATCGAGTATATAAAAATTTGGATAATTAAACACCTCAAAAGCAGCATTGACTACACCCTCTTGTTCTGTTTCACCCAAAGGAACACCTCCCATAATATGAGCAGTTGTAGCCATATTAAAAGCAATTTCAGTTATAGCATTTTGAGAAGTACCATTTACTTTTTTGGCATATTGATGCATTGCGTTTTGCCCAACTTCAATGTACGCAGGCACAGGCGTAGTATTCACATCATCTTCTATTTGCATACTTTTCCACCATTTGCCTCTTAGCCGCATTGCAAATGCGTTATCAAGTGTCTGCATCACCAAAAAAATAACGGTATGATCGGCGATTTTTTTATTGAAAATAGGTTTTAAAAAATTAAGTGGATGAAGAACTATAGTGCCCAAAAGTTTGATTAGTCGAACTATTCCAACTCCAGGTCCTACGGCGGGCACAGCCAATCTTAGCATCAAGCTACTGCCGCTCGGGTATTTGCAAACTTCTATATGCGTGTCATCATCGGGTCTGAACACAGACGTAATAGCTATGTTGTTGTTTAATTTTATGTCTTTGCTCACTATTCCGCAGATACTTTCACTATTGGTTCGCAGGTTTTGCCCTAGCGTATCACTCAAGCGTTCGAGCGTTTTGAATTTATACTTTTGGTTTAATAATAATTCGAGTGTGCCAAGCACTCCACCGCTTATGACAAGGCCTTTGGCTATGTAAGTTTGCGTGTTGCTAACCAACCAATTAGTTGCACTTACTGTAGTTACAAAATATTGATTTTCAGTATAATTTATTTTTACAACCTTAGTTTCGGGTATAATTTCTGCTCCAAAATAGGTCTCTGCTAGATAAAGATAATTTTTATCTAACGTGTTTTTTGCATTGTGTTGGCAGCCTA
>JAYVJZ010000102.1:0-3550 GCA_043768865.1 Sphingobacteriales bacterium
CTTTCACAAGCATCGAAAGTGCGCACAGTAGCATTGACAAAAATGAAGTTCATCAATTGCAAAGCAATATACATCAAGTAACAGGCAAATTGAAGCCCATAGAATCAGAGCCACAATTTGATTGGAAGAGTGCGTTTGTAGCTTCATTGGTTTTTGACAAAAAATACTACTATTAATTTGATTAAAATATATGTTTAAATATCTCCTCACTGCTTTTGTTTTTTTATTTTTGTACTACTTGATTCGCAGCGTTTTCAAATCAAATACGCCAAAAAACAAGCTGCCTATTGATTTGATAAATCAAAAAGAAAAGGTGCAAAAGCAAGACCCGAGTAGCGAGTATGCTGATTACGAAGAAATTAAATAACAACAAAATAAAGGTAATTTGCTGCTTCGCATTGACGAAAAAAAACCTGACGCTCGCCGTATAAAAATGGTAGTAGATTGTCTTAAAAGTGGTGGTATAATTGTATATCCCACCGATGCAGTTTATACTTTGGGTTGTGATATTATGAACAAAAAAGCACACGAAAGGCTTTGTGAATTAAAAAAAATAAAATACAAAGAGTCTAACTTTTCGATGGTGTGCGACAGCCTTGCTCATATAAATGATTATGCGTTACCTATTGATAACCCTACGTTTAGGGTACTTCGGCATACGCTTCCTGGGCCATTCACGTTTATTTTGAATGCAAACAAACTAGTGAGCAAAATTTATGGTTACACCAAATCAACCGTGGGTTATCGGGTGCCTAAGCATCAAGTTCCAATAGAATTAGTCAAAACATTGGGTAACCCAATACTCTCCGCAACGATAAAAATAGACGATGCTATAGCGTATATGTCGGACGCTGATGAGATATTTGAACGCTACCAAAACGACGTAGATATAGTCATAGACGGCGGACAAAGCGGCTTGATACCCACTACTGTTGTTGATTGTACAAGTGGCACACCAATATTGATACGACAAGGTTTAGGAATGCTATAAAAATATTTTTTTATATTCAGTTATTTAATTCTATATTTGAATAATCTAATCAAATTAATTGCAATGAAAATACTTTTAGTTGAAGACGAGTTGAAAGTGGCAGCCTTTATTCAAAAAGGGTTGGAAGAGCAGGCTCATCAAATAGAGATGGCACATGATGGCGAAACAGGGCGTAAAATGGCTCTGAACAACAGCTATGATATTGTGATTTTAGATGTTAATTTGCCAATATTAAACGGCTTAGAGGCTTGCAGGCAAATACGATTACAAAAAAAAGAATTGCCTATTTTGATGCTCACAGCTATGGGGACCGTAGAGGATAAAGTAGCAGGATTGGATAGGGGCGCAGACGACTATTTAGTAAAGCCATTTTCATTCAAAGAGTTATTGGCACGCATCAACGCGCTGACACGAAGAAATTCAAGTGTACTTAAAAAAGAAGTACTAAAAGTACTTGATTTAGAAATGGACTTGGCAAGTAAAACAGTTAAGCGTAATGGTGTTTTGGTGAAACTTACAGCTAGAGAATTTTTGTTATTAGAATTATTCATACGGAACAAAAACATAGTACTCTCGCGAGCAGAAATAGCCGAAAAAATTTGGAATATCGATTTTGATACTGGTACCAACGTCATAGACGTATATGTTAATTATTTAAGAAACAAAATTGACAAGATGTTTGAGATAAAATTGATACATACTGTCGTTGGAATGGGCTATGTGCTCAAAGATGAAAATTAATAGCTTACTACTTTACTTTTTTAAAACCTCTTACTCGTCAAAGCAAGGGGTTTTTTTTTGGTAATTTTTTATTATGTTTAGAATATAATTGTAAATTTGCAAATGCCTATACAAACTAAATTTCAGCAAGAGGGACTTACTTTTGACGACGTGCTTCTCGTTCCTTCTTACTCCGTCGTGCTTCCACGCGAGGTAGCTACACATTCGTATCTTACACAACAGCTGCAATTAAATATACCTATAGTATCTGCGGCAATGGATACAGTTACAGAATACGAAATGGCAATCGCAATGGCACGTGAGGGCGGGCTGGGATTTATACATAAAAATATGACGATTGCAGCACAAGCAGAGCAAGTTCGTAAAGTGAAACGGAGTGAAAGTGGTATGATTATCAACCCGATTACAATGCTTGAAGATGCACTCGCTAGTGATGCTAAGCGTATTATGTTAGAACAAAAAATCGGAGGAATCGCAATTGTTGATAGTAACAAAAAACTAAAAGGAATATTAACAAGCCGAGATTTGAGGTTTGAACATAATAGCAAAAAAACGGTGAGTGAGTTGATGACAAGCGACAATTTAGTAACTACTAAAATGGGTACAAATTCTGCACAAGCAGAAAAAATTCTTCAAAAGTATAAAATTGAAAAGCTGCCTGTGGTCGATAAAAATGGGTATTTAATTGGGCTTATAACATACAAAGACATCAAAAAAGCGGGTAAGTATCCAATAGCTTGCAAAGATAATTTTGGTAGATTGAGAGTGGGAGCAGCCGTTGGAGTTACTTTTGATACAAAAGAAAGAATACTAGCATTGGTAAACGAAGGGGTCGATGTGGTAATAATTGATACGGCTCACGGACATAGCAAAGGGGTGATAGAGATGGTGAAATCAATGAAAAAAGAGTTCCCCGAACTGCCCTTGATTGCAGGCAATATAGCCACCGGAGAGGCAGCCAAAGCATTGGTAAAAGCGGGCGTCGATGCGGTGAAGGTAGGAGTGGGGCCTGGTAGTATTTGCACCACGCGTATAGTGGCAGGCGTAGGCGTGCCGCAGCTCTCCGCAATATATGATGTAAAAAGTGCAATAAAATCAAGCCCGATACCTGTGATAGGTGACGGAGGTATAAGATACACAGGGGACATTGTAAAAGCGATAGCAGCTGGGGCTGATATTATTATGGCAGGGTCACTGTTCGCAGGTGTAGAGGAAAGCCCTGGTGAAACTACGATTTTTGAAGGACGAAAATACAAAAGTTACCGAGGCATGGGTTCACTTGGTGCAATGGAGCAGGGGAGTAAGGATAGATATTTTCAAGATGCAGAAGATGATGTAAAAAAACTAGTACCCGAAGGTATAGAAGGAAGAGTGCCCTTCAAAGGGTCGCTCAGCGAGGTGATGCAGCAATGTATCGGTGGCTTGCGAGCTGGAATGGGTTATTGTGGGGCGAATACGATACATAAACTGCAACAGGCAAAATTTATAAAAATTACTGCCGCAGGCATGAAAGAAAGTCATCCCCACGATGTTAGTATTACAAAAGAAGCACCTAATTATTCAAGGTAATTATTATCGAATTGGTATTATTTGTGTAAATCGAAATGCAAAAAAAATAGCATTTTTGGTACTTTTTTTACCTCAATATTTCTAAAATTCAAACTCATAATCGCCGTTGAAATGATAGCGAACACCCTTATAATTTTATTGAAAAATTGAATAATTACTAGTAAACCTGTTTCAACAAATTATATATTTTTTTTAACCGTATCGTGTAACTATTCAAATAAGACTATTGATGTTTCAAATTGATATCTT
>JAYVJZ010000103.1:0-2020 GCA_043768865.1 Sphingobacteriales bacterium
TTAAAAAACACCGATGCATTGCGTGCGGCACCTAATCCGTTTAGCGATTATACCGTCGTACAATGGGCGATAAGCGAAGAACTGCGAGACGCACGATTGGTGGTGTATAATCACTTGGGCGTAGCCATACAAAGCACATCAATCGATACGCAGGCGGGCAGTATGATCATAGACCTCAGCCAACAAAGCAATGGTTTCTATTATGCAAGTGTTACTACAAATAGCAAAGTATATGAAGGCGTTAAACTCGTAAAAATCAACTAACATGAGGCTAATACTCGTAGTTCTATTAATCATCATTGGGCGTGCAGCCTTGCACGCTCAATTACCTTACTTCAATCGGGTGGATACTTTCAGCGGTTTTGCAAAAACGTTTGGTAGTATTTATTCGTATGATAATAAAGTTTTAATAACACATGCTTATGCAAAGTTTACTCCTGCATATAATGAAGTTACTGTTGTACATTTATATGATTATGAAGGTAATTTGATTCTAAATAAAAAATTTATTCTTGATTCATCAATAAGTACTTCAAGATTGAAATTCGCAAAATCTTCTAATAATTTTCTTTATATGGGGTTTTCAATAGCTGATCTAACTGATACAGTTAACGATACTCAAAATAGGTATTACGCCTTAGCGAAGTTGGATGATAATTTGGATACGCTGTGGGTAAAATATTATGACCGTCCTACCATCTACTATGAGTTTGTCCAAGGCATCACGGCTTTGCACGATGGCTTGTTGCTCTTTGGCAGTGTTCGAGATTCTACCATCAACACGTTCAACAACTACCACGTGATGAAAACCGATTTCGATGGCAATATGCTTTGGCACCACACCTATCCTGAAACTGCCATTGCCCGCCACGGCTTATACCTCAAAGCCATCGAGCTGCCGGATAGGAGCATCCGCATTATGGGACAGAACTATCAGTACTACGATGCCACCTTCGATCGGCTCGACAGCATGGGCAACAAGATTTACCACCGCGTGTACTTCAACGATTACAACGATTATCCCACCGACATGATACCCTGCAAAGAAGGGGGTTATGTGATAGTTGGTTTTCATGACACAGAGCACTTAGGGCTCGTAGCTGATAGCTTTCGCATGAGCATCATGAAAATGAATAGTGTCGGCACTTTGCAGTGGAAAAAGTCGATAGAGCTGGGGGATAATGTAGGAATTAATGGTATTGTACAAAATGATGACAGCACCTATACGATTTCGTATGCTTATGTAGATTATTCCGATGGCATTGAAGAATTTAAAACAGGGATTAGGAAATTTGATGTAAACTTCAATGAACTATGGGATAGGAAAATCAAACCCATTTCAGGCGACCATGCAGAGGCACTTATTTTTCATGGTTCGCAAGGCGGGTATATATTTGCTGCCAAAGATATTAATCTCGACCCTTGGATATGCTATGTGGACAAGTGCGGCTATCAAACCCCCGATAGCGGCTGTGTGATAAGTGCGATAGAGGAGCAGGCACAGCTAGAGGCGAGCGTTATCCTCTACCCCAACCCCGCCGCCACACAGCTTACGCTCTACTGGGACGGCACCGAGCCCGCCCGCATCAGCATCTATAACACCCTCGGGCAGCTCGTCCTCACCCAAGCCATCACCTACGCCAACACTTCATTCGATATTAGTCGCCTCGCCACGGGCATCTATACGCTGCAGCTCATCGACGCTAAGGGCCGCAGTGCAGTTCGCAAGTGGGTGAAGGAGTGAGCGACCCTATTTTTATCAGTTTCAATTTTAATAAAATCGCCGCAATCGTAAGATTGGGGCGTTTTTTTTATGGGATTATTTATTTAATTTTCTTGAATCGATAACCTCTTGAGATGTTAACTTTAGTGTGAAAACTAGTAATAAAAGAAGGGGTTGAATTTGATTGTTGATGCTATAAGTGAGCGTGCGGGCCGCACAGCGGCCCGCACGCGAGGGCTGCACAGAAGGACGAACCCCACTCGCCGCAGGCGTGGGGTGAGGAGTGGGGTGCAGCAC
>JAYVJZ010000104.1:0-9253 GCA_043768865.1 Sphingobacteriales bacterium
CCCCGACCCAATCAACCAATTATTCAATATAATTAAGTTAATTTTGCAAATAAATAATAAAATAAGCCCTCATCAATCGCACCCTTGAAAACCCCAATACTACACAACAACATAGCCATTACCAAATTCACAAACGAAGGACACGGCATAGCCCACATAGACGGCAAAATACATTTTGTAGAAGACGCCCTACCAGGCGACATTGCTACAATCTCCGTTTACAAATCCAAAAAAGACCACGCATTTGCTAAACTCGTAAGCATTGAAAAACCCTCTCCACAAAGAGTTACACCCTACTGCACACACTACTACTATTGCGGAGGCTGCCGCCTTCAACACGTTGATTATCCCACACAATTACAATTAAAAAACCAATCGGTGGTAGAGGCAATGCAACACATTGGCAAGCTCCAAAATCTACCTGAAGTGCAACCCACTATGCCCTGCGAGCAACAAAAATACTATCGCAATAAGCTAGAATACACCTTCAGCAACAAACGATTTAGAGTAGAAGGAGAAGAAAACAGCAACGACGACGTCCTAGGATTTCACGTCAGCGGGGCATACAACAAAGTACTAGACATAACACACTGCTACCACCAAGCCACGCTGAGCAACGATATACGCAATGCTATCAGAGCCTTTGCATTGAACAACAACTACACCTTTTATGATTTAAAAAACCACACCGGCCTGCTCCGCACGTTGATGTTACGCAACACAAGCCAAGGCGAGTGGATGATAGTACTCGTGTTCGCAAACGACGACAGGCCCGCCATAGAGGCCATTATGAATCAGGTGCACACCGAGTTTCCAACTATTACTTCGCTACAATACGTGATCAACACTAAAAAAAATGACACACTCTTCGACCAAACATTTCAACTATACAAAGGCAAAAACTACATACAACAGACCTTAGGCGATGTAACATTTAGCATCACCGCTAAGTCGTTTTTTCAAGTGAATATTTTTTCGACTCAAGCATTATATGATGTAGTGGCTAGCTGCTTAGGCAACGCTGCCGACCAAGTACTCTATGATTTGTATTGCGGCACGGGCACTATAGGCATTTACCTTTCCAAAAAATGCAAAAAAATAATAGGCATAGATATTACAGAAGAGGCAATAGCACAAGCGAGAGCGTGCGCAATAGCAAATCATGTAACAAACACAACCTACGTAGCCGGCGACATGAAAGACGTGTTCACACAGGAGTTTTATGCCACGCACGGCAAAGCAGATGTGATAGTAATAGACCCACCACGTGCAGGCTTGCACGATACTGTTACACAATCGCTCTTGCAAAGCCAATGTCCGATTATCGTTTATGTAAGTTGCAACCCGGCTACACAAGCACGCGATGTGGGCGTGCTTCAAGCCCACTACGACGTTGCCCTTATACAACCGGTCGATATGTTTCCTAACACATTGCATCTAGAAAACGTTATGCTCCTCAAGCTAAAAAACAAGGCCGGTTAGCCTATGTCACTGTTTCAAGCGGTTGAACTATTTGGGTTTGCTACCGGCCTCGTTGGCGTGTGGTTAGCTATCAAGCAGCATACCTTGTGTTGGCTCATAGGCATGTTGAACGTACTGACGTATTGTGTGGTTTTTAGTAAAGTAAATCTCTACTCCGATATGTTGCTACAAGGCATTTATTTTGTGATATTAGCCTACGGTTGGTATCATTGGCAAACCAAACACAAAGAACTACTTCCCACTACTACCTCGCCTATGTATCTGCTGCTTTTGCTCGTGTCAGCAGTGCTATTTGGTGGAGCTTGGGGAGCTATGATGCAGTATTGTTTCAAAGCGAGCAACCCCTATATCGATGCCTTAGCATTTGCTGTAAGCCTAGTAGCACAAGCCTTGCAGACGCATAAGAAAATCGAAACGTGGTGGCTCTGGGGGCTAGCCAATACTTTGTATATTGCGTTGTATATCGATAAGCAGCTATATCTAACGGCGGTTTTGTATAGTGTTTATTTGGCGTTGGCTGTCTATGGATATACTGTTTGGAAATTGAAGATGGAGCATAAATCAAGCATCAAAAATATATAATGTTAGCAAGCGATGAGCACTCCTTTTTTTACAACTACGCTCCTGCATTGGCACACTACTATCGAGCGTGCTATGCCTTGGAAGAACACCCGCAACCCCTATAAAATATGGCTTAGCGAGGTGATATTGCAGCAAACAAGGGTCGCACAGGGGCTTCCCTATTATGAAAAATTTATAAAAAAATATGCAAGCATACACGATTTAGCCAATGCCCCTTTAGATGATGTTTTAAAATTATGGGAGGGCTTGGGCTACTACTCTAGGGCACGCAACATGCACGCTACTGCCAAGTATGTGGCGGTTGAGTTGGGCGGTACGTTCCCCAATTCTTATGATGGCTTATTGCAACTCAAAGGCATTGGGGCTTATACCGCAGCGGCTATTGCTTCATTTGCTTTTCAACTTCCACATGCCGTAGTCGATGGCAATGTGCTGCGGGTGTTGAGTCGGTTTTTTGCTGTTAGAGAGCCTATAGACATTGCTAGTACGCATACGCTAATTACGCTGCTTGCCAATCAACTGCTCGGTGCTTCACCGCCCGATCTTTTCAATCAAGCGATTATGGACTTTGGTTCGCTTGTTTGTACACCTGCATTGCCCAAAAACGACTGTCAGCATTGCGTGCTGCGGGCGGAGTGCAAAAGCGTACAACTCAATATTCAACATCAGTTGCCTTTCAAATCAAAAAAAACCAAAGTTACGGAGTTGTATTTTAGGTATTATATTATCAAATACAAAAACAAATACCATGTGCAGCAACGCAATGAAACAGGCATTTGGCAGGGGTTGTATGAGTTTTATTTAATTGAATTAACCAATAAAAGACAGCTCCACAAAGAAGAAAAAACAGCGTTGCTTCGGCTGCTAACTCTGCTTGAAACTACTGCAGGAGAGGTGTCGATTGCGACTATCAAAACTGATATTATACACAAGCTAAGCCACCGGACTATTCACGCTTCGGTAGTATTGATAGACTGCAAAACCATGCCTAGCAGCGAGTTGTTTACGTTTAAAACTAAGCAGGAAATTCAAAAATTATCATTTCCACGGATGTTAACTGACCTAGTAGCAGCGTTGAGCTAAGGAGCATTCACACCATTGGCAAGAAAACTAACTTCTTATCGCTGTGCGTTAGAATGCACGGCCTATGCTGAACACAAAACGTTTGGTGCTGAAATAATCTGCTTCCTTGAACGGTGGGCTATTGACAAAGAGCGGAAAATCGATTCTAAATGTGAGGGGCTTACAGTTTTCTAACACATACCAACGGCGAATAGTGAGTGCAAAACCCAATCCGGCATCTACTCTAGGTTTAGCCAACTCCCAATTGAGGCGTTGATTGTAGGTGATAAGTGCGGCATCGGCAAACAAGTACATATTCAACTTTAAGCTCCGCAATGCCTTTGGGCGAAAACGCACTAAGGGGTCCAGGTCCAACTCTAGGTTTTCGCTAATAGCGGCGTTGCTTTGCCATATTGGCTGCAGACTGCCGTCATTGGCTAGTTCGGTCATCGTGTAGCCGCTGTAGCCGCGTAGGTTAAGCCCGCCGCCATATTGAAAGTGAGATGTGCCCGCACCGATGTTGAGCTGTGTCGCATCAAAAAACCCCCTTGATCGGTAGTATTTATCCTCCATCATGTCTTCGTTGTTGCCACCCCAGGCGAGTATTCTGCTCTCGGGAGCTTGGTTGTCGCCACGTTGATAATACGCGAAGGTTCGAGTTTTTAAAGGCAATTTGCCGAGTTGATTATAATTTTTAGCCTCTAACACAAGGGCTTGTCTATTGAAATAACTTTTGAAAAAAGGCAGCTGCAACGAGGTCTTAATCACGCCGTTTCCTTTGGTATAAGCATAACGATGCGTATAGCTCATGTTGAGCTGATTGTTGTATTGATTCACATTCCAAAGTTGGTCATAATGCACATACTGCACGTCGGTTGCGGTTTTGCGAACCATCGATTTTATGTTTATCGCCAACTCGCCATGCGGCACGGCCTTGCTTATTTCTACTTTGGCGTATTGCAACCCATCTAACAATCGGGCGTCAGCCGCTAGCATCACCCCTTTGCCCATAAAGTTGAAAGGCGTTTTGTAGCTTGCTGCAAAGTTAATTTTTGCAATCGTATTGTTGTATCGATCATCGGTGAATTGTTTTTGGTTGTTGCCGGCTACCACCCGCGTGTTGTACCAAACTGTCGCACTCAATTGGCGTTTGTGATGTAAGTAATTTCCGTTGAAATGAAGACCTATTTTTGCACCGTCAATATCATTGTACCATACGTCGGGGCGCCAACGCAGGTCGTATTTGTCAGTGCTAGGCGGATTGTATATTTTGCTATCAAACACCGGCTTAATAGAGCATTTTTTTTGATTATCAAACGGGTGCACGTCGGCGAGGCGGTGCGTTTCATCTAATACGACATCGTCTATGCCGTCGGCAATCGTAACAGTGAAGCTATAGGTGGGGTTGAGCTTGTCCCAGCCTTCCCATTTTGGCAATATTTTAGCCTTTGTTTTCTTTTGAAAATGCGTGTTAGGAATGTAATAATAATACTCTTTGCCCGACTTTGATTTCAACATAATATCCAACGGCATCTGCATCTCCCCCTTACGCTCAAGCGTAATCGTATAATCGCCGTAGCCTTTTTTTGTTATGGAGGCAATGCCGTAGTCTATTGTTTTTTCTGTGCTTATCCATTGATCAAAAAACCAAGACAAATCGGTGCCCACATACTGCGTGATGCTTTCTTTAAAATCGTCGTCATACGGATGGCAAAACGACCATTGTTTAAAATACTGCTGCATCGCTTTCAAAAACAACTCATCGCCCAACACATATTGCAAATTATACAGCATAGTAGCCGTTTTCATATACACATGTCGGTAGCCACCGCCATGCCCCAAGGCACTGCCGTAGTAATCGCTATGCACATCGATTGGCGGCGCCTCGTCTTTGACAGCATCAAGCAGATACCCCCTGTAGCAGCTGGCTATGCGCGGTTCTTGCGGGATTCTATAATTATTCACATACCCCTCCTTCGCTCGTTCAGTTACTACATTGCCATCGATACGCTCCATGCTCCAAGCCGTTAAAAATTGCGTAAAACCCTCGTCTAGCATCGCCCTATATGTTTCGTTGTTGCCCACCATGCCATAGAACCAATTGTGCCCTACCTCATGGGCTAGCAGGCTTCTATATCCCGGATCGCTGCCTCCATCTAGTGTTATCATAGGATATTCCATGCCATCTTGCGCATCGGCAACTATTATCTTAGGGTAGGCGTACATGCCAATATCAGTGCTATAAATTCTAACTACGTCAGCGGTATAGCTAGCCGCATTTTGCCAACCCGAAGCGTGAGGCTCTTGTACAAGCGATATGCAACGTACGCCATTCCAAACGCTCTCGCCGATACGATATGTCGGGTCGGCGGTGAATGCAAAATCATGCACATTTTCAGCATGGTACTGCCATGTTTTGCGTTCGTTTTTGTCATACGGCACTATTGTTGAGGCTTTCTCGCCCCAAGGCTTTGAGGCAAAGTTGCGAATGTTTAATTTCTCCTTCAGATCGGCTGGTAACACCTCCTTTTCGTTCACCGTTAGCCCCGTCGCCTCACACACATAATTGCTCGCAAAGGTCAGCTGCACATCATACGTGCCAAAATCGCCATAGAACTCCTTACCTAGGTGTTGATTGGTGTCCCAAGCATTTTTCCGATCATACACACTCACCCTAGGATACCAATGCACGCCGTCGTAGTGAGTATAGCCTGAGCTTCTAAATTTTTTGAAACGGCGGCGCATCGTACCCGTATCAAAATAGGTCTTAAACTTAATCTTAAAAGTGATTTTTTGCCCCGGTGCTAGGGGCTCAAACAAGTCCACCCACATGATTGTATTATCCACTTGTGGGCGAAGCTCCAAGCCATCGTACTGATTGTTTTTAGTTGCAATCGTCATCCACTCTATCTCTGTGCCCTTTTTCTTAATCTCATAACGACCAAATTTATTCTTAACATTATTCGCATCACTCAACTTATCGGCATAGCTATCGGGCTGAAAAGCGTTTTGATACAAATGAAAATATATTCGTGTAAGCGTCGCAGGGCTGTTGTTCGTATAAGTAAGCAGCTCCTCGCCGTCAATAATATCGGTCGTCTCATCGATGTTTGCTTTTATTTTGTAGTAGGTATCCTGCTGCCAGTAGCCCTCATAGGGCTTTTTGTTTTTCCAATAATGCGGATTAGCGGGGGAGTTAAACGTATTGTCCGGCGTTTGAAATGCAGCAAAACCCTCCTGTGCTTTTGCAAAAAAAGGCAGGCTGCACAAGCAAAAAACAAGACCCAAAATAGATTTCATAAATATAATTAAAGGTAAAAAAAGTAGAATTAAAATAACAAAATAATCGATGTGCTAATATACGGACATATCGAAATCTAAAAAAAAAAATAGCATATTATTTTATCAAAACACATCAGGGCGTGCCCTCGCAGGCAACATTGGCATCCAAAAAATGAATACGTAGTGCTCGGTCGGGCTGCCCACTTCAAAATTTTGCTTGTGCCTCACCAAAGTTGATGATGAGAAGGTAAGAAAAAGAGAAGCAAAATAAAAAAAGCAGTTTTCAAAAAAGAAATAGCATAAACCAACTTTAGGATTTATTTTAAAAAATGGAATCAATATAATAATAAACAAAAAAAGTTTACTTTTTTATAAGACGCTACATTTTTATGGATTTTTGCACAATGAAGCCGATGACTAGTTGTTCGTTTGCTTTAGATTGAACGCTGTTATTTTTTTTTGATTTGAACGCGTACTTTTTTGTTGGAGTTAATTTATTATTAATTTAGTGTTATATTTACAGCATTGTTTTTTTCTATTTATTTATCTTCAAATTGCAATGCTATGTATAAAATTATCTTATTTTTAATGTTGGTTATAGTTGCAAAAATATCAAGCAATGCACAGGTCGTAAACATTACTGAAATCAATTATAAAAGCGACCCAAGTACTGATGCGAGCGACTGGGTGGAGTTGCACAACACAACTGCCACGGCTATAAACTTGAGTGGTTGGACGTTGCAAGATGCTGATCCGATGTCGGCTTTGTTTGTGTTTCCTGCTGCTGCCTCGCTGCCTGCTAACGGCTATGCTGTTGTATATAGGGATATAATTCGATTTGGTTCTATACACCCTGGCGTTGGCAACACATTTGGTCCTATGGGTTTTACGTTCGGCAAAGGTGGGGATACGATTACTTTGAAAAACGCAAGTGGGGTGCAGGTGGCACAAGTAATATATGACAATGCAGTGCCATGGCCAAAGGTAGCGGAGGGTTTTGGGAGAACTATTGAATTAAAAAATCCAGATGCTACGAGTGGGTTCAATGTCGGTACTAATTGGCAAGGCAGTTGTATGGGTGGGTCGCCGGGCTTGCCTCCTCAGAGTTGCAACGATGCAATCATATATTCAGAGATTAATTATAACTCCGATACGCTTTATAATCACGGTGAATATGTGGAGCTATTTAATACTTCTGCGGCGACTATCAATCTTACGGGCTGGGCGTTGCGGGACAGTCGCGATACGGTTACTAATGTATATTATTTTCCTTCGGGCACACTTATAACTAACAATTCTCGCTTAGTGGTGAGCAATGATTTAGTTGCTTTTGCGGCATTTCATCCGACTATTGCTAATGTAGTGGGGCCTATGCCTTTTAGTTTTTCTAATGGTGGAGAGGTGATACGTTTGTTTGATGCAGCAGGGGTATTGCGGTTTTCGGTTTATTATAACGATACATTGGCGTGGACTACAGACGTAGATGGCACAGGCAAAACACTTGAATTAGTAGCTACAACGGGCAACATGAATGAAGGCAGCAACTGGAAAGCGGGCTGTATATTGGGGTCGCCTGGAGTGGCATACGACCCTCTATGTCCTCTGGGTGTTAACGAATTGTCGTTGCCCGAATTGCAATTGGCCTCTACCCTTATTACGAACGAATTGACGATATACAATAGCAACAGCAATAGTATAATTAGTGTAGTAGATGTAAAGGGAAATGTAGTGCATCGGCAGGCAGCTCAAGGTGCTACAACCCTAAATATTGATACCGCCGCTTGGGCTCAAGGCTTGTATATAGTGCATGTTACGGGTTTTGCAATGGCTAAAGTTGTTAAATAAATTTTATAATTGATTAAACTAATTTTAATTACACTTTATTAAAACTGGAATGAATATACCAAAATGCGTGATGTTATTGGGTTGGGTGGCAACTATAATAGCTTGCAAAAAAGACCCTGGCGTAGGGGGCAATGCGCGTATCAGTGGTACGATACAAACCAATAAATACACCCCAACTTTTAATCTCCTTATCAGCAGCTACCCGGGTGCAAACGAAGATGTGTTTATACAATACGGCGATGACCAAGGGATAAGCGACAAAGTAAGTGCAGATTACAATGGAGTATTTGCGTTTAATTATTTATATGCTGGAGCGTATAAAATTTGGGTATATTCAAAAGATTCAGCGGCTACCACTAACAGCGGCACATTACTAATTTTAAAACAAGTAACAATTGGCAAGAAGGAAAACCTAGACCTAGGTACTATTGCTATAGCAGACAATTAAACAGTATGCAAGAAAGTTCATTACAAGCAGTACAACGTTTCGATTTTATAACCTTGCAGGAAATGGATACTGTCAAGTTATTGAATCGTCGTGACTTGAAGTATGTGATGCACGTCGATGAGGCTAATTTAGCATTAGAACAACTTTTGAAACACTATCGTGTGCTACAAATAGAGGATAAGTTAAGCACGCATTACGATACATTATATTTCGATTACCCGAACTTTGATTTCTACATACGACACCACAACGAGCGTGTCAATCGATACAAGGTGAGGTATAGAAAATACGTAGAATCGGAGTTGGTTTATTTTGAAATTAAACACAAAGACAATAGAGGTTGGACAAGCAAAGAACGCTGCAAACGCAAGAAAATACACGATACTATCAACGAAAAAAGCCTTGACTTATTAGCATCGAAGACCTCACTCGATACTGAAAATCTTGCACCCAAGCTTTGGGTTAATTATGAACGTGTAACCCTCGTGAGCAACACGATGAACGAGCGTTTGACGATAGATTTTAGCCTTACTTATCATTGGCACGAGCGGG
>JAYVJZ010000105.1:0-2221 GCA_043768865.1 Sphingobacteriales bacterium
TAGTAGCACCGATGTGCCTTTGTCCGGTTTCCGAACACCTTACAACGGACCTGTAAATTTAGACTTTGGCTATTTTGTACACGATGGCGATCGCAACAATTTGGGCGATAGCTTGCTTTTTAAGGGCAACAATAGCTTTGTGCCGCTTTGCGATAGCTTAAATCCAATAAATGATATTTTCAATAGTAGCATATCTAGAGCTGGAGTAGCATCACCTCATCGCTTACCTTTTTATGGGAACACCTTAGGTATTGATGCTGATATTATTCGCCCCGATAATTCTAATAGGCAATACATAGGCAATAATGATACAACAGCTACCATTCGATTCAAATCGAATGGTGATACGTACTTGACCCAAACTATAGTTACCGCCATAGATGTATATGAGGCAGATTTGAATGTAGCCAATTGGATTGATGATATGAACACGGGAATTCTTTTGCCTGGCGATACAGTACTGTATACACTTCGAATTAAAAACCAAGGTGGCGACACAGCCGTAAACGCAGTGGTGTTAGATACCCTTCCCTTTCAATTAGATTATGTGACCGGGTCACTAGAAATACGAGACGGCTTCAATGCAGGAGCTAAAACCGATCAAGCAGGAGATGATCAAGCGGAGTATAATGCCGTTTCAAGAACTATAAAATTCAGAATTGGAAGTGGTGCTACAGCCACAGTAGGCGGGAAAATAGGCAACTCTCCAAGCGGCACCGACAGTACTACAGTAGTCTTCAAAGCTAGGCTGACAAATGATTGTAGAAAAATAGCATGTGCTCCAGTAGTTGCGAATCGCGGGTGGGTAATGGGCAACAGCAAGATTTCTAATAACCTGTTTGCCACGGAGAGTGGCCCTGGATTGATCACCGGAAATGGTTGCCGTGTTATTGGCTATGTTACGATAAATGCTGTAGCAATAGGCTGTTTCCCAACAACAGACACGGTGCTCACAAATTGCTGCCCTTCTTTACTTATTAATATTAGTGCCGATACCGTAAACCACCAAGGTTACCAGTTCAGAAATGCAGGATTTAGCGTTGTAGCGGGTTTGGTGCCGCCAGGTACCTATTATGGTATCAAAACTGTGTGGCAAACTTGCAAGGATACTTTTCAAATAAATGCGCTCGTTAATAATTGCAAGCCAACTGTAGTTCTCGATAGTTTTTCAATAAATGAAGACGGCATTCTAAGCAGCAATATAGGAAGTAACGACAGTGACCCAGGTGGTGGTATGCTTAATTTTTCATTGGTGAATGGCGGCACGGCTATGCTAAATGGCGCTTTATCTATCAATGCTACTTCCGGTTTGATGAGTTATGTTTCTAATCCTAATTTTTATGGCCTCGTTTCTTTCACCTACAAGGCCTGCGACACTGGTGCTCCTAATGCAGTAGTGCTGTGCGACACGGCTACAGTTATAATTAAGGTACTTGCTATTAACGATAAACCAATTGTCCAGATAGACACTTTTCAAACCAATAGAAACACCTTATTGAGTAATGCCGATGTAAGCAGCAACGATAGTGATATAGATGGTCCTGCTGCCAACTACCGCTTGCTAGGCAATGCCCTACATGGAGTAGCCACGATGGATACCAATGGAGTATGCAGCTACCAGCCCAATGTAAATTTTGTAGGCAAGGATACATTTTGCTACGAGCGCTGCGATGGCGGCACCCCCAACTTATGCGACACAGCGGCCGCTATTATTACGGTAGATACAGTGGTAGTTATTGCTGTAAACAAGGCACCTATTGCGATAGAAGACAAGTTTCAAGTAAATGAAAACATATCATTGCAAAACACGGTAGCTCTCAATGATAGTTTTACTGATGGCCCTTTTGCTTTTTTTAATCTTATAGATTCACCTAGTAGCGGCACCATTAAGCTAGAAAACGATGGTTCCTTTCTGTACTTGCCAAATCAAAATTTTCACGCCTTAGATGGCTTTACGTATTTGCTTTGTGATAGTGGCAACCCTAACCTTTGCGATGCCGCAAAAGTTTGGATTGAGGTGCTCGCAAAAAACAATCCACCACAAGCTTTTGACAACAGTTATTTGTTGCTGAAAAATACAAGCCTTGCAGGCAATTCGCTGAATGACGGGGCCGCTGATTTTGATGTGGATGGGAACTTTGATAGAAATCAGGTACAACTGCTTTCTAGCAGCAGCAACGGCACACTATCCTTTTCTCCCAATGGCTCTTTTAACTATACC
>JAYVJZ010000106.1:0-6394 GCA_043768865.1 Sphingobacteriales bacterium
ACAATGGGACCGTGCCGAATCTGACTTTGAACTCATACTCGAGCGCCTCCCTAATGACGCCCTCAGCTACTACTATTTAGGCTTAATCAACATAAAACAAAACGACCTCATCAGCGCTTGCAACTACCTCAAAAAAGCCGAAGGGCTTGACCTCGCCGCAGCTACTGAAGCGTTAAAAGCCTACTGCAAATAAATTAGTATAACTTGAAGCTAGTAGGTACTACTTACCTCTCTAATACCGATAGATTTTTTGATAAAATATCGCTGCACAACCAAGAAATTATACGTTAGGTATCAATAAAAATAATTGCGTTATTACGGCATTTAATAATCGTGAGCCAACGCTTTTCTTTTCATTTGTTGCCAATGCTATCGAACTTTATAATCCTATTTCATATCTTGCACAAACCCGACTTTAAAAAAATAAAAAAACACGATTATGAAAAAAATATTCATAATCGTGTATAAAATAACCATAAGAAAAATACTATTTCAAGCCCAACTTTGTGCTTACTATCGACAGAATATTATCACTATCGGTAACAAAAAGCAAAGCACCCACGCTAGTATCAAATACATACGTATAACCATTTTCCTTAGCCACAGCTTTTATCGCCTCATCAGCTTTTTTCAAAATCGGATCATAAAGCTCCTTTTTCTTAGTCGTAATATTGTCCTGCGCATTGTTCTGAAACTCCTGTATGCGTTGCTCTAACTGCCCAAGTTCTTGCTCTTTTACCTTGCGAATAGCATCGTTCATCAAGCTCGCTTTCGCCTGATAATCCTCCAATTTTGCTTTATATTCAGCTACCATACCTTGCAATTGATCTTGCAACGTCTTTCCAAAATCCTCTACTTGTTTGTCTGCCAACGTAACCTCAGGCATTTTGCTTAACAACTCAAGAGAGTTAACATGCCCAAATTTTTGAGCAAAAGTAGAAGAAAACATGCCACACATTAGGGTAGCCACTAAGATTAATTTTTTCATTTTTTTACAATTCGTATTTTTAAATATTTTTTATTAAGTTTATGTTCATCAAAAAACTACGCGAAAGTACGAGTAAATAAGCACACTTACAACCCGACTGACGTTAATATTTTACAGCCCAAGGCTTTTCAACACCTCATTGCTGTAATCAAATTTCTCATCACTATACAGCATCGTAGTACCACTGCTTTTGTCAAAAATAAAATCTACTCCTTTCGTTTTAGCCACTTTCGTAATCGCATTGAACACCTTCTCCTGTATCGGTTTCACAAGCTCCTCCCGTTTTTTAAACAAATCACCACTCGCCCCAAAACGCTGTTTTTGCAAATCTTTCACACTTTTCTCCCTACCCGTTATCTGCTCCTCGCTCTTCTTTTTCATCTCCTCCGTCAGCAACACTTGCTGCGCCTGATAATCACGATACAAATCATCGATTTCCTTATATTTTTTCGCAATCTCCTCCTGCCAGCCCTTCGCCACCTCATCAACTTTCTTCTGAGCCGCCACATATTCAGGCACTTTAGACAATATTTTTTCAGTATCCACATACCCAAACTTCTGCGCACACACCTCCTGCGACGCCAACAAAGTTAGCCCAGCCAACAAAATAAAAAATAATTTTTTCATACCCATTTCATTTTAAAATTTTAAAAAAATAATATCCAACCAACTTAACAATATACAATTAGAGTGCCACATTCTTTCGACCCAATCACAGTAAGCCCTAAGCCAGACCGCACAACATTTACAATAACATTGTAGGCAACAAGTTCAACAACATTATGGGCATGCCCCTCGTGTGTTACACCCTGCCTGCACCCCGCCCACCCAACGCACAGGCAGGCGTAAGCACCCTCAGGTCGGTCTCTGCCTCCCGCTCTTTTATATTTTTTTTCAAAAGCATATACCTCTACTTAACTGTATCAAAAAAAAAAAAAAGGAGCTACGGCGACGCCCTCATGCTTGCTTACGCAACTATAGTGCACAACAATTGCCCCACCATTACTTTTCCTACCTCTACAACCCTTGTGCAAAAGTAAAACAACAAATAAGAAATTAAAACACAATACAAATAAAAAATGAAGGTGATGAGTCTTAGAAAAAAACCGCTATTTTATTTCCATCTACTCGATTTTTTTATTATATCAACAAAGCAGCACCACCTTAGTATAATCATAGCATTAAAAATAAATTGCAACATCGAAAACAAGTGAGCCTTCTGCATAAAATTAACGCACCTACCCTTTCAATAGTAATAGATTACTACTCAAAAAAAAACAGGGTGCTATACATAAAGTACAGCACCACTGTTTTAATAAATCAATATAAAATAACAAGCTACTTGCCACCAAGTAGCTTGCCCACTATCGAGCCCAACCCGCCACCACTGCCGCCTAACACACTACTCACTATATTGCCAAGCATATTGCCGCCGCCGCCCTGAGCAGCCCCAGTCAGCTGCCCGACCAGGCCCTGTATGTCAATGCCGCCTGCTTGGGCTTGACCTACTTTGCCATTGAGCATGTTCATAATCAAAGGCAATGCCTTGCTCGCCAAACCATTCGCTACTTCAGGCGCTATCCCAAGTTTGCCAGCAATAGTTGTAGCAATATTAGGCATCAAATTTTGCACCTCAGGGTGCGATGCGTCTGTGTTGCTGCCCGACAACATTTCTGTAATTGCACCTAAATTGCCTCCTTTCACTTGACTCATAATCGCATCGATTACAGAGCTGCTCGCCGCATTTGCTGCATCAGGAGCTATTGCATTATCTACCTCAGGATCAGCATGAAATTGTTCCCCTAGGTGCGTTTTAGCTAAATCTAATAATTGTTCTAACATACTTTTTTTTTGGTTTTTTTTAAAAATTTGTTTACGTGAATATATAAAAAATTAAATACTACACTTTGCGTTATTATGCCTTGCAAGCCTACATGATATTGTTTCTACTACCCCTATTATTTTATTTAATTGTGGAATGTTGTTCACTTATTTGGCTGTTACAGTTTGAATTTTATCAACATCATTTTCATAAGCGAATATCATACCAATTTATTAAAAGGTAGAATACTAACCCTACCTCTTACTCATGCTCGTGCCCGAATATTTTTCCTTCTTTTAGTTTAGCATCTAAGGCTTGAAATTCTTTCAACTCCTCCTCTGACCAAGGTGCGTCTGCTATGCTTGAAAGGTCGGGCTGCCCTGCGTTCACCCAAGCTGTGTACCAATAGCTTCCGACGCCTATTATTGCAGCTCGCATTCTGCGTTCTACTTGATTATCTAGCATTGCTTGATAGTCTTTACTAAAATCGTAGCTATACGTTTTGATAGTTACATTGGCACGCTCTTCGAAGGTATATTTTTTATCCTCTTCGTATTGTTTGGTTAATATCCGTTCAAAAAGCAATACGCTATCCACCGCTGCGTGGCTTGCTAGGACAGCGTTCCATATAAATTCTTGAGTCGAAGCAATATAAAAAGCGGGCCCTACGAAGTAGTCATAATCTATATCTGCAAACAGCTCAGGTATTCTGCTTTCCCAAAAACCGTGTATGCCTTTTTGCCCTGTCAATTGCCCGTTGTAGTTGTGGGTGGTATGCAGAGGCACGTGGGCGTCCCCAACATAATGCCCGAGTTCGGTACTATATTTCAATATCATGTTTTTGTTTTTTTGTTTGAACGCTTCGGTTAATTTAAAAACCATCAAAGTAACGTGCCACGGCACTATTCCGTGGGTCATAAGTGTATCTTCGGTGTACTTTTCTACTGCATCTTTCCAATAATGTGGTAATTCTGTGCAGGGCAACTTGCAATATTGATCTAAATCTATATAATGCCTCGGCGCTTCTTCTTTTATTGCATAGCGGCGTTTGTCGGGGTCGGTGGCATGCTCTGTTATCCAATCTGCATTTTCTTTGAAGAAGACTATCATCTCGGGCGGCAGGGTGTAAATAGCCAATCTATTCACTCTCTTGTGTGCCCAAAAACCCCAATCTTCTTGGCTTACCAATCTAGTGAGTGGTAGCAAAAGCAACAAAAAAAGTAAGCCATATTTTTTTTTGAATACTGACATAATGGTAGCTGTAGGTATTGCGTAATGTTTACAATCTTGGTTCGAGTATCATCGTAACAGTATCATTATTTTCAGTACTCAAAAGTACCATCCGGTTTGCGTTAATCTCTTTTATTTTGATTTTTGAAATTGTAGTAGTTGACCCTTCTACTTGAATAAATTCGAGGGTCGTGTCGTTAGCAAGGTTCCATTTGCCTTTTTCTTGTTGCACTGTAACATCTAAAACATACGTGCCATTGCTTTTGAATTCTAACAACGAGTTGGCGTATTGTTCATTTTCTTCTTTTAACAACAACGAAACCAAACTGTCTCCGTTGCCTAGACTGTCGTCTATGTATTTATAAATCGATAACATAGTATCTTTTTCAGCTTGCATAGCAGGTGAATTAACGGATACTATTTTCCACGCTTGTACGACTATTTTTTTGGTATTTGATTCATTTTTGCAGGCAAATATCGTTACAAAAAATAATAAAATAGGGGCAAAACGTATCATAAAGTGGGGGATAATAGTTGGTAAATATAGAGTGGGCTATTGAATTGGATTTCAATTAATTCACAAATATAAATCAAAAATATACGCCCCGTAATAAATTATACCTTTAATTAATTAAAAAATTAGCCTGACTACGTTACACAAAATTACTTTTTTAGCACAGTACTCTATCCGTTTAACTATACGATATTGGTTAAAAAGTGTTCAAGTTCTTCCATTGATTTCACAAGTACTTCGCGTGCTTTGCTGCCTTCATTTTGCCCAACTATGCCCGCCCCTTCTAGTTGATCCATCAATCGTCCGGCTCTGTTGTAGCCTAGTTTTAGCCGGCGTTGTATCATGCTTGTAGAGCCTTGTTGTGAGGCAACTATCACACGTGCTGCGTCAGCAAATAAGGGGTCGCGGTCGCTCATATCAAAGTCTTTTGCATTGCCTTCGTTGCTTTCATCAAAGAATTCTGGCAGCAGATAAGCGTCACTATATCCACGTTGCGACCCTATGAATTCTGTCAAACGTTCTACTTCGGGCAAATCTAAATACGCACATTGCACCCGTATTAAATCCCCACTGTTGTTAATCAACATATCGCCTTTGCCAATAAGCTGCTCTGCTCCGCCTGCGTCCATGATGGTACGTGAGTCTATTTTGCTAGATACTTTGAACGCTATACGTCCTGGGAAATTTGCTTTTATAGTTCCGGTGATTATATTAACCGAGGGGCGTTGCGTTGCCACTATGAGGTGTATGCCTATGGCTCGAGCTAGTTGTGCCAATCGGGCTATCGGCATTTCTATTTCTTTGCCTGCTGTCATTATCAAATCGGCAAACTCATCGATGACCAAAACGATGTATGGCATAAATCGGTGGCCTTTGTTAGGATTGAGTCTGCGTTCGATAAACTTTTTATTATATTCAATAATATTGCGGACTTGGGCTGTTTTTAACAAATCATAGCGCTCATCCATTTCTATACAAAGGCTTTGCAGCGTAGCTATTACCTTTTTTGTATCGGTAATTATAGGGTCTGCTTCTCCTGGCAATTTAGCCAAAAAATGTTTTTCGATCAGCTTATATAAACTTAGCTCCACTTTTTTGGGATCTATTAATACTAATTTTAATTGCGAAGGGTGTTTTTTATACAATAGCGAGGCTAGTACTGCGTTTAACCCAACTGATTTGCCTTGCCCTGTCGCCCCTGCCATGAGCAAGTGTGGCATTTTGGCTAGATCAAATACAAATATTTCGTTATTAATAGTTTTGCCCATTCCTATAGGCAACTCAGCTGTGCTGTTGGCAAAGGCGGGCGACATAATTACAGAGCGCATACTCACCACTTCTTTGTTCACGTTAGGCACCTCAATACCAATAGTGCCTTTGCCCGGCATAGGAGCGATGATGCGTATGCCTAAGGCAGATAGGCTCAAAGCGATATCGTCTTCAAGGTTTTTTATTTTAGAGATGCGAACGCCTGCTGCAGGTACTATTTCATACAATGTAACCGTGGGGCCTACAGTTGCTTTTATTTTATCAATCGCAATGTTATAGTTGTTTAATGTTTGTATTATCTGATCGCTATTGCGCTGCAATTCATCTTTGTCAATCGCACCACGCTCGGTTTTGTAATCTGTCATTAGATCGACAGAAGGGAATTTGTAACTGCTCAATTCTAGCGTAGGGTCGAATGGCGTAAACTCGTCTTCAGTAAACACATGCTCCATAGCAGGGTTGTTGTCAGTGGGGGCTAATGGGGGCGGACTGTTGGGAGTAGTAACTGTGATATTTAGATAATTATCAGGGGGGGCAGGGGGGGGGGGCAATTGTAGAAACAAATAGATCG